>NZ_JBEXNW010000010.1:0-297552 GCF_040611295.1 Streptomyces sp. NPDC002935
GCAATCTCCCACAAGCCGTCCGGAACAATCCAACTCCACGTACCCCGCCCCATACACAGCCCAACGACCAACTCCCATGTAGGACACCGTCTAAGTAGGTAAGCGGCATAATTAACAGGCCCGTTCACGGCCCCCGAAGCGACCGCCTCCGGGCCGCCCGCGCGGCCGTCTGCACGCGATGGACTAGACCAACGAGTACGGCGACGGTATATAGAGGGGATCACGGAGCGTGCGAGGGACACTCGCACGTCAAGCCGTGCCACGATGTGAGCCGTGGCCGACGTCATGTCGGTCGCTTCGGCATCCGGAGCCGGGAAGGCAGAGCATGAGCACCGACGTCAGCAGTGCGGAGAACGAGGGTGGGGCGCCCATCCGTACCGCGCGCGTGCCCAAGTACTACCGCCTCAAGAAGCACCTGCTCGACATGACGGAGACACTGCCGCCCGGTACACCGGTACCGCCCGAGCGGACCCTCGCCGCCGAGTTCGACACCTCGCGCACCACGGTGCGGCAGGCCCTTCAGGAGCTGGTCGTCGAGGGCCGTCTCGAACGCATCCAGGGCAAGGGCACCTTCGTCGCCAAGCCGAAGGTCTCCCAGGCGCTCCAACTGACCTCGTACACCGAGGACATGCGCGCCCAGGGCCTCGAACCCACCTCGCAGCTGCTGGACATCGGCTACATCACCGCGGACGAGACCCTCGCCGGTCTGCTCGACATCTCGGCCGGCGGCCGGGTGCTGCGCATCGAGCGGCTGCGCCTCGCGAGCGGCGAACCCATGGCCATCGAGACGACCCACCTCTCCGCCAAGCGTTTCCCCGCCCTGCGCCGGTCGCTCGTCAAGTACACCTCCCTCTACACCGCGCTCGCCGAGGTGTACGACGTCCATCTCGCCGAGGCCGAGGAGACCATCGAGACCTCGCTGGCGACCCCGCGCGAGGCCGGACTGCTCGGCACCGACGTGGGTCTGCCCATGCTGATGCTCTCCCGCCACTCGCTCGACCGGCAGGGCGAGCCGGTGGAGTGGGTGCGGTCGGTGTACCGGGGAGACCGGTACAAGTTCGTCGCCCGCCTCAAGCGCCCGCAGGACTGAGCCACGTCGGGTGGCGCACGCGCGGGGCGGACACTCCCGTACCCGCGCGGGGCGGACTCCGTACCCGCGCGGGACAGACTCTCCCGTGCCCGTGCCCGTGCCCTTGCCCGTGCCCGTGCCCGTGCGCCGTGCGCCGTGCCGCCCGACGGTCCGGACGGACCGTCAGAATCCGTGCCCGCGAAAGGGGTTCAGCTCCTGCTGGGGCGCTGTGCGCGCCCACACGAACCCTCCACACCCGGCGTCCGGACGGGGGTGTTCCCTAAAGCGGAACCGTCGCCTAGATTGCCTGCGCGTTGCTCAGGTGATCGATGAGGGGACGGAGCCGACCCATGTCAGACCTGCCCGAAGTGAAACCACCGGTGGTGACACCGGTCCGTGTGGTGATCGCCCTCTGCCTGCTCGCGCCCTTCGTGGCGATGCTGTGGGTCGGCTCCTACACGAAGACCGACCCGGCCTTCATCGGCATCCCGTTCTTCTACTGGTACCAGTTGCTGTGGGTGCCCCTGTCCACGGTACTGACCGTGACCGCGTACCAGCTGTGGCGGCGTGACCAGCGCGCCCGCGCCGCCGCCTCGGCCTCCGCCTCCGCCGAGGGAGGTGCCGGAGCATGAACGACGGTGTGAACGGCGTCGCCCTCGGCGTCTTCGTCTTCTTCTTCCTGGCCGTCACGGTCATGGGCTTCCTGGCCGCACGCTGGCGCCGGGCCGACAACGAACACAGCCTCGACGAATGGGGCCTGGGCGGACGGTCCTTCGGCACCTGGGTGACCTGGTTCCTGCTCGGCGGCGACCTCTACACCGCGTACACCTTCGTCGCCGTACCCGCGGCGATCTACGCGGCGGGCGCCGCCGGCTTCTTCGCCGTGCCGTACACGATCCTGGTCTACCCGCTTATCTTCACGTTCCTGCCCCGCCTCTGGTCGGTCTCCCACAAGCACGGCTATGTGACGACCTCGGACTTCGTGCGCGGCCGCTTCGGTTCCAAGGGCCTGTCCCTCGCCGTGGCCGTCACCGGCATCCTGGCCACCATGCCGTACATCGCGCTCCAACTGGTCGGCATCCAGGCCGTCCTCGACGTGATGGGCGTGGGCGGCGGCGACAGCACCAACTGGTTCGTCAAGGACCTCCCGCTCCTCATCGCCTTCGGTGTGCTGGCCGCGTACACCTACTCCTCGGGCCTGCGGGCCCCCGCCCTGATCGCGTTCGTGAAGGACACCCTGATCTACATCGTGATCGCGGTGGCCATCATCTACATCCCGATCAAGCTGGGCGGCTTCGACGAGATCTTCAAGGCGGCGAGCGACAAGTACACGGCCGCGGGCGCCGGCGGGATCGTCCCCGCCGAGGCGGGCCAGTGGACGTACGCCACCCTCGCGCTCGGCTCGGCGCTGGCGCTGTTCATGTATCCGCACTCGATCACCGCGACGCTGTCCAGCCGCAGCCGCGAGGTGATCCGCCGCAACACCACGATCCTGCCGCTGTACTCGCTGATGCTGGGCCTGCTCGCCCTGCTCGGGTTCATGGCGATCGCGGCCGGTGTGAAGGTGCAGAACGGCCAGCTCGCCATCCCCCAGCTCTTCGAGAACATGTTCCCCGACTGGTTCGCGGGCGTGGCCTTCGCCGCTATCGGCATCGGAGCGCTCGTCCCGGCGGCCATCATGTCCATCGCGGCCGCGAACCTCTTCACCCGCAACATCTACAAGGACTTCATCAAGCCGGACGCGACCCCGCGGCAGGAGACCCAGGTCTCCAAGCTGGTCTCGCTCCTGGTGAAGGTCGGTGCGCTGGTGTTCGTCCTGACCATGGACAAGACCGTCGCGATCAACTTCCAGTTGCTCGGCGGCATCTGGATCCTGCAGACCTTCCCGGCGCTGGTCGGCGGGCTGTTCACCCGCTGGTTCCACCGCTGGGCACTGCTGGGCGGCTGGGCGGTCGGCATGCTCTACGGCACGATCGCCGCCTACGGGGTGGCCTCGCCGACCCAGAAGCACTTCGGCGGCAGCTCGAAGGAGATCCCCGGCATCGGCGAGATCGGCTACATCGGCCTGACGGCGTTCGTCCTGAACGTGGCCGTGGCCGTCGTCCTCACCTTCGCCCTCAGGGCGTTCAAGGCCCCGGACGGCATCGACCAGACGTCGCCCGGGGACTACACGGCCGACGCGGGAGACCCGGGGGTCGAGACGGAGCTCCCGCCGGCCACCGCGGACGCGAGCCACTAGCCACTGATTGCGAAGGAAGCGACAGCGCCGTACGACGGGCCGCCGGGCGGGAACCGGCGGCCCGTCGCCGTGCCGGGCGGGCACGGCGGGGCCCTCGCGCTCGGCCCGACGACCTCCGGCCGCTCACCTACGAGTTGACGCTCCACCACACTCCGTAGCGCTCCCCGACACCCTCCGGACACAACATGTGGGGGCACTCCCGAAGCCCGACACAAGATGTATGCTCATGGTCGCTGTCACCGCAGGGGAATCCGGTGCGAATCCGGAACTGTCCCGCAACGGTGTACTTGTGTGTGTTCGCGTACCCACGTGCCCGCACTCGCGTCAGTCCGAGGACCTGCCGACAGCGCGCCCCGGCCGTCCGGCCCGGGTGCCGACGACGTCCGGGCCTCGTGGAATTGGGCCGGTGGACGCGGTGCGCTGCTGCCCAGAAGCGCTCCCGTGTGCCCCGCTCCTTCCCGCAAGGCCCCGTGCCGAGCGAGGGAGAGCCCCACGTGACCATCGCGCCAGCCGATCCGGCTTCAGTGACCGCGCAGCAGGCCCCGGTGGAGACCGACGGTCCCGGAGCCGTGTTGTTGCGGACCCTGACGGACCTCACCGCCGACCTCACCGACGCCGACCCCGGCCGGGTCGCCGCCGCGGCGCTGCGCGGCCGGTCCGCCCGCGCCGACGAGGCCGAGCTGCGCGAACTGGCCACCGAGGCGGCCGCCGGTCTCATCTCCGAGGACCCCGTCTACTCCCGGCTGGCCGCCCGCCTGCTCACGATCGGCATCGCCGCCGAGGCCGCCTCCCAGGGCGTCACGACCTTCTCCGAGTCGGTCGCCGTCGGCCACCGCGAGGGCCTGATCGCCGACCGCACGGCCGCGTTCGTCCGGCTGCACAGCGCCCGCCTCGACGCGCTGATCGACGTCGAGGGCGACGACCGCTTCGGCTACTTCGGGCTGCGCACCCTGCACAGCCGCTATCTGCTCCGGCACCCGATCACCCGGTCGGTCGTCGAGACGCCCCAGCACTTCATGCTCCGGGTGGCGTCCGGCCTCGCCGAGGACGACACGGCCCGCTCCGTGGACGAAGTCGCCGCGCTCTACCGGCTCATGAGCCGCCTCGACTACCTCCCCTCCTCCCCCACGCTGTTCAACTCCGGTACGCGGCACCCGCAGATGTCGTCCTGCTACCTCCTCGACTCCCCGCTGGACGAGCTGGACTCCATCTACGACCGCTACCACCAGGTGGCGCGCCTGTCGAAGCACGCGGGCGGCATCGGCCTGTCCTACTCCCGCATCCGCTCGCGCGGTTCACTGATCCGGGGCACCAACGGGCACTCCAACGGCATCGTCCCGTTCCTCAAGACACTCGACGCCTCGGTCGCCGCCGTGAACCAGGGCGGCCGGCGCAAGGGCGCGGCCGCGGTCTACCTGGAGACCTGGCACTCCGACATCGAGGAGTTCCTGGAGCTGCGCGACAACACCGGTGAGGACGCCCGGCGTACGCACAACCTGAACCTCGCGCACTGGATCCCGGACGAGTTCATGCGGCGGGTGAACGAGGACGGCGTCTGGTCCCTCTTCTCCCCCTCCGACGTGCCGGAACTGGTCGACCTGTGGGGCGACGCGTTCGACGCCGCGTACCGCAAGGCCGAGGAGGCGGGTCTCGCCAAGAAGACCATCCCGGCCCGCGATCTGTACGGCCGGATGATGCGCACCCTCGCGCAGACCGGCAACGGCTGGATGACCTTCAAGGACGCCGCCAACCGCACCGCCAACCAGACGGCGGAGCCGGGCCACACCGTCCACTCCTCGAACCTGTGCACCGAGATCCTGGAGGTCACGGACGACGGGGAGACGGCGGTCTGCAACCTGGGCTCGGTCAACCTGGGCGCGTTCGTGGTCGGCCAGGACATCGACTGGGAGCGGCTCGACGAGACCGTGCGCACCGCGGTCACCTTCCTCGACCGTGTCGTCGACATCAACTTCTACCCGACCGAGCAGGCGCGCCGCTCCAACGCCAAGTGGCGTCCGGTGGGCCTGGGCGCGATGGGTCTCCAGGACGTCTTCTTCAAGCTGCGGCTGCCCTTCGACTCGCCCGAGGCCCGCGCGCTGTCCACCCGGATCGCCGAGCGCATCATGCTCGCCGCGTACGAGGCCTCCGCGGACCTCGCCGAGCGCCCCCAAGCACCTTCGACAGGCTCCGGTGCAGGGGGGACCCCCATCGGCCCGCTCCCCGCCTGGGAGAAGACCCGTACCGCCCGTGGCGTGCTGCACCCGGACCACTTCGACGTCGAGCTGAACTGGCCGGAGCGCTGGGCGGCCCTGCGGCAGCGGATCGCGGCGGTCGGCATGCGCAACTCGCTGCTGCTCGCGATCGCGCCCACCGCCACCATCGCGTCCATCGCGGGCGTCTACGAGTGCATCGAGCCGCAGGTGTCGAACCTGTTCAAGCGCGAGACGCTCTCCGGCGAGTTCCTCCAGGTCAACTCCTACCTGGTGGCCGAGCTGAAGAAGCTCGGCGTGTGGGACGCGCAGACCCGTGAGGCGCTGCGCGAGTCCAGCGGCTCGGTGCAGGGCTTCACCTGGGTCCCGCAGGACGTCCGCGACCTGTACCGCACGGCGTGGGAGATCCCGCAGCGCGGCCTGATCGACATGGCCGCCGCCCGGACCCCGTTCCTGGACCAGGCGCAGTCCCTGAACCTGTTCCTGGAGACGCCGACCATCGGCAAGCTCTCCTCGATGTATTCCTACGCCTGGAAGTCGGGCCTGAAGACGACGTACTACCTGCGCTCCCGCCCGGCGACACGCATCGCCCGCGCGGCCCAGGCGCAGCCCGAGAAGACCATCCCCGTGCAGCAGGTGGCCGATCCCGACGCCGTCGCCTGCTCCCTGGAAAACCCCGAGTCCTGCGAGGCCTGCCAGTAATGAGCGCCACGAACACCGAGAAGGCCGCGTCCGAGAAGAACCTCCTCGACCCGGGCTTCGAACTCACCCTGCGTCCCATGCGCTACCCGGACTTCTATGAGCGCTACCGGGACGCCATCAAGAACACCTGGACCGTCGAGGAGGTCGACCTCCACTCGGACGTCGCCGACCTCGCGAAGCTGACGCCGGGTGAGCAGCACATGATCGGCCGGCTGGTCGCGTTCTTCGCGACGGGCGACTCGATCGTGGCGAACAACCTGGTGCTGACGCTGTACAAGCACATCAACTCCCCCGAAGCACGGCTCTACCTGAGCCGGCAGCTCTTCGAGGAGGCCGTGCACGTCCAGTTCTATCTGACGCTGCTCGACACCTACCTGCCCGACCCCGAGGACCGCACCGCGGCCTTCGCGGCCGTCGAGAGCATCCCCTCCATCCGCGAGAAGGCCCAGTTCTGCTTCAAGTGGATGGCTGCATTTGATGGAACAGAGGGGGTGGAGAAGCTGGACCGGCTGGAGACCCAGGCCGACCGCCGCCGCTTCCTGCTCAACCTCATCTGCTTCGCCGCGTGCATCGAGGGGCTCTTCTTCTACGGGGCCTTCGCGTACGTCTACTGGTTCCGCAGCCGGGGTCTGCTGCACGGCCTGGCGACCGGCACCAACTGGGTGTTCCGCGACGAGACGATGCACATGAGCTTCGCCTTCGAGGTCGTCGACACCGTCCGCAAGGAGGAGCCGGAGCTCTTCGACGACCGGCTCCAGGAGCAGGTGACCGACATGCTGCGCGAGGCAGTCGAGGCCGAGCTGCAGTTCGGGCGCGACCTGTGCGGTGAGGGTCTGCCGGGCATGAACACCGACTCGATGCGGCAGTACCTGGAGTGCGTCGCCGACCAGCGCCTTCAGCGGCTGGGCTTCGCGCCGGTGTACGGCTCCGAGAACCCGTTCTCGTTCATGGAGCTCCAGGGTGTCCAGGAGCTGACCAACTTCTTCGAGCGCCGGCCGTCCGCGTACCAGGTCGCGGTGGAGGGCACGGTCGACTTCGACGAGGACTTCTGACGATTCGTCATCGATGAGTGCGGGGCCGCGCGTTCGGCCCGTCGAGAGCCGGGCCGCCTGTGCGGCCCGGCTCTCGTCACGTACTGCCCCCGCCCGCGCCGCCGATCGACGTGCCGATCCCCGGCCGCCGTAGCGGCCGGGGCCCTTTCGCGCGAAGAGGGATCCTGATCCACCGGTGGCACGTCCAACCCGCAAGGAGGCCACCCCATGCGTCGAACGACCCACACCCGGACCATCGCCCTCACCGCCCTGGCCCTGCTCCTCGCCGGCTGCGGCACGCAGAGCGGAGGCGACGCGGGCGGCAGCGGCAGCGTGTCGCCGTCGCCCACCCCGTCCCACCGGGACTGTGCCACGGCGAAGGCGGAGCTCGGCGCCACCGACACCGGGCACACGTACTGTCTGGCGTCCGGCGAGACGATCCGCGTCTCCCTGGACGGCACCACCCGCCGGCCCTGGGCGCCCGTGAAGGCCGACGGCACCGGTCTGGAGGCCACCAACAGCGGCATCGTCCTCCAGCCGGGCGACGCGTCGGCCGCCTACAGGGCGGTCTCGGCGGGAACGGTCCGGCTGACGTCGTCCCGGCCGATGTGTCCGAGCGATCCGGCCCGGGTCTCCTGCGACGGCCTTCAGGAGTGGACGGTCACGGTGGTGGTGACGAAGGCGTGAGGCCGCGGCCGCCGCCCCGCCTCCTGACGGGAGCGGGCGGCCGCCCTTAGCTGACGGTCCACGCGCCGCTCGCGCGCCAGCCCGATCAGGGACGGGATCGTCACGACCGCGAAGATCCCGAGGACGGCCAGGATTCCGACGAGGTTGTCCATCGCTGAGTTCATGACACTAGTCTCGCGCCGATGGCTCCTTACCATCAGTGGCAGAACTGCCGCACACCCTCGAATTACTGCCATCTCCAGGGCACACTGGAGGGCATGTTGAACAACGTGGCGGCTGTCCTGCTCGACGGCGTGCATCCCTTCGAACTCGGCGTCGTCTGCGAGGTGTTCGGCCTCGACCGCAGCGACGAGGGCCTGCCCGTCTACGAGTTCGCCGTCGTCTCCGCCGAGGGGCCGACGCTCGGCACCCATGTCTCCGGGTTCACGGTCTCCACTCCGTACGGCCTCGACCGGCTCGAAGAGGCCGACCTGGTGGTCGTGCCCGCCGGTGACACCTACGCCGTACGCGGCTATCCGCCGGAGTTCCTCGCGGCACTGCGGAGCGTGGTGGACCGCGGGGCCCGGGTGCTCAGTGTCTGTTCCGGCGTCTTCGCCGTCGGCGCGGCCGGACTCCTGGACGGCCGGCGCTGCGCCGTGCACTGGCAGCAGGCCGACGAGCTGGCCCGGCAGTACCCGCGGGCGATCATCGAGCCGGACGTCCTGTACGTGGACGAGGACCCGGTGATCACCTCGGCCGGCACCGCCGCCGGTATCGACGCCTGCCTGCACATCGTCCGCAAGGAGCAGGGTCCCGAGGTGGCCAACACCATCGCCCGCCGCATGGTGGTGCCGCCGCACCGCGACGGCGGGCAGGCCCAGTACATCGAGCGCCCGCTGCCCCGTTCGCGGTGCGACACGGTCGGCGACGTGCTGGTGTGGATGCAGCGGCACCTCGACGAGGAGACGACCGTCGAACAGCTGGCGGCCCGCGCCCACATGGCGCCGCGCACCTTCGCGCGCCGCTTCCAGCAGGAGACGGGGACCACGCCCTACCGCTGGATCCTGCGTCAACGGGTGCTGCTGGCACAGGAGTTGCTGGAGGCCACGGACGAGACGATGGACGCGATCGCGGGCCGCACCGGCTTCGGCAACGCGGCGGCGCTGCGCCATCAGTTCGTACGGAGCCTCGGGACGACCCCGCACGCGTACCGGCGCACGTTCAGGGGCCCGCAGGCGGCCTGAACATGCGCCGATGGACGTGCTGTTCGGACACCCGTGCGACCAGTCCGGCCGCACCGGCGACGCCCGGCCCCGCTACCGCGGACGGGCTTTCAGTCGCAGCTTGTGGGGCCGCAGGGTGATGCCGACGCGGGTCGCGTCGTTGGATCCGGACACCTGCTCGAAGCGCCACCGGGACGCCACGGTCGCGGTGATCAGGGTGAGCAGCGCCATGGAGAAGTGGTCACTCGGGCACTTGCGGTTGCCCACGCTGAAGGGGCGCATCGCGTACTTCGGGATGTCCTTGGAGCGTTCCGGAAGCCAGCGGTCGGGGTCGAAATCCAGGTGCTCCTGGTACGACCGGGGGTCGCGCTGGATCGCGTACGGGCTGTAGATGATGTCGGCACCGGCCGGAATGCGGTAGCCGCCCAGTTCGGTTTCGGTCACCGCGCGCCGCGTCAATATCCATACGGCGGGGCGCAAACGCATCGCCTCGACTACGACATTGTTCGTGTGCGACAGCTTCCGGACGTCGTCGAAACCGACGGGCCGGTCTCCGACGACGGATTGAACTTCCTCGGCCACCTTGTCGGCCTGTTCCGGATGTTCTGTCAGGACGTGGAGCAACCACATGATCGTGGACGCGATGGTTTCGCTGCCGGGCGTCAGTATCGCGACGACTTGGTCGTGGATCTCCTGTTCGTCGATGGGGTCGCCGACGTCGTTCTTCGCTTCCAGTAATGCCGTCAGCAAATCGTCCGGCTTTTGACCAGATGCCCGTCGCTCCTCGATGATCTCATCGACGAGCGCGTGCAAGTCGGCCAATGCCCGGTCGAATGCGCGTATCGACGGAAGCGGGAGCCGATAGAGCGGGCCCGCGGGGATGACCATGCGCCGGTACATGCCGCGGAACACGGTGGCGAGGGCGAGGCTCAGCCGCTCGGCGCGCTCGTCCATGAACCGGCCGCGCAGCAGACAGCGGGCGGCGACACGGACGGCGACACGGAACGACTCGGAGGTGCAGTCGACGGCCGTCCCCGGCTCCCAGCGCGCCGCGAACGCACGCGCCTCCTCCTCCATGATCGGGCCGTACTCGGGGATGATGTCGAGCCGGAACGCCGGCTGGATGGTCCGCCGCTGGCGCCGGTGCAGCGGCCCGTTGGCCGTCGCGACACCCTGCTTGCCCAGCAGTCCTTCGAGCGACTCCCACAGGGGGCCGCCTATCTCGTAGTCGGGGTTGAGCGCCAGCGCCCCGGTGAGTGCGGGGGCGGTGATGGCGTACACCGTCTTGGGGCCCATCCTGAGCCGGACGACGTCGCCGTGGTCGCGCAGCTGGGCGAGGAAGCCCAGCGGGTCGCGGACCAGTTTCCAGCCGTGCCCGAGACCGGGCACCCCGCCTCCTGCGAGGGGCGGGACGGACAGCTCCCGCACCTCGGACACCTCGGGTCGTACCGACTCGACGGTCATTTCTCACCTGCCGCTTCATTGTTGACGTACGGGGGTGTGGAGCGGTCGTCCCAGTTGTCGACCATGTACCGGCCCGACTCGTGGTGGAACCAGTACACGGAGCTGAACCAATTCCGCATGTTTCCGAGGCACGCCAGGACGGCGGCGCTCGTCGCTTTTCCCCGCGCGGTGCCGTCCGCGAGTATGTGGGCGAGCCTCAGTACGTCTTTCTCGGCGACGAGGAATTGTTCGATGCATTCCTCGACCCGCCGCCTCACTTCGGCGACGGCTTCTTCGAGCGTCAGCCCCTGGTGATGAATGAGACTGATCCCGAGATTGTGGACCTCATCGCCCGCTATTTCCTTCGGCAGGGAACAGAGGTCGTTGTACCATGCGGCGAATTCCTGGCTGAGCAGCGCCGCCCGGTGGAATGCGGGATGCAGTCGTACGTTGCCGGGGAGTTCCTGGCCGGCACTGGGTTCCAAAAGGTCGGTCCAGATCCAGTGCGCGAAAGTCAGCCGACGGAGTTCGAGGTATTCTCCGACCGTGGGAACGGTGCCGGAGGTCCGATTTCTGAACTCCCGGTCGTACGCCTCGATCACCGCGTGGAAGTGGAGTGCGAACCGTTTGTTCCAGTTCTCGCCGAGGAACGAGTACAACCGCACCATGCTGTCCGCGAACCCCGCGACCAGGGGATCCTGGTGGTGCAGATGGTCACTGGGAGCGTCGAGGGCCGCGTGGAGCCGGAACCTGAGCCTCCGCCAGGCGCCCGCCCGGCCGTGGATGACATCGCGGTCGTGCCGGTCGTCCCAGACGAAGAACCACGCGCTGTAGTCCGCTATCGCCTGCATGACCTCGTCGGAGGCGCCAATGTAGTAGCCCGCCATGAGGTCCGTGTAGCACAGGCCGTCGGCATATTCCTCGACCTTGTCCGCCGGCATCAGCCGTTTTTCGAGGAGCCAGGTACGGGTCTTCTCCTGGAGCCTGGGCCAATACGGGTGCAGTTGACGGGGAAACTCGGACTCGATCACCGGGAGAGAGAGCGCCGGTGGTACCGCGATCGCTGTCGATGAAGAGCTGTATGAGAAAGCATGCACGAACAAACCCCTCTCAGCCGCCTGTTGACGTCACACCCCTCCATCTGTGCCGGGCGTGCGCCGTTGCGTATCCCCGCACTTCCCATTCAGCACCACAACTGACCGTTCTGGGAACGGATTTGGCCCAGTGACTACCTCAGCATGCCGAGAATCTCCCCTTGTGTGACTGAATCCGGATCATCGAAGGAGCACAAGGGATCGAACGTGCGACGTACATGCGAACGGTGCCTGGTCAGGAGGTTCACCTGCCCAGGCACCGTTCGAGTAGACCCACGAGGGGACGCGCGTCCCGACTGTCAATTTATGTCACAGCCGTGCGGGGCGCCCGGCGAAGTGGTGGCTCAGCCGTTCGCCACGATCGCGTAGCGGGGCTCGTTCTCGGCCATCTGCCGCAGCGCGTCCTTGCGCTCGCGCTTGGAGAGCCGGTCGATGTACAGGTATCCGTACAGGTGGTCCGTCTCGTGCTGGAGGCACCGCGCGAAGTAGCCCGTGCCGCGCACCCTGATCGGGTTGCCCTTCTCGTCCTGCCCGGTGACCTCGGCGTAGTCGGGGCGGGCGAGCGGCGCGTAGGCGGTCGGCACGGAGAGGCAGCCCTCGTTGCTCTCGTCCAGCTGGCGCTGGTCGGCGGGCAGCTCGACCAGCTTCGGGTTGCAGACCACACCGACGTGCCGGGTGCCCTGGTCGTCCTGGCAGTCGTAGACGAAGACCTTCAGGTCGACACCGATCTGGTTCGCGGCCAGGCCCACGCCCTCGGCGGTGCGCTGGCTGGCGAACATGTCGGCGACCAGCTGCTCCAGCTCGTCCCCGAAGTCGGTGACGTCCTTGCACTCCTTGTGCAGCACCGGGTTCCCGACCACCGTGATCGGCCGCGAGGTGCCGCGCTCACGGTAGGCCGCCTCGCGCTCCTCGCCGTCCTCGGTGTCGATGACGAAGCCGTCGTCGTCCACGGGGAGCACGCCCACGTGCTGCTGATCGGTGTCCTGCTGCGCCATGACGACGTACGCCTTCCTCAGACCTTGGGAAATTCTGCGAGTACAGCCTAAAGGTGTACTCAGCAGACCTCTTCCAGATCCCGCCAGTCACGGGAGTCCGGGCTGTCCGCGACCCAGCCGTCGAGCAGACCGCGCACCAGCGAGGCGGGCGCCGCGAGCCCGCACTCCCGCTCCGGCACCCACATCTGCCCGTCGGTGCGATGGCCGAGCGGACCCGGGTGCCCCGGCTCACTGTGGTCGTGCGGGTCGAGGTGCTCCTCGTCGCCCTCGTCGGACGGCATCCGGGACTCGGAGCACATCCGGCACAGCAGCCGTACGGACGACGACCAGTCCTCCGCGGCGAAGCCGGCGTCGGCGGCGAGCTGCTCCAGCGCGTCCCGGTCGTCCTCGGTCGCCGCTTCCAGGAGGACGACCCAGGTGGGCACCGGTGAGGGGGCCCACAGCTCGATCTCGTCGAAGACCGGGTACGCGTGCCCCGCGGCGGTGGTCCGCTCGCCGTGCGGGACGCCGTCGTGCAGCACGACCTCGCCCCAGCGGCGTCCGGAGGACGGCAGCGGGATCGACAGCACCTCGACACGGGCGGGGTCCAGCCTGCGTCCCCACACCACCTCGGCCTCGCCCTCCGGCGACAGCCGGACGGCCGCGCTGCCGAGGTCCATGCCCACCGGCTCGCCCGAGACGGCGGCGCCGCCGGGTACCCGCAGCCCGTACGCCTGCCAGGAACGGCGGGCCAGCGGCCAGTCCTGGAGGGCGGTCGCCGCGATCCCGACGTTCCACCAGTCAGGTGCGCCGGTCTCCCGGTCGAGCAGAGCGACGGCCCGCAGTCCCGCCGCCCGCGCCTGCTCCCAGTCGTGCCGGAACTTGTGCAGCAGGGCCAGGTTGAACCAGGACTCGGACAGCCACGGCTCCAGGTCCGCGGCACGCGTCAGCAGCGCGCCCGCGTCCTCGTACCGGCCGTCACCGATCAGCGTGAACGCACGGTCGGTGGCCTGCCGCCATGAGGCGGAGGGCCGGTGTCGTCCCTTGCCGAAGATCCTCACGATTCCCGCCTGCCAGTTCCTTGCGTTTCCCGCCTGCCGGTCCTTTGAAGAGTCCCTTGAAGACAGTGCAGCCCCGGGCTGGCCCTGGCCCCCGAACACCCTCTTCCTCGCATCCAACCACGTACCGTCGGACGGCCGCTCATTACCCATGGGTTACCCAGACCAGGGCAAGGTCAGACCGGGTCGGGACAGGACCCGGGCCAGCGACTCCACGACCTCGGGCTGATAGTCGTGGGCGGTGGCCAGCCGCAGTTTCTCCAGGGCCGTCAGCGGCCCCCCGGGCCCTGCTTCCCTGGCCATCTCCTCATATGCGTTCACCGCGCGGACGATGCGCGCGGTGACGGGCTGCTCCCGGTAGGGGTCGGCCTGCCGCTCCACCACCACGGCGACCTCGGCGTCCACCCCGGTCTGCCGTACGACGGCGCCGCCGAGCAGCGCGATCCGGCGCTGCTCGTCCGCCGGGAGCACGGCGGTGGCGCCGGCCGGCACCGGGTCGACCAGGCTGAGCTGTCCGATGTCGTGCATCAGCGCCGCGTACTCCAGGACGGTGAGGTCGGGCTCGGAAAGTCCCAGCTCACGGCCGACGGCCCGGCTGAGGGCGGCCACGCGCCTGGCGTGCCCGGCCGGTGTGTACCCGGCGATCTCGGTCGCGCGCGCGAGGGAGGCGATCGTCTGCCGGTAGGTGACCCGCACGGCGGCGTAGCGCCGGAAGGAGAGCTGGGTGAGCAGCAGCGGCAGCGAGAAGACGGGCAGCGCCCACAGTCCGACCACGGCGACCGCGAGCGACATGACGGCCCCGGTGGCGCACACGGCCGAACCGATCCCGAGCGTGGCCCGCAGTTCGTCGCGCAGCAGCGGCCCGAACGGCCACCGGGTCCGCACATGGGCCGTCGCCGCCGCGAGGACGGCGTCCCACAGGGTGGTGAGCACGAGCAGCGCGACGAGCAGCAGGGCATGGGCCGGGCCGCCCCAGTCCAGCAACCTGCCCTGGTTGTACAGGGGTTGGAAGCAGACGGCGGCGAAGGCGACGGTGAGGACGCGACGGGTGAGGTGGTCGAGCGTCGGCCCGTGTCCCCGTGCGACGTGCGGAATGCAGCCGATCAGGGCCGCCGCCACGACGACGGCGACGACCTGGAGGACGCCGTGGTCGGTGCGGTGCCCGGCGTTCTCGCCGAGCAGCGCGTACGCGAGGGCTCCGGCGGCTCCGAGCGGTGCGGATTCCCGCTCCTCGGTCCCGCTCCACCGGGCGAGCTCGCCGACGGCGATGAGCACGCCGAAGGCCAGCGCGGTACCGCGTTCGTCGAGTCCGTCCCAGAGGGTGACGCCGAGCGACAGGACCGCGAGGAGAAGGGCGACGGTACGGACCGCGGTGAGCGGGGCGGGTGTCCTGCCGGCCGACGGGAGACGGGCGGAGCGGGCGGGAAGTCCGTGCCGCGGGGCGGCGGTGCTCACGGCGTCCTCCGCCCGACGGTGCCGGACGGACGCGCCGGTGGCATGCCGGGGCCGGGTGAGGCGGACGGGCCGATGTCCGCGGTCACCGCGGGATGCCAGCCGTGCCGGCCGAGCGCCCGCACCAGCGCCCCCACCATCCGGGGGTCGAACTGCGCCCCCGCGCACCGCTTCAGCTCCTCCAGTGCCACCGGAACCGGCCGGGCCCTGCTGTAGGACCGGGTCGACGTCATCGCGTCGAACGCGTCGGCGACGGCCACCACCCGGGCGAACTCCGGAATCTGCGCTCCTGCCAGCCCGTACGGATATCCGCTTCCGTCCAGCCGCTCGTGGTGGTGCAGGATCGCCGAGCGCGCCTCGCCGAGGAACCCGATCCCCCGGACCATCTCGTGCCCGTACTCGGGATGCAGCTCGATGACCCGTCGCTCCTCGGGGGTCAGTGGTCCGTCCTTGCGCAGCAGCCGTGTGGGAACCCCGAGTTTGCCGACGTCGTGCAGGATTCCGGCGAACCGGAGCACCTCGACGCGCTCGTCGTCCATGCGCAGCTCACGGGCGATCATCACGGACGCCTGGCCGACCCGCTCGCTGTGCCCGCGGGTGTAGCCGTCCTTGATGTCGACCGCCTGGACGAGGGCGCGGATGGTGGCCTGGTGGGCGGCCCGTTCGCGGTGGTACTGGGCGAAGACCCAGCAGGACACGTACATCGGCAGCAGGACGAGCAGCGCGGCGACCGGCCCGTACGGGCTGCGCCACAGCACCGCCATCATCAGCCCGGCGAGCCCGTGCACGGCGACGGGTGCCAGCGAGCGCGCGAACAGGCCTCGCCAGGCACCGCGCACCGGGGCCCGCTCGGCCAGCGCCAGGATCCCGCCGTCGAGGACGGTGAGCACGGCGCAGAAGGTGAGCACCGCGGCCCCGGCGGGCACCAGCGCGTAGGGGAAGTCGGGCGTGGCCACCGCGTCCCGGCCGCCGAGTGCCCCGTGCACCCGGGAAGCCGCCCAGACGGCGACGGCCAGCTGGGCCGCGCGCCAGATCCGGCGCGGGCCGCGCGGTCGCTGTTCGACCCGGGCGAGCAGCGCCCCGGGCAGCGCGACGAGGGCGGCGGCGGGCGGGGGCAGCAGAAAGGCCCCGGCGAGCAGCACGGGGAGGAAGGGGAGAAAGGTGCCCATCCCCTGAGGGGTCTCGCCGCCGGGCGCGCCGGCGCCGCGCGGCCGGGGCGGCAGCGTGACGCGCTCGCAGCCCGCGTACAGCACGGCGAGCAGGGCGACGATCCACCAGGGAACGCGGAGGTGCGGCAGGGGGGTGAGGCAGGCGAGTGCCATGAGAACGACACAGGCCACGTACGCACGGGCCCACGCCGGAACCGAACCCATCCTCGTACCTCCCCCGTACCTCCCCTGATCTCAGGCTTCGGAGCCTAGGACGGGAGGAAGGGGGCGGGGACGGGTATGAACGAATCCGCGGGCTCTGAGCCCGCGGATTAGCACGTTCGGGTGATAAACGAAGGGTCTTCGCCGACCCTCGACGGTCGCGCGGGAGGTCAGGACTCCTGTGCGGTCGCGGTGACGTCGTGCTCGGGCACGGCCTGCCCGGAGCGGATCAGATCGATGCGGCCCATGACCTTGGCCCGCAGATCGGTGGGCACGTCGTCATGGCCGCAGCACCGCTTGACCAGCTTCTTGACGGCCTGTTCGAGGCCGTACTTCTCGAGACACGGGGAGCACTCCTCGAAGTGGACCTCGAACTTGGTGCAGTCCGCGTCCGGCATCTCATGATCGAGGAACTCGTAGAGATGATCGAGTACCTCACTGCAATCCGTCTCGTGCGGCTCTCCGCAGCTCATGAGCCCGAGCCTTTCGCTTCGTTCGACTCTCCGGCGCCGGCGGGGACCAGCCCGCGGTCACGGGCGTAGTCCTCCAGCATGCCGCGCAGTTGGCGACGGCCCCGGTGCAGCCGGGACATCACCGTACCGATGGGTGTCCCCATGATGTCCGCGATCTCCTTGTACGCAAAGCCCTCGACGTCCGCGAGATAGACGGCGATGCGGAATTCCTCGGGGATCGCCTGCAGCGCTTCCTTGACGTCCGAGTCGGGCAGGTGGTCGAGCGCCTGCGACTCGGCGGAACGCAGCCCCGTCGACATGTGCGACTCGGCACGTGCCAGCTGCCAGTCCTCGATCTCCTCGGCCGCACTGCGCTGGGGTTCGCGCTGCTTCTTGCGGTACGAGTTGATGAAGGTGTTGGTGAGAATGCGGTACAGCCACGCCTTGAGGTTGGTGCCCTCGCGGAACTGGTGGAAGGACGCGTACGCCTTGGCGTACGTCTCCTGCACCAGGTCCTCGGCGTCGGCCGGGTTGCGCGTCATGCGCAGGGCGGCCGAGTACATCTGGTCGAGGAATTCGAGCGCGTCGCGCTCGAAGCGCGCGGTGCGCTCGGCGGACGTTTCCGCCGTCGACTCGCTCGTGCCCTGGCCCTCGGGCTGCTCCGCCTGGCCGTTTTCGGTCCCTGCGTCGGTCCCAGTGACCGGACCCACCTCCTCCAGCGACGTAGCGAGACCGAGACCGGTCCCACTGGAATCGGAGGATAGACGACCTTCGGCCGGGGAGGGATGTACATCTTGTCCGCCCGCCGCCCGAATCGGGGCGTTCTTGCCCGCGTGCAGCACCGTCCAGTCCAGGTCAGCGCGGCTGCTGCGGCTCGGGCAGAAGATCGAACCCATGCGGCGGACTTCCTCTCGTACGAACGGTCCAGCACGCTCCGTGCTGTCTGCTCGGCTCAACAGAAGTCCGTCACTCTGCATTCCCGGGTGTCACCCGAGTGACGCGGCCCACCGCACGACGCCGTCCGTGACGACCTTCAGCGCCTCCTCCTGGCCGAGCGGGGCCCGCTTCGGGACAGCGAAGCCGTGGTCTCCGTAGGGCACCTCGATCAGCTCGTACGGGCCCGGCGGGAACTCCTCCGGCTTCCCGAACGGGTCGTTGCCGCCCTGGACGACGAGCGTGGGCACCCCCGCGCCGAGCAGCTCGTGGGCGCGGGACTTCTCCGGCTTGCCCGGTGGGTGCAGCGGGAAGCTCAGCGCGAGGACGGCGGCGGCCCCGAGTTCGGTCGCGGTCCGGCACGCGACGCGCGCACCGGCGCTGCGTCCGCCGGAGACCACGGGCAGCCCGGGCTTCGCCAGCGCCGGCCACACTCCCCGCCATCCCACGTCCAGCGTCTTCGGGGCGGGCGCGACCTTCTTCCCGGCCACCCGCCAGGGCTGTTCCACGAGCGCGACGCTGACCCCGTGCGGGGGGAGCACCTCGGCGAGCGCCACGAGGTCCCGGGCTCCGATGCCGCCGCCCGCGCCATGGCTCACGGCGAGGACGAGCCGCGCCTTCGCCGCCCGGTGCCAGGTGACGCGAGCGGTACCGGCGTCCGTCTCGATCGTCTCGCTCGCGTCGCTGATCTCGGTCATGTCAGAAGAGTGTGCCCTCCTCGGGCCCCTCCAGCTCCTTGAGCAGCTCCGGTCCGTTGTTGCGGACATTGCTGACCGCGGTGGAGACGGGGAACGCGCGCAGCAGTCCGGTGGGCGGCGGCGCGAGCAGGTCACGGAGTTCGTCCGGGTCCGTGCGCGACGGGTCGAGCCAGCCGTCCCAGCGGTCGGGGGTGAGCATCAGGGGCATCCGGGGGTGGATGTCGGCCAGCGCGTGCGGGCCCTCGGCGGGGGCCACCGCGAGCGGTGTCGTCTCCGCCTCGGTCGTGATGACCGAGCACGTCACCCACCAGGCCAGCGGATGCTCGTCCGGGAGCGTCCGGTCCCGCCAGAACTCGTACAGCCCCGCCATCGCGAAGACCGAGCCGTCCGCGGGCGTCACGAAGTACGGCTGCTTGCGCGGCCGCTTCTTCTTGCCCTCGACCTCCAGATCGCGTTCGGCCGTTCCGGTGACCCACTCGTAGTAGCCGTCGGCGGGGATGATGCAGCGCCGGGCGGAGAACGCGCGGCGGTACGAGGGCTTCTCGTGCACCGTCTCCGCGCGCGCGTTGATCATCCGGGCGGCGCCCTCGGGCGTCTTGGCCCAGGAGGGGACGAGTCCCCACTTGAGCCGGCGGAGCTGGCGAACCGGCCTCGGGCTGTCCGCGTCCTTCACAGGGCGGTCGAGGACGGCGTAGACCTCCTTGGTCGGGGCCACGTTGTAGTCGGGCGCCAGGGTCTCCTCGGGATCCTGGTCCCACTTCTCGATCTCAAAGACTCGTGCGAGATCCTCGGGTCCACGACTGGCTGCATACCGTCCGCACATACGTGCAACACTGCCAGATTCCGCGTCACAAAAGGGAGCCACCGCCGACAATGGACAGCACCGCATCCACCTCGCTGGCCTCGCTCACCTCCCTCTGGGACGAGGTCTTCGGCAGTCAGCCGGACCCCGACCTGTGGGTGGTGATCGCCACCATGGTCGCGGCCCTCGCGGCGATCGTCCCGCACGGCGTGTGGCGCGTCTCCCGCAACGCCATCACCATCGCGCACGAGGGCGGCCACGGACTGGTCGCCCTGCTCACCGGGCGCAGCCTCAGCGGCATCCGGCTGCACTCCGACACCAGCGGCCTCACGGTCAGCCGCGGCAAGCCGACCGGCCTCGGCATGATCCTGACGGCGGCGGCGGGCTACACCGCTCCCCCGCTGCTCGGCCTCGGCGGCGCCGCGCTGCTCGGCGCGGGCCACATCACCCTGCTGCTGTGGCTGGCCACGGCCCTGCTGATAGCCATGCTGGTGATGATCCGCAACGCGTACGGCGCGCTCACCGTGATCCTCACCGGCGGCACCTTCCTGCTGGTGTCCTGGCTCGCCGGACCCCAGGTCCAGGCGGCTTTCGCGTACGCCGTGGTGTGGTTCCTGCTCCTGGGCGGCGTCCGCCCGGCCTTCGAACTCCAGGCCAAGCGGATGCGGGGCAACGCGGGCGACTCGGACGCGGACCAGTTGTCGCGGCTGACGCATGTACCCGCCGGGCTCTGGCTGTTCCTCTTCCACGCCGTGTCGCTGTGCTCACTGATGGGCGGCGGACGGTGGCTGCTGGGGTGGTGAGCCGCAGGCCACTGCCCGAAAGACCCTGAGCTGCGCCGCGTTCGTTCGGCGGGGCCCCGGGGCATGCGGTGCCCGGCTCCCCCGCGCGGGTGCCGCCGACGGTGACGGACCCGCGGCTGCCCGGCGCCCTGCCACTAAAGTGGGGCGCATGACCGTGAACCCCGCCCACACCGCCCTCTGGCCCGCCCCGCACGCAAGCGGAGCCGTCGACGCGACGGTTCACGTGCCGGGGTCCAAGTCGGTCACCAACCGCGCACTCGTGCTCGCCGCGCTGGCATCCGAACCGGGCTGGCTGCGCCGCCCGCTGCGTTCCCGCGACACCCTGCTGATGGCCGGCGCGCTCCGCGCGATGGGCGTGGGCATCGAGGAGACGGTCGCCTCCAGCTCCACGGTCGCGGCGGGCCCGGACGCCTCCGGCGAGGCCTGGCGGATCATCCCCTCGGGCCTGCGCGGCCCGGTCACGGTCGACGTCGGCAACGCGGGTACCGTGATGCGCTTCCTGCCCCCGGTCGCCGCGCTCGCGGACGGCCCCATCCGTTTCGACGGCGACCCGCGGTCGTACGAGCGACCGCTGAACGGCGTGATCGACGCGCTGCGCCTGCTCGGCGCCCGGATCGACGACGACGGCCGCGGCGCGCTGCCGCTGACGGTGCACGGCGGTGGCGCCCTGGACGGGGGCCCGGTGGAGATCGACGCGTCGTCGTCCTCCCAGTTCGTGTCCGCGCTGCTGCTCTCGGGCCCGCGCTTCAACCAGGGCGTCGAGGTCCGGCACATCGGCTCGACACTCCCGTCCATGCCGCACATCCGGATGACCGTGGACATGCTGCGCGCGGTCGGCGCCCAGGTGGACACCCCGGAGTCGGGCGGCGAGCCGAACGTCTGGCGGGTGACGCCGGGCGCGCTGCTCGGCCGCGACCTGATCATCGAGCCGGACCTGTCGAACGCCCAGCCGTTCCTGGCGGCGGCGCTGGTGACCGGCGGCACGGTCGTCGTCCCCGACTGGCCGGCGCACACCACCCAGCCCGGTGACCGGCTGCGGGAGATCTTCACCGAGATGGGGGGTTCCTGCGAACTGACCGAGAGCGGACTGGAGTTCACCGGTTCGGGTGCGATCCACGGTATCGACGTGGACCTCGGCGAGGTCGGTGAGCTGACCCCGGGCATCGCGGCGGTCGCGGCGCTCGCCGACTCCCCCTCCACGCTCCGGGGTGTGGCCCATCTGCGTCTGCACGAGACGGACCGGCTGGCCGCGCTGACCAAGGAGATCAACGAACTCGGCGGCGACGTCACCGAGACGGCCGACGGCCTGCACATCCGGCCGCGACGGCTGCACGGCGGCATCTTCCACACGTACGACGACCACCGCATGGCGACGGCCGGCGCGATCCTCGGGCTGGCGGTGGAAGGCGTCCAGATCGAGAACGTGGGGACGACCGCGAAGACCCTGCCGGACTTCCCCGACCTGTGGACCGGAATGCTCGGGAACTGACGGGCGGACCTGGATCATGCGCCGTTACGGCAAGAACACCGACGAGGACGACATCCGCCAGCGCCCGAACCGCAAGGGCAACCGTCCCCGTACGAACATCCGCCCCAAGCACGAGGAAGCCGTCGCGGGCATGGTCCTCACGGTCGACCGCGGCCGGCTGACCTGCCTGGTCGAGGACCGCGTCGTGATGGCGATGAAGGCCCGCGAACTGGGCCGCAAGGCTGCCGTCGTCGGCGACCGGGTGGCCATCGTCGGCGACCTGTCCGGCGAGAAGGACACTCTCGCCCGCATCGTCCGCATCGAGCCGCGCGGTTCGGTGCTGCGCCGCACGGCCGACGACGACGATCCGTACGAGCGCGTGGTCGTCGCCAACGCCGACCAGCTCGCCATCGTCACCGCGCTCGCCGACCCCGAGCCGCGCGCCCGCCTGATCGACCGCTGTCTGGTGGCGGCCTTCGACGGCGGTCTGACCCCGCTGCTCGTGCTGACGAAGTCGGACCTGGCACCGCCGGACAAGTTCCTGGAGCTGTACGGCGCGTTGGACATCCCGTACGTCGTGACCAGCCGCGAGGAGCTGCAGAACGACGCCGCCGCCGACCTGGTGCGCGAGCAACTGGTCGGCAGGATCACGGCGTTCGTCGGTCACTCGGGCGTCGGCAAGACGACCCTGGTGAACGCGCTGGTGCCGGCCGAGCAGCGCCGGACCACCGGCCACGTCAACGCGGTCACGGGCCGCGGTCGGCACACCACCACCTCGGCGCTCGCCCTGCCGCTGGCGGGCAGTGCCGGCGGGTGGCTCGTCGACACCCCCGGTGTCCGGTCCTTCGGCCTGAACCACGTCGACCCGTCCCGGGTCATCCACGCCTTCCCCGACCTCGTACCCGGCACCGAGGGCTGCCCCCGCGCGTGCAGTCACGACGAGCCGGACTGCGCGCTCGACCAGTGGGTGGCGGACGGCCACGCGGACCCGCAGCGGCTGTACTCGTTGCGCCGGCTGCTGGCCACGCGGGAGCGCCGCGAGGGCGACTGACGTCTCCCGTGTTTGGGTGCGCCCGCCGTCGGTAAGGGCTTCTCCCGGTCGGTGAATGCATAATCACACCGAGCCGGATCCGGGCCAGCCGAAGCAGTCGACGTGCGGACAAGGGAGGACAAGTCATGGCGTGGCTGCTGGTCGTTGTGGCGGGACTGCTCGAAACCGGCTTCGCCGTCTGTCTGAAGCTCTCGCACGGCTTCACCAGACTCTGGCCCACCGTCGCCTTCTGCATCTTCGCCCTCGGCAGTTTCGGGCTGCTGACCCTCTCCCTGAAGAAGCTGGACGTCGGTCCGGCCTACGCGGTGTGGACCGGCATCGGCGCGGCGGGCACCGCCATCTACGGCATGATCTTCCTCGACGACCTGGTCTCCGTCCTCAAGATCGTCTCGATCAGCCTGGTCATCATCGGCGTCATCGGGCTCCAGCTCTCGGGGTCGGCGCGGTGAGTACGCGCCTCTGAGCCTTACGGGGCACGCGTCTCGGGGTCCTACGGGAACGCGCCGCTGTGTCCTGCGGAGTACGAGCCCGGGGTCGTACGGGGTACGCCCTCGCGGTCGCACGGTCACGCGCCTCGGGGTCCTGCGGACTACGCGCCCGGGGTCGTACGGCGTACGCGTCCCGGCGTCCTACGGAGCACGAGCCCGGGGGCCTTCAGACCCCGAGCCGGCGGGACGGCGTCAGCGCGGCCTTGACCAGCTCCGTGACTCCGCCCCGGCCGGGCGGCGCCACGACCCACGACAGCGCGAGCCGAGCCACCAGTTCGCACGCCCGGGTCGCCTCGGGGGTGTCCGCCCTGGACGGGGCGAGCGCGGCGACCGCACGGTCGCGGACCACCGCGACGAAGTCCGCGGGCGAGGGCAAGGGCCCGTCCGCCCGTCGCTGCGCGGGCACCGCGGACGAGGAGGGCACGGCGGACAGCGCGGGCGCGGGCAGCCGCTCGTTCCAGCATCCGGTCAGCATCGCCCGCACCAGCGCGTTGCTGCGCGCCGCCGAGGCGGTCCACTCGGCGGCCGCGACCAACCGCTCCCGCGCGTCCGTGTGAGCGGCCAAGGCCCGGTCGACACCGGCGAGATAGGCATCGGCCTCCCGCCGTACGAGGGCACGCGCGAGTCCTTCCTTGCTCCCGAACTCGTTGTAGAGCGTCTGGCGTGACACCCCGGCGACGGCGGCCACATCGACCATCCGCACCGCGGACCACGCCCGGCGCGCCAACGCCGTATAGGCGGCGTCCAAGAGGGACTCTCGCGCTGCGGGCATCATCGCCTCCCTTGGGCGAGCGACTCTGCAGCCAGATTTGACGCGTACGGAAGCACTGTCAAGGGTTCGCGGCGGCCCCGAGGGGCGCTCGTGCGAAGCCGCACGCGTCAACGACCGGACACAAGCCCCCATGGCTGTCCCCGGCGAACGCGCCGGCCGCGGCACCGGACGGACCCGGCGAACGCAACAGGCACGGTACCCGCCGACCCGCCGGACGCGATGGACACGGCACCGGCCGTCCCCGCCGGACGCGTCCGTGGGGACGGCCGGGCGCGGCGCCGGCCGTCCCCACGAAGATCCCCGGTCCTGTGTAGCCCCGTCCCGACGCGGGCAGATACGGTTCACCCATGCCCGACTATCGCGATGACCTGCGCCTCGCCCATGTCCTGGCGGACGCCGCCGACGCCGCGACGATGGACCGGTTCAAGGCGCTCGACCTGAAGGTCGAGACCAAGCCGGACATGACGCCGGTGAGCGAGGCGGACAAGGCCGCCGAAGAACTCATCCGCGGCCAGCTCCAGCGGGCCAGGCCGCGCGACGCGATCCTCGGCGAGGAGTACGGCATCGAGGGCACGGGCCCGCGCCGCTGGGTCATCGACCCGATCGACGGCACCAAGAACTACGTCCGCGGTGTCCCCGTCTGGGCCACGCTCATCTCCCTGATGGAGGCGGGCGAGGGCGGCTACCAGCCGGTCGTCGGCGTCGTCTCCGCCCCCGCGCTCGGCCGTCGCTGGTGGGCGGCGAAGGGACACGGTGCCTTCTCCGGCCGCAGCCTGTCCGCCGCGACCCGGCTGCGGGTCTCCAGCGTCTCGCGGATGTCCGACGCGTCCTTCGCGTACTCCTCCCTGTCCGGCTGGGAGGACCAGGGCCGTCTCGACGGCTTCCTCGACCTCACGAAGGCCGTCTGGCGCACCCGCGGTTACGGCGACTTCTGGCCGTACATGATGGTCGCCGAGGGCTCGGTGGACATCTGCGCCGAACCCGAACTGTCGCTCTGGGACATGGCGGCGACCGCGATCGTGGTGACCGAGGCGGGCGGCTCCTTCACCGGCCTCGACGGGCGACCCGGCCCTCACGGCGGCAACGCGGCCGCGTCGAACGGCCACCTCCACGACGAGATGCTGGGTTATCTCAATCAGCGCTACTGACGCGGCCCGTGGCTTGAGTTGTGCGCTTCCTGAGCAGCCCCGGACGACCTGGGGCTGCTGAGTAACCCTCGGGCGCCCCCGAACTCACGGCACGCGCCCTCTTGTTGACCCTCCCTTTAACTGCGACCCTGAGAGCTCCCCCACTTGTGAACTTGTGAACCGCTTCTCTTTCCACTCCGCAGAGGAGTCGAAGGGGCCCGCGGCTCACCAAGGAGGTGGCTCCAGCCCATGCTCGTCCGCGACGCCATGAGCACGGTGGTCCTCACCATCGGCCCGACACACACCCTCCGCCAGGCGGCCCGTCTGATGTCCGCGCGCCGCGTAGGTGCGGCGGTGGTCCTCGACGAGGAGTCCTCCGGCCTCGGCATCCTCACCGAGCGCGACATCCTCAACTCCCTCGCCCTCGGCCAGAACCCGGACTCCGAGACCGCCGGCACCCACACCACCACCGATGTCGTCTTCGCCGCCGCCACCTGGACCCTGGAGGAGGCCGCGTCCGCGATGTCGCACGGCGGCTTCCGGCACCTGATCGTGCTCGACGGCAGCGGCCCGATCGGCATCGTCTCGGTCCGCGACATCATCCGCTGCTGGGCACCCGCGCGGCAGAACGTACCGGCCTGAGCACGCGAGCGGGCCGGAGTCCACCGGGTCACCCCCGGGGATTCCGGCCCGCAAGCCCGCCGACCGAGCTCGATCCCACACAATGGATGATGTCTAAGTCGATTCAGCTTCCAAAGTCACACACATTCGGGAACTGGTTCACCTGCTGTTACGCTGACCTGTATGAGTGACCTGTTGGAACGACTGCGCGGACGCGGATGGCGGTTGACCGCGCAGCGACGTGTCGTGGCCGAGGTCCTCGACGGCGATCACGTCCATCTGACGGCCGACGAGGTGCACGCCCGGGCCGTGGCCAAGCTGCCCGAGATCTCCCGGGCGACCGTCTACAACACGCTGGGTGAGCTGGTCTCGCTCGGCGAGGTGCTGGAAGTCGCCACGGACAAGCGCGCCAAGCGCTACGACCCGAACGCGCACCGTCCGCACCACCATCTGGTCTGCGCCCAGTGCGGCGCGATCCGCGACGTCCACCCGCTCGGCAACCCGCTCACCGACCTCCCCGACTCGGAGCGCTTCGGCTTCACGGTCTCGGACGTCGAGGTGACGTATCGCGGCGTCTGCCCGAACTGCGCGGCGGCGTAGCGACGGCGCGGAAGCACCCACCCGAAAGCCCCGGCACGCCACCCGCGCCGGGGCTTTCCGCTGCTGTTCGCTGTTCCCTGTTGCCCGTTGCCTGTTCGCTGTTCGCTGTTCGCTGTTCGCAGCAGCGTTTCCGCGCCGCGGTCCGGGAAACGACCGAAGGCCGGAACCCTTTCGGATTCCGGCCCTCGGCCTTCAGTAGCGGGGACAGGATTTGAACCTGCGACCTCTGGGTTATGAGCCCAGCGAGCTACCGAGCTGCTCCACCCCGCGTCGATGAACTGAACAGTACGTCAACTCTGTGGCCAGCGCAAATCCCTTGATCCACCACTCCGACGGGCAGTCCCCGGCTCCGGCCGGCCGACGCGGCCCCGCCCGTCCACCGGTCGAGGACCTGACCACTGAGGCCGAGGCGGAGACCGTCCCGCTCAGGCTGAAGCGGGACCCGGGCCGCGTTCCACGGCCCGGCCCGCCCCTCACGCGGACAGCTCCTCCCGCAAAGCGTCCCGCAGCCGCGCCGCACGCTCGGAGACCTCCGCCGGTCCCAGGGACACGGCCCGGTCGGCCCACCGCTGCCCCTCCGCCAGCTCGCCACTGCGCGCGTACACGAGCGCCAGCCGAAGCGCCGCCCGCCCATGTCCCGCGTCGGCCGCGCGGGTCCACCAGAGAGCCGCCTCCGGCTCGCTCCCCTCCCGGGCCAGCAGCAGCCCGAGATTGAAGGCACCGTTGCGCGACCCGGCCTCGGCGGCCTCGCGGTACCAGCGGGCCGCCTCCACGACGTCGCCGCGCGCCGCGGCCAGCATCCCGACCCGTACCTGCGCGCGCCGGTGCCCCTGGGACGCCGCCCGCTCGTACCACTCCTCGCACTCGCTCTTCTCCTGCGCGGGCTCCCCGAGTTCGTGCGCGGGCGCGGGCGGCCGCCGCGCGTCGAGGACCGCGGCGAGCCGGTAGGCGGCCTCGGCGCTGCCACCTCCCGCGGCACAGCGCAGATGCCGCTCGGCGGCGGACTCGTCACCCTCCCGCAGCCGCGCGATGCCGACCTGGAGCGCCGCCTCCGTGTGACCGGCGGCGGCCGCCCGCTCGTACCACCGCAGCGCGGCGGCGTCATCGCTGTCGGTGGCGCGTCCCGCGTGCAGGATGCCGAGGTTGAACGCGGCGTCCACGCTCCCGGCCTCCGCGGCCTTGGAGAACCACGGTTCGGCTCCGGCCGCGTCGCCGACCTGGAGCAGCAGGATCGCCAGGGCGTTCGCGGCCTCGCGATGACCGGCGTACGCGGCCCTGCGGTACCACTGCTCGGCCTGCGCGGTCCGCCCCTGCTCGGCGCAGAGCAGTCCGAGGTTGTACGCGCCGTTCACATCGCCCGCGTCCATCGCGGCCCGGTACCACCGCTCGGCGGTCTGCGTCTCACCGCGCTCGGCGTGCAGCGCGCCCAGCGCGTTGGCGGCGTTCCCGTCCCCGTCCTGCGCGGCCCGCAGCCACCAGACGGCGGCGCTCTCGGGGTCCCCGGCGTCGCGCAGCAGGAACCCGAGGGCGCAGGCGGCACGCGCCTCCCCGTCCTTGGCGGACGTCAGATACCAGCGCCCGGCCTCCTTGAGGTCGCCCCGCTTCTCCAGGATCGCCCCGAGGTGCAGCGCGGCCCTCCGGTGTCCGCGCGCGGCGGCCTGCCGGTACCACTGCTCGGCGGCCTGCCCCGCGGCGCCGATGACACCGTTGTCACCCACGGCCTCACCCGAGTCCAGGGCCTTGCGGTCAAGCGTGCGCGCCAGCCGGTAGGCGGCCTCGCGGTGCCCTCGCTCCGCGGCGGCCCGCATCCACTGCCCGGCACCCACGTCGCTGCGGTGCTCCAGCAGATCGGCGAGCGCGTAGGCTCCCAGGGCATGGCCCTGTTCGGCGGACTGGCGCAGCCAGTACTCGGCGGCGGGTTCGTCACCGCGCTCGCGGTGGTGCCGGCCGAGCGCGTGCGCGGCGGCCGCGCTGCCGGCGACGGCGGCGATCCGCCACCATCCGGCGGCCTCGTCGGCGTATCCGCGCTGGTGCAGAAGAACGCCCAGATTGTTGGCGGCCGCACGGTCACCGGCGGAGGTGGCCGCGCGCAACTGGGGCTCGGCGGCGTCGAGATCGCCGCGGCGCAGCAGCATGGCCCCGAGGACGCTCATCGCCTCGACGTCGCCGGCTTCGGCCGCCGCCCACTGGCGCGCCTCCTCGGCAGCCTCGCCGGTCTCGTCCCGGTCGGAAGGCTGCGTGAGATCCGCAGGCTGCGCAAAGTCGGCATGCTGCGCAAACCGCCCTGTATCCAACAGAGTTGCCTTGTCCCCCATAACGTCCATCGTCGCACCACCTGCAAACTGGGTACACCTGGTATACCGCAGCCAGTTAGGTCACTTCAGCGTTTTGTCGACATGCCCACAGAGAGACAAGTCAAACACAGATCGCCCAACTCCCCTCGCATGTCGCAGCACTTCACACGAGTCGCCAGGTCACCGGGGGCGCCCCGGCGTGGCGTCACACACGTCGAAGGCCCGGATCCATGATCTGGATCCGGGCCTTCGACTTCAGTAGCGGGGACAGGATTTGAACCTGCGACCTCTGGGTTATGAGCCCAGCGAGCTACCGAGCTGCTCCACCCCGCGCCGTTGTGTTGCAACCGTACCACGGCGCGGGGTGGCTCCTGATCAGCCGCTTCCGGAGCTCTTTTCGCTGCTCGGGCTGCTACTGGGACTGGGGCTGCCGCTCGGACCACCGCTGTTGCCGGCGTTCTTGTCGGCCGTCTTGCCATCGGTCTTGCCGGCGCCCGCACTGCCGCCGGTCTTGTCCGCCTTGGCCTGTGCGTCCTCGGCCCGCTTCAGCGCGTCCTGAAGATCCTTCTGCGCGTCGCCGTACGCCTTCCAGTCGCCCTTCTTGAGGGCTTCCTGCCCCTGATCGAAGGCCTTCTGGGCGTCGTTGAGCGCTTCCTGGACCGTCGGGTTGGTCGACGTGGGCGGATTCTTGGTGCCCTCGTCGGGTGGCGGCGTGGTCGAACTCTCCGCCCCGAAGACCACGTTGAGCGCCTTGTCCAAGGTGTCCTCGAACGCGGTGCTGCCTCCGTAGGTCACCAACACCTTGCGCAGCAGCGGGTACTTGAGATCGCCACCGCGGACGTAGACCGGTTCCACATAGAGCAGTCCGTCGTCGAGCGGCACGGTCAGCAGGTTGCCGTACTCGACCTCCGAGTCGCCGCCTCTGAGGAGCCTGATGGACTCGGCGATGGACGGCTCGGAGTTGAACTGGCTCTGCACCCGTTTCGGTCCGTCGACCGTTCTGCCGGTCGGCAGTTTCAGAATGTTGATCTTGCCGTAACCGGGTGTCCCCGCCTCCGCGTTGACCGACACGAAGGCGCTCAGGTTGTCACGGCCGTTCGGTGTCATCGTCGTCGTGAGCGAGAACGCCTGCGACGTCTTCCCCGGCAGCTTCATGCTCAGGTAGTACGGCGGCACCGCGCTGCCCGACTTGTTGGTCGGGTCGTCCGGGACCTGCCACACCTCGCTGCCGCTCAGGAACGTCTGGGCGTCCTTCACGTGGTAGCGGGTGAGCAGTTCGCGCTGGACCTTGAACAGGTCCTGCGGATACCGCAGATGAGCCATCAGCGCCGGCGAGATCGACTCCTTCGACTTCACCGTGTTCGGGAACGCCTTCATCCAGGTCTTCAGGACCGGGTCCTTGGTGTCCCACTGGTAGAGCTTGACGTCGCCGGTGTACGCGTCGACGGTCGCCTTCACCGAGTTGCGGATGTAGTTGACCTGGTTCTGCTGGGCCACCACCGCACGCTGGTTGTTGGCCGCCGTCAGCGAGTCCGCCGTGGTGTCGCCGAGCGTGGTGCGCGAGGCGTACGGATAGCCGTTGGTGGTGGTGTACGCGTCGACGATCCACTGGATCTTCCCGTCGACGACCGCCGGATAGGCGTCACCGTCGATGGTCAGCCAGGGGGCCACCGCCTCGACCCGTTCCTTGGGCGTGCGGTTGTAGAGAATCCGCGAGCCGTCGCCGATCGCGCCCGAGTACAGGATCTGCGGCTCGCCGAACGCCACCGCGTACGCGGCGCGGTTGACCGGGCTGGAGAGGCTGATGCCGCTCTTGCCCTTGTAACTGGTGGTCTTCTCACCGCTGTCGTCGGAGTAGTCGATCTCCTTCTGGGGACCGCCGACGATCGAGTACTGGGTGGTCTTCTCGCCGTAGTAGATCTGCTGCTCGTACGAGCCCAGGTCGCCCTTGGACGGTAGGTCGTACTCGGTGAAGAGCGGCCGGCCCTCGTCGTCGGCCGTGGTGCCCTTGGCCGCGACGGCGCCGTATCCGTGGGTGTACCGGAAGTGGTCGTTGATCCAGTTGTTCTTCGGGATGCCGGCGAGGTTCAGCTCGCGCAGACCGATGACCGTGTCCTGGTCCTTGCCGTCCTTGGTGTACCGGTCGACGTCCAGGTTCGACGGGAAGCCGTAGTAGTTCCGCACCTGCTGGAGCTGCTGGAAGGTCGGCGACACGATGTTCGGGTCCATCAGCCGGATGCTGGCGGCGGTGTCGGCGTCGGCGCGGAGCTTGGCCTTGTCCTTGGTGTCGCTCAGCCCCGGGTAGTTCTGCACGTCGGTGCCGTCGATCCCGTACGCCTCGCGGGTCGCCTTGAGGTTCTTCTCGACGTACGGCGATTCCTTGGCCTGCTCGTTCGGCTGGACCTGGAACTTCTGGACGATCGCCGGGTACAGGCCCCCGATGAGGATCGCCGAGAGCACCATCAGACCGAAGCCGATGACGGGCAGCTGCCAGGTGCGCCGCCACAGCGTGGCGAAGAAGAGCAGCGCGCAGATGACGGCGATGCAGAACAGGATCGTCTTGGCGGGCAGATAGGCGTTCGCGTCGACGTACCTCAGGCCCGTCCAGTTCCCGGACGCCTTGAAGTCACTGGACTTCACCGCGAGCCCGTACCGGTCGAGCCAGTAGGCGACCGCCTTCAGGGCGACGAAGATGCCGAGGAGCACCGAGAGGTGCCCGGTGGCCGCGGCCGTGGCGCGCGCTCCCGGGCTGGTGATCCGCAGACCGCCGTACAGGTAGTGCGTGAGCGCGGCGGCGATCAGCGAGAGCACGGCGGCGGCGAAGCCGAAGCCGAGCAGGAAGCGGTACCAGGGCAGGTCGAAGGCGTAGAACGAGACGTCGAGGTGGAACTGGGGGTCCTTCTGGTGGAAGGGCACTCCGTTCACCCACATCAGCCACGTGCGCCACTGGCCCGAGGCGGACGCGCCGGCGATCAGCCCCACCAGGGAGGTGATCGCGACCAGCAGCCATCTCTTGTAGGGCGCGATGCCCATGCGGTACCGGTCGAGGCTCTGCTGTTCCATCGACATGGCGCTCAGTGGCGGGCGCAGCCGGTGCGCCAGCCAGATGTTGAAGCCCACCGCGGCCGCCATCAGCAGACCGAAGACGAAGAAGAGCCCGATCTTGGTCCACAGGGTGGTGGTGAAGACCGACGAGTAGTGAACCGATCGGTACCAGAGCCAGTCCGTCCAGAACCCCGCGAACATGACGAAGGCCATGGCCAGCACGGCCAGCACGCCCAGTGTCATGAGCAGGGTCCGGACACGCCGGGACGGCCGGCCCACTCTGATCCGTGGCCCCGTCGGGCCTCCGCCGCGGTCCGGCATCTGGAAAGCCAAGGTGCGCACCTCGAAGTCGCTGTTGATCCGTCAGGCCCCCGTGTTGGTGGACCGTCCGAAAGGCTCCGTGATCGGGGAGCCTCATCTATGCAACTTACTCACGCTTTACTCGGTTCCCGGTTCCGGGTACGAACGAGGCAGGATTGTGACCATGTCCAACACTCCCATGGCAGCGAGCCCACTCAACCGGGCCGTACTCGAGATCGACGAGTACGCCTCCGGCCTCGGCTGGGACCAGCCCGCTCGCCTTTTCGCCCTCGTAGACACCGCACGGCTGCGGGTCCAGGAACCCGGCCTCGCCGCCCAGCTCGGCCTGGAGGACGAGCAGGCGACGATCGGTCTCACCCCCATCGAGCAGGACGAGATCCCTGCCGGCAAGCCGCTGGACGAGTTCCTCGGCACCATCGCCTGGCCCGACTCCGTGGTCGGCTGCGCACTCACCGTGGAGCGGCTGATGCTGCCGCCGTCGGCGGAGGCCTCGGTCCCGGAGGGTCTCAGCGGCAAGAAGCTCACGCAGTGGGTCGCCGCGCACCCGGACCGTCAGGAGGTACGCATGACGGTCGGAGTCCTGCGCGACGGCGCCCGTGACTCGGCGCTGCGGCTGCGCGAGAAGGACGCGCCGACGGAGGTGCTCACGGGGGCGGGCCTGGTGCCGGGCCTCGCGGAGGCGCTGTCGGCGACGTTCGCGGACTGATCGGCGGGCGGACGTGGACGGGGGCGCTCCGCTGACCGCGGAGCGCCCCCGTCCACGGACGAGCGGTGTACGTCAGCCCTTGGTGGTGCACTTCGGCAGGTCGGAGGTCCGGCCCGCGCTGATGTCCTTGAGGGCGTTCATCGCGTCGTCGATGGTGTCGACCTTGACGAGCGTGAGCCCGCCGGGGGTGTCCTTGGCGGCGGCGGCGCAGTTGTCCTTGGGCGTCAGGAAGTACTGGGCGCCCTTGTTCCGCGCGCCGACGGTCTTCATTTCGATGCCGCCGATCGGGCCGACCTTGCCGTTGTCCTCGATGGTGCCGGTGCCGGCCACGAACTTGCCTCCGGTGAGGTTCCCCGGAGTGAGCTTGTCCACGATGCCGAGCGCGAACATCAGACCCGCGCTCGGGCCGCCGACGTCGGCGAGCTTGATGTCGATGGTGAACGGGAACGTGTGGTCGGTCCCGGCCGAGATGCCGACGATGGCACGGTCGCTGCCGCTGTCGTCGGACTTGGCCGTGGTGATCGTCACGTCCTTGGTCGCGGTCGCCGTCGTGTGCTCCTTCTCGGCGGCGGCCTGCTCCTTGGCGGGCACGATCGTGAACACGACCTTGTCGCCGGGCTTGTGCTTGGTGACCAGCTTCGCGACGTCGTCGGGCGCCTTCACCGTCGTACCGTCGACGGCCTTGATGACGTCACCGGCGTGCAGCCGTCCCTCGGCCGGGGAGCCCTTGACGACGGTCGAGACGATCACCCACGACTTCACCGGGACGCCCAGCTCCTTCAGAGCGGCAACCTTGGCGCTCTCCTGGGACTGGCTGAACTCCTCGGCGTTCTCCTGCGTCGACTGCTCCTCGGTCTTGCCGTCCGGGTAGAGGGTGTCGTGCGGCACGACCTTGTTGTCGTGTGCCAGCCATCCGTACACGGCCTCGACGAGGTTCATGTTGTAGTCGGCGCTGGTGACCCGGACCGTGGTCATGTTCAGGTGACCGGTCGTCGGATACGTCTTGCGCCCGGAGATCTGCAGCACCGGCTCGCCGTCGTGGTTACCCAGCGTGTTCACCGTGGGACCCGGTGACATCTCCGAGTACGGCACTTTGATGAACACTCCCGCGCACAGAAGCGCGATCAGGATCAGAGTGGAGGCGAGCATCGTCGCGGTGCGGCGTGGCATGGAACGACAGTACGGGACGGTGCTGTAAGCGCACCGTCGGGGCCGACCGTACGTGGTGGGACCGGAGCCCGCTCACGAGGCCGGAACGGCTGCTTTCCTCAGACCGCGTCGGAGGGGGCCTTCTCCCGGACCTCGGACCGCTCCATGGCCTCACGGAAGCGGGTGTATCCGGCGAGCTCGACACCGTCTCCCGCGGCTTTGCGATTCCGGCCGGCCCAGCTGCCCCACAGTCCGGCACCGATCGCAGCCACAAGCGGAATCAGCAACCAGGCAAGCGCCGCCATGTCGACCTCCCAACCCCATGAGCGACCGCAACTGACTGATCAGCAGATTAACCATCCGCAGTGTTAACGCTCACGGCAGGGCCCCGGTTACGCAACCGGAAGACGGGTGAGGAGTCGGTGAACCGTCAGGGGCGACGGAACGGGCGGGTCTCAGCAGGCGCCGACCCATTCCTGCGACCCGTCGGAGAACGTCTGGTGCTTCCAGATCGGCACCTCGTGCTTGAGATCGTCGATGAGCCTGCGGCAGGCCTCGAAGGCCTCGCCCCGGTGCGCGCACGACACGGCGACGACGACGGCCAGATCCCCGACGACCAGGTCACCCACCCGGTGAACGGCGGCCAGCGCCCGCACGGGAAACTCGGCGACCACCTTCTCCGCGACCCGCCGCATCTCCGCCTCGGCACTGGGGTGACACGAATACCCCAGCTCGTCGACGTCGGCACCCGCGTCGTGATTCCGCACGGTCCCCACGAACAACGCGGTCCCCCCGGCGGCGTCGTCCCCCACAGCCTTGAAGACCTCGTCCAGGGAGAGCGGTTCGTCACGGATCGCGAGCAGCCGGATCGGGTCCGGAGCGGCCTGCTCACCGGGGTGGTCATAGGTAGGTGCCATGACTCCATCGTGCCGCACCCCACTGACACCGCGGAATACGGCTTTCACCCGGCACGCGCGCGTCAGGCTTTGGACGCTCCTACAGAGCCGGGCTCCGTCGGCCTCGTCGAGACGGACAGCGCCGGCCGCCCCGGCCACGACACGCCCGCGCGCTCAGATGCGCCGCCGCGCCTTCCGTGCCCGCCGTACCACCGCGGCCGCGCCCAGCAGGGCCACCGTCGCGCCCGCCGCGCCCGCCGCGGTCGCGTCCTTGCGTCCCAGCCGCCGGCCGGCCACCGTGTGGCGCCCGGCAACCTCCTCCAGCAGCTCCGCCAGGACCTCCTCGTTGGTCCACTGCGGCCGCCATCCGGCGTCGTGCAGCCGGCTTCCGCTCACCACCCAGGGGTACATCGTGTAGGCGAGGTCCCCCGCGGGCGAGGGAGTGAGCCCGATCCGGTGGAGTCGGGCGGCGGCGCCCAGCGCGACCGCGGACGGCAGCTCCATCCGCCGGATCCCGCTCAGCTCCTCCACCTCCTCCTGCTCCAGCCACCCGTCGCACCCGACTGCCAGCTCGCCCTCCACCTTCTCGACGACCGCGTACTCCAGCGCACTGCACAGATCCTCGACGTGGCAGAACTGCCAGGCGGGCCTCGACCCCGCCACGACCAAGAGCCGAGGAGACTCGAAGTACCTGGTCAGCGCGGTGTCCGTACCGCCACCGACGAGTACCCCGGGCCGTACGACGGTCACGTTCAGCCCCGGGTGCGCCCGCGGCGCGCGGCGCGCGAGCCGCTCGATCTCCAGGAGGTCGCCGACGCCCGTCGCCTCGGCCGTCGCCCGCAGTTCGGCGTCCTCGGAGAGCGGCAGTTCGTTGTCGGGCAGCGCCCCGTAGACCATCGCCGACGTGCACAGCACGACACGGTGGACTCCGGCGGCCGCGGCGGCGGTCAGCACGGTCTGCGTCCCCCGGACGTTGTACGCCGTCCGGGCGGCCGCGTCCGTCTCCAGATCGAGGTCGAGCGCCAGATGGACCACGACGTCCGCTCCGCGCAGCTTCTCGGCGATCGCCGGGTCCCGCACGTCCAGGATGTGCCACTGGGCGTCGGCGCACTCGCCGCGCCGCTCGTCGATGGCGACGACCTGCTTGATCTCCTCGCTGGCGGCCAGCCGCTCGGTGAGCAGCGCGCCCACACCGGCCGCGGCGCCGGTGACCGCGACGACGGGGCCGCGCGAGGCTGGGCTGGTTGAGTGGTTTCGCGCTGCGCGAACCTGCGGATCTGGGGAACTCACCGGGCGTCTCCAGCGGTTGTGTTCAGTAATGGACGCGTGTGACGCGCCCCTACCAGGTGGCATCCATCCTGCCGCAGGCGACGAGTCGGCGAAGCACCGAGGCCCGATCGGGTTCAGGTGTCTACGCTGGGTGGTGTTGTGGGCAGCCGCCGTCGGACGAACCGGCGGCCTTACCAGCCGAGGAATCCCGTGAGTGACACCCCATTCGGATTCGGCCTTCCGCCGGAGGAGCCGGAGAACGGCGACGAGGGCAAGAAGAAGGACCAGCAGGGCGGCGGTGGTCAGGGACCGTTCGGTTTCGGGCCGCACGGAGCCGGTGGCCCCGGAGCCGACAATCCGCTCGCAGCCATGTTCGGTTCCATGAACCCCAATGACCTGGGCGCCGCGTTCCAGCAACTGGGCCAGATGCTCTCGTACGAGGGTGGTCCGGTGAATTGGGACATGGCCAAGCAGATCGCCCGGCAGACGGTCGCCCAGGGCACCTCTGAGGGCACCAAGGACGCGAGCGTCGGTCCCGCGGAGCGGCAGGCGGTCGAGGAGGCCGTGCGTCTGGCCGATCTGTGGCTGGACGACGCGACGTCCCTGCCCTCCGGTGCCGGCTCCGCGCTGGCGTGGAGCCGGGCGGAGTGGGTCGAGGCGACCCTGCCCGTGTGGAAGGAGCTCGTCGACCCGGTCGCCGAGCGTGTCGGCGCGGCCATGGGCGACGTGCTGCCGGAGGAGATGCAGGCCATGGCGGGCCCGCTCATCGGCATGATGCGCTCCATGGGCGGCGCCATGTTCGGCACGCAGATCGGGCAGGCCGTGGGCGTGCTCGCGGGCGAGGTCGTCGGCTCGACCGACATCGGACTGCCGCTCGGCCCGGTGGGCAAGGCCGCGCTGCTGCCGCTGAACATCGAGTCGTTCGGCAAGGACCTGAGCGTCCCCCAGGAAGAGGTACGGCTCTACCTCGCCCTGCGTGAGGCCGCCCACCAGCGTCTGTTCGCGCACGTGCCGTGGCTGCGCTCTCACCTGTTCGGCGCTGTCGAGGGCTACGCGCGCGGGATCAAGGTCGACACCGCGAAGCTGGAGGACGTGGTCGGCCAGTTCGACCCGCAGAACCCGGAGGAGCTGCAGCAGGCACTCCAGCAGGGCATGTTCCAGCCGGAGGACACGCCGGAGCAGAAGGCCGCGCTGGCCCGCCTGGAGACGGCGCTCGCGCTGGTCGAGGGCTGGGTGGACGCGGTCGTCCACTCGGCGGCCAAGCCGCGGCTCTCGTCGGCCGACGCGCTGCGCGAGACGCTGCGCCGCCGCCGCGCCACGGGCGGTCCCGCCGAGCAGACGTTCGCGACCCTGATCGGCCTGGAGCTGCGTCCGCGCCGGCTGCGGGACGCCTCGCGCCTGTGGGCCTCGCTCACCGACGCGCGCGGTGTGGACGGCCGGGACGGCCTGTGGGCCCACCCGGACATGCTGCCGACGGCGTCCGACCTGGACGACCCGGACGGTTTCGTGCACCGCGAGCACATGGACTTCTCCGAGCTCGACAAGATGCTCGGCGAGGCCGCGAGCGGCACCGCCGAGAAGCCGAACCTGAAGAAGGACGACGACTCCAAGGACACCGACAAGGACGCCGGCAACGGCGACAGCACGAGGTGAGCCTGTACGACGACGCGGTCCTCGTGCTGAAGAACCACGAGGGCCAGGACGAGCTGCGCCAGGTCTATCTCGACCACCTGTCCGGGCACCCGGACGGCATGTGGAAGTCGTGCCACGCCGGGCACGTCACGGCGAGCGCTCTGGTGATCGACCCGGTGCGGGGCCGCGTCCTGCTGACGCTGCACCGCAAGCTCAAGATGTGGCTCCAGATGGGCGGGCACTGCGAGCCGGGCGACTCGACCCTGGCCGACGCGGCGCTGCGCGAGGCGACCGAGGAGTCGGGCATCCAGGGTCTGACCCTGGCGCCGGGCGGCCCCGTGACCCTGGACCGGCACGCCATCCCGGCGCCGTGCCACTGGCATCTGGACGTCCAGTACGCGGCGCTCGCCCCGGCCGACGCCGTCGAGGCCATCAGCGACGAGTCCCTCGACCTGCGCTGGTTCGCCTACGACGAGGTCGCAGCGGTGGCCGACGCTTCGGTCGTACGGCTCCTGGAAGGGGCCCGCGCACGGCTGTGACCGCCGCGGGCGCGACCGACGGGTAAGGGGCGACCGCCATGGGCGGTCGCCCCTTACCCGTGCTCGCTGGACCGTCGCTTCCCGAACGGCCGGGCGGTCAGCTCCAGGCGTTGCCCTGGTTCTGCGCCTGCACCCCTTGCTGGCCCATGCCGTACTGGGCGCGCAGCCCCTGACCGATGCCCGCGTTCTGCGGCGGCAGCAGTTCACTGGGCTGGACCAACGCGTAGCCGGTGCCCATGAAACTGAGCTCCCAGCCCTCACCGGTGTTGCCGCGGCGCCGCCACACTCCGGAGGAATGGGTCTGGGCCTGCATCTGCACGCGCAGGCCGGTGGACCACGCGACGATCGCGTCGGCGTCACAGTTGACGTACCGGTCCGGGGTGACCTGCATCATCAGCGGCATCCCGGAGGTCATCAGCGCGACCTTGCCGCGCCCCGTGATGTTGAGCTGGTACTTGCCGGAGCCGGAGATGCCGTACTGGCTGTCCACGGCGATGACCTCGTGGTGCAGCCCGGAGTCCATCGCCAGCACATAGCTGCTGTCGACGGTGAGTCCGTCCTGGTCCACGTCGACCACGTGCACGTGCTGGCCGAGGTTGGCGAGGTAGACCGTGCCCTGCCCGTGGCAGCGCATCAGGTCGAGGCCCTCACCGGTGTACGCACGCGCGCGGTGCTGGCTGTTGTTCTGGTACTCGGCGTCGAACTCGACGAGACCCTGGTACGCGACCATGGTGCCCTTGCGGGCGAGGATGTCGTCGTGGCCCTCCAGGACGATGCGCAGCATCTGCGAGTTCTGCAGGCTGTAGCGATCCTGGGTCTGCTGCTCGTTGTAGCCGAAAAGCGGGCTCTGCATGGTGTCCTGCTCCCCCTCAGCCCCGGACTCGGAGGCGGTCGGTGCTGTCCTCGCTGGGCTGGACGACGACGATGCCCTGCCCGGAGAACGCCATCTGGTACGCCTCGCCGCTGCCGCGTCCGATCAGCGACTGTGCCTTGAAGCTGCGCTTGCCCTTCACCTTGAGGTTCGGGGACCAGGCGACGAGCGCGTCCGGGTCGACGTACGTCTCGTCCTCACCGCCGCCGCAGTCGACGACGATCGGCTTGCCCCGGGACGTCAGCGCGACCCAGCCCTGACCGGAGATCTTGGTGTTCCACAGACCCTGTCCGGCGAACTTGGCGAGCCCCTTCACCCGCTCGACACCCCAGGTGAGGTGGGCGTCGAAGGCGAGGAGGTTCGTCGCGTTGACGGAGATCGCGTCCCCGTTGAGGTTGATGACGACGACGTTCGCCCCGTAGTCGGCGAGGTAGAGGAGGCCGTCGCCGGAGCACTTCATGAGGGGCGCGCCCTCGCCGGTCATCCAGTCGCGTGCGATCTGGCGTACGGCGGGCGGGTTGGGCTCGTACTGGACGAACCCTTCGTAGGCGACCATCGACCCCACGCGCGCGAAGAGGTCGCTTCCGGTCTGCATGGCGACCTTCAGCATGTGATTGCCGTGGTTCTCCATGCGCGCGGTGACGGGTGCCGGGGCAAAGCCCGCGAATGGCTGGTTCATGACGGGCTCCCTCAGACCTCGTACGGCTGGACGACGACGAAATTGCCTGGCGCGGCACGGAACTGGAGGTTCACGCTCTCGCCGGTGTCGCCGGGGTAGGCGTTCCGGCGCATCCTCACCTGGCTGGAGACGATCACCTGCGCCGCGGCGGACCAGGCGACGACGGCGTTGCAGTCGGCGAAGGTCGTGGGCGTCACCGGCAGGACGACCGGGGCGCCGTGCGTCTTGACGACGATGGTGCCGGTCCCCTGGAACTGCATCGTGAACAGCGCGCCACCGGGGATGCCGTGCCCCTCGATGCGACGGACCTCGTACTGGAGGGACTCGTCGAAGGCGAGGACGTTCTCCGCGGAGACACAGATCGCGTCTCCCTGGAGTTCGATCGGGTGCACATGGGTGGCGTTCTCGGCGAAGAACACCTGGCCCTGGCCGGTGCAGCGCATCAGCTGCATCTCCTGGCCGGTCGCGTTGCCCACGAGCCGGCCGGCGAATCCGGCGCCCTTGTAGCTGAAGTCGACCTTGCCCTGGTACAGCACCATGCTGCCCTGTCGGGCCAGCACGGGCTGACCGCCGATGCCGAGATCGACACGGATCAGCTTCTTGTTCTGCGGAGTCCACCGCTGACCGGTGGGCGTCTCCTTGAAGGCTCCCAGCGCGGCGGCCACACCGGCCCCAGCCTGCGGGGCGCCCTGGGGGACGCCGTACGGGGAGGGGGCGCCGGGCTGAGCCGGGAACTGCCCGGGTGCCTGGCCCGGAATCTGTCCGTACTGCGGCTGCTGGCCGTAGCCGGGGGGTGCCGTCGGAGGCTGCTGACCGTAGCCGGGAGGCGCGGTCGGCGCCTGCTGGCCGTAACCGGGCGGCATCTGAGCCGTCTGGCCGGGCGGCTGCTGGCCGTAGCCGGGCGGCGGACCCGGTGGACCGGGCGGCTGCACGTACGGCGCGGGGCCCGGCGGCGGAACGGTGCCGCCCGGCGGGGTGTGCAGCGGCCCCACGATGGTCGGGGCGGCGTGCACGGAGGGCGCGGGCTGCGTGGCACCGGGTGGCGGTGCGAAGCCCTGCGCGGCGGGTGCCGGGGCGGGAGCCACCGGAGCGCCGAACGTGGGCGGCGCGGTGGCCTGGGCCGGCGGGGCGAAGGACGGTGCGGCGCCGGACTGCGGCTGCGGGGCGGCGGGCGCCTCCTCGGCGACCTCACCGCCGAAGTTCTTCAGCAGCGCGTCGAGGCCGCCGTCGAAGCCCTGTCCCACGGCGGCGAACCGCCAGACGTCCTTCAGGTAGAAGTCGCCCAGCATCACGGCACGCTCGGTGGAGAACTCCGCGCCATTGAACGTGTAGCGGGCCACCTCCTCGCCGCCCGCGACGACGCGGAGGTATCCGGGGGCGATCTGCGACATCTGTCCGGCGCCGTCGATCGTCGCCGTGAACGACAGTTTCTGGATCTGCGCCGGAATCCGGTCGAGGGTGACCCGGAAGGACTCCGTGTCACCCGACTGCGCGCCGAGCTGCTGAATGGACTCCTCAGGGGACTTCGGCTGGTTGAAGAAGACGAAGTACCGGTCGTCCGACAGCCGTTCGTCGGCGTCCAGCCCGAAGCAACTGATGTCGAAGGTCAGTCCGGGGCCGGTGATCTGCACACCTACGTACAGATCTGTGCCCGCGGTGAGGTCACTGATCTTGGCCTTGTGGCCGCGTTGGAATTCCCTGGCCATGCGTAACGACCGTCCCCCATCCCGATGCGAGTGCGTCGCGTCAGGCTAACGGCAAAGTCCGGAAGTGGACGATGCCGGTACAGACCCGGTACACAATCGCCCCCGCGGCGGGCCCGGCCGGCTCCTACTCGTCGCGCGCGGCGGGGAGGTGGGGCAGCCGGTCGGCGGCGACGACGCCTTCGAGATATCCGCGAGCGCGCTCGGTCCGCGGATAGGCCTCCAGAAGCCGCCAGAAGCGCGGCCCGTGGCCGGGTACGAGCAGGTGGGCGAGCTCATGGAGGAGGACGTAGTCGACGACGTACTCGGGCATGCCCTGCAGCCGGTGCGACAGACGGATGCTGCCCTCGGAGGGGGTGCACGAGCCCCAGCGGGTGTTCTGGTTGGTGACCCAGCGCACCGACGACGGCCGCGCCCGGCCGTCGAAGTACTGGGCCGACAGTCGCTCGGCACGCTCGGCCAGCTCGGTGTCGCCGAGCACCCGTTTGCTTTCCTGGGCGGCCAGCTTGTCGAGCATGACGGTCACCCAACGCTGCTCCTCCGCCTCGGACATACGGGCGGGGATGAGCACGACGGTGCGATCGCCCTCGCGGTACGCGGAGACAGTTCTGCGCCGTCGGGCGCTCCTGCGGACCTCGATCGCGCTCGCCCCCGAACCGCTCGGCGGCGGGCTCGTCGTGCTGCGCTGTGTTTTTGCGGCGCTGTGCAGTGGGTCGGCGGGCACGCCCCGACGTTACCCGCTGCACATGGGGGAAGTCCCGCCCCCGGGACGGTTCGATGCCGATCCGCACTCCGCGCGTTTGATTTGTGGGACGAACGGGGCCGCCTGTGGACAACTTTCGGCAGGGCCCGGCAGGGACGGGCATGCTGGCATTCGGTCCGCGGTGCGGCAGGCACACCGTGGACATTCGGGGTCGTACTACGGTCTACGGGGGTAGGTCATGCATCCGATCGTGAAGCCCGCGCTGCGGCGCGGCTGGCGGGATCTCAACACCGTGCAGTTCGGAATGGCACCGGCGCACGCGATGGTGCTGGGCCCGATGGACACGGCCACCGGCAGCTTCCTCGAACTGCTCGACGGGACACGCGGAATGCCGCTGCTGCGCGAGCAGGGACGTGAGATGGGACTGCCCGACGGCCATGTCGACGGACTGGTGGACCGGCTGGCCCGGTCGGGCCTGCTGGACGACACGACCGGAGGCGGCCCGGCCGCGGCCGCGTTGCGTGAGAAGAAGGAGGTCATGGACCGGCTGCGATCCGACCTCGCCTCCCTCTCCCTCATCGCTCCCGAGCCGGCCGGGGCCGTCAAGCGTCTGGCCGCCCGCCGCTGCCAGCGCGTACAGGTGCGGGGCGCCGGCCGCGTGGGCGTCGTCCTGGCCGCACTGCTCGCGGGCGCCGGTGTGGGCGAGGTCGAGGTGCGTGACCTCGGCCGCGTCGAACCGTGGGACGTGGCGCCGGGCGGTCTTCCCGTGGAGTCCATCGGGGAGCGCCGGGAGGACGCCGCCCGTCGGGCGGTGCGCCGAGCGGCCCCGGACCGTCCTCCCCGGGCCTCCTCCAAGGAGAGGGAGGGAGAGGAGACTCGCGGGCTGTCCCTGGTGATCCTCGCTCCCCGGGACGGCCTCGCCGTCCACGCACCGGACCCCGCGTCGGCCGAGAGCCTGATCACCTCGGGGACGCCCCACCTCTACGCGGGGGTCGTCGAGGCGACCGGAGTCGTGGGCCCCTTGGTCCTGCCGGGCGACACGGGCTGCGCGGGCTGCCTGGACCTGCGGCGTGCCGACCGGGATCCGACCTGGCCACGCCTGGTCGCGCAGTGGCGCTCGGGGCAGCAGCGCCGAGTGGCCGCCTGCGATCTCGCCCTGGCCGCGGCGGTCGCCGGACTCGCCGCGAGCCACGCGCTCGCCTTCCTGGACGGGGACACGCCCTCCGGCGCGGGGGCCCGCTGGGAGGCATCGCTGCCCGGATGCGACTGGCATGCGACCCCTGTCTGGGCGCATCCCGCCTGCCCCTGCGGCACCGCGGAGAAAACAAAACGGGAGCGGACCTCCGAGGACGGCGAAGCGCACGAGACAATGGCTGGGCAACAGCCGCATGCGGCACGGCTTGCTGGGACCTGGAGGGCGCATGTCTGATCTTCCCCGGAAGGCAGTCACCCGTACTGCCAAACTGGCCGCGCTACCGCTCGGCTTCGCCGGGCGTGCGACCTGGGGACTCGGGAAGCGGATCGGCGGGAAGTCTGCGGAGATCGTGGCCCGCGAGCTTCAGCAGCGCACCGCCGAGCAGCTCTTCAAGGTGCTCGGCGAGCTCAAAGGCGGGGCGATGAAGTTCGGGCAGGCCATGTCCGTCTTCGAGTCGGCGCTGCCGGAGGAGGTCGCTGGTCCCTATCGGGCGGCACTGACGAAACTCCAGGACGCGGCGCCCCCCATGCCGACACGCACGGTCCACTCCGTGCTGGCGGAGAGGCTCGGCGCGGACTGGACCGAGCTGTTCGTGGAGTTCGAGGACAAGCCGTCCGCGGCTGCCTCGATCGGCCAGGTGCACCGGGCGGTGTGGCACGACGGCCGTGAAGTCGCGGTCAAGGTGCAGTATCCGGGAGCGGGCGAGGCCCTGCTGTCCGATCTGACCCAGCTCGGCCGATTCGCCCGGCTCCTCGGTCCCCTGATCCCCGGTATGGACATCAAGCCGCTCATCGCGGAGCTGCGCGACCGGGTCTCGGAGGAGCTCGACTACGGCCTGGAGGCGCAGGCCCAGGCAGCGCACGCCGAGGAGTTCGCGGGCGACCCCGACGTCCTCGTGCCGGCGGTGGTCCACCAGTGCGAGCAGGTCCTGGTCACCGAATGGATCGACGGGGTGCCGCTGTCGGAGGTGATCACCGGCGGCACGCAGGAGCAGCGGGACCGCGCCGGGCAGTTGCTGGCCCGCTTCCTCTTCTCGGGCCCCGCCCGCACCGGCCTGCTGCACGCCGATCCGCACCCGGGTAACTTCCGACTCCTGCCGGACGAGAAGACCGGCTGGCGCCTGGGCGTCCTGGACTTCGGCACGGTGGACCGGCTCCCCGGCGGTCTGCCCCAGCCGATCGGCGACTCCCTCCGCATGACCCTGGACGGTGACGCCGAGTCGGTCTACGAACTGCTCTGCGAGGAAGGCTTCGTCAAGGAGTCGATAGAGCTCGAACCCGACGCGGTCCTGGACTACCTGCTGCCGATCATCGAACCGGCCCAGGCGGACGAGTTCACGTTCACCCGAGGTTGGATGCGCAGCCAGGCCGCCCGCATCGCGGACCCGCGCTCCCCCGCCCACCAGTTGGGCAGGCAGCTGAACCTGCCGCCGGCATATCTCCTCATACACCGGGTGACCCTCAGCACCATCGGTGTCCTGTGCCAGCTCGGCGCTACGGTCCGTCTGCGTGACGAACTGGAGGAGTGGCTGCCGGGATTCGTGCTGGAGGAACTGGACGAAGAGGTGTCGGCCGCCGAGGCGTGAGTCGGCGCCATGGACGCGTCGTCCCGCGGCGCGGAGGTTGCCGATCCGGGTCACGGACCGGCCGCTGTCGAAGCGGGTCTACCACCAGGCCGAATCGAGACGGCCCTCGATCGCTCTGAGATTGCTGCGGGCGCAGTTGTCGCAGAAGTAACGGCGGGTGCCGTTCTCGACGGAACAGGTCCACGTCGGCAGGGGGCCGTCGGCAGGGATGCCGCAGTGGGCGCACACGATCTTCTGGGCTTCGCCCGCGTCGGACCGCGGTGTGGAGCCGGTGCCGTCACTGTCTTCGGGAAGACTCGTCACTCGGGCGACGATATCGCCGCGATCGGCGGTTCGCCCGGCACAACGCACCGCGGGGGCCGGTCCGTTCGGACCGACCCCCGCGGGATTCATTGTCTGCGACTGCTGCGGCTGCTGCGACGAGGTGCGTCGACTACTGCATGACCGCCATGGCCAGCGCGCGCCGGGCTCGCATCGAAGCGCGCTCGGCCCGGCGCTGCATGCGGCGAGCGGTCACCAGGCGCACGGCCCGGCGCTCCTGCTCGGCCTGGTGCAGTCGCTCGTGCATATGCGCACGAGCCAAGGCTTCTGGGATGAGTTGCATCTCTCGGGTCCTGTTCTGACGCGAGTCGTTCGCGCCTGAGGTGGTGAAGTCTGGGGTCGCGGAGCCTGCGGGCTCGCTAGTGGACGGCTTCATCGGGGCCTGCTTCTTGGGGTCGTGCGTCAGGGGGCGGTCGATCGTTCCTCGGATGTTCATGCCGCAACCGGGTTCTTGCGCGGGCGGCCACGCGGCCGCTTGCGGGCCACGACAACACCCTGGACGAAGAGCTCGCCACCCCAGACGCCCCAGGGCTCACGCCGCTCCTTGGCGCCGGCGAGGCAGGCCTCCATCAGCGGGCAGGTGCGGCAGAGAGACTTGGCGTACTCGACGTCGGCCGGCGACTCGGCGAAGAAGACCTCCGGGTCGTAGGAACGGCAGGGGACGGGTACGCCGAGGTTCTCGATGGCGTCGTCGAGCGCGGTGAGCGCAGTGAGCGGGATCAAGGTGGAGTCCTCCGTGAGGCCGGGCGGGGGGATCGTTTCGGAAGGCGGTACGGACGGGGCGTGCGCTTCGAGTTGCACGGTTCGTCTTCCTCGTCTGGTCGTGCCGGCCGGGTTGGCCGGTTGGCGGCTGGTACCGGGTTCTTTTCTTGTCCCGAGGCCCCTTCGCTCTGCTGTCCCCGGTCGGGGACAAACAGAAGGGCCGCGGATCCCGGGTGGGGTTCCGCGGCCCTGAAGGCGCCGGCCTGATCGAGTATCAGGCTGGATCACTCCAGGGTTCAGGCCCACGGAAGGCCCACATCGTGTGGTGCTGCTTCGTCTGCTTCAGGGATCCGGCACCGGCTGCCGCAAAGGCATAGGCATGCGCCTCTGCCACTACTGCCGCTTCCAGTGCCTGGGTCGGTCGCTCATTGCGCTCACTGACGGGAAGACCCGCGAGAGACACGGAGGACGCCGGCCGGACGGCAGGAATGCCGGACAGACCGGTGCCCAGGTTCGAGACGCCGAGCATGCACATAGAGGCGACGACCGAGCGATCGGTCATTTTCACGGTGTTGATGAAGCTGGTGTTGATGCTGATCACTGGAATCGCCTCCTCTCGGCGTCTTGGGGGACCGGTGCGAGCCGGTCCGACGGCTATTAAGTACAGCACGGAACCAGGGCCTTGGAGAAGGCCGCTGCTGCCGTGGTTAAGAACCTATGGGGATTGCTGGGGCATGCGCAAACTATTTTCCCGACGAGTTTGAATCAGTCACCATCGACGTCGCCTCCGACCTCTCGACCTGCGCAGATGGCCAGAACCTCGGCTCCGAAGCGGTTGAGTTTGCGCATGCCGACCCCGGGGATCCTCGCGAGCTCGCCCTCGTCGTCCGGCGCGGTCTCCGCGATCGCCATCAGTGTCTTGTCCGTGAAGACGCAGAACGCGGGCTGCCCGCTGCGCTGCGCCTGCACCGCGCGCCACTCGCGCAACCGCTCGTAGAGGCCCTCGTCCATGTCGGAGGGGCAGCCCTCGCAGCGCAACAGTTTCAGCTCACCGGCGTCGGTGAGGGTGCGCCCGCAGACCCGGCAGCGCGCCGGGGTCCGGCTGGTGCGCCGTACGGCGGTGACACCGCTCCTTCCGGCACCCCGCTCGATCCCTCCCGAGGCGCCGCCACCGCCGCGGCCCGTCGTGCCGACGGAGCCGGGTCGCAGACCGTCCAGGAACCGGCTGGGGCGTCGGCCGGCGCGGCCCCCCGGAGAGCGGGACAGCGCCCAGGAGACGAAGAGGCGCTCTCTGGCGCGGGTGACACCGACATAGAGGAGGCGGCGCTCCTCCTCGATCTGCTCGTCGGTCTTTGCGTAGGTGATCGGCATCATGCCCTCGGCCACACCGACGAGGAAGACGACATCCCACTCCAGTCCCTTGGCGGAGTGCAGGGAGGCGAGGGTGACTCCCTGCACGGTCGGGGCGTGCTGGGCGCTCGCGCGCTCGTCGAGCTCGGCCACCAGGTCACCGAGCGTCGCGCCGGACTTGGCGCTCGCGAAATCCTGCGCGAGGTTCACCAGGGCGGCCAGCGACTCCCAGCGTTCTCTGACCGCGCCGGAGCCGGCCGGGGGCTTGTTGGTCCAGCCCTCGCCCGAGAGCACCGCTCGGACCTGCGAGGGCAGATCGACGACATCGTCGAGCAGCGAGTCGTTGCCGCCGAAGCGGGCTGCCGCGCGCAGGGCCGCGCCCGCTTTGCGCACCTCCGGGCGGTCGAAGAACCGCTCGGCGCCGCGCAGCTGGTAGGGCACACCGGCGTCGGCGAGGGCCTGTTCGTAGATCTCGGACTGGGAGTTCGTGCGGAACAGGATCGCGATCTCACCGGCGGGGACGCCCGAGGCGACCAGGTCGCGGATGCGGCGGGCGGCGCCCTCGGCCTCGGCGGGTTCGTCCGTGTACTCGGCGTAGACGGGCTCGGCGCCCGCGGGGCGCTGGGAGATCAGTTCGAGGCGGTGGTCGGCGGCCCGGCCGCGGGCCTGGGAGAGCAGGCCGTTGGCGAGGTGGACGACCTGGGGCGAGGAGCGGTAGTCGCGGACGAGCTTGACGACGGTGGCTCCGGGATGGCGGGTGCGGAAGTCGAGAAGGTGGTCGGGCGTTGCACCGGTGAACGAGTAGATCGTCTGGCTGGCGTCACCGACCACGCAGAGGCTGTCCCGCTCGCCGAGCCACAGCTCCAGAAGGCGTTGCTGGAGCGGGCTGACGTCCTGGTACTCGTCGACCACGAAGTGCTGGTACTGGGAGCGGACCTGCTCGGCGATGTCGTGGCGGTCCTGCAGGATGGCGACCGTCAGCAGCAGGACGTCCTCGAAGTCGATGACCGCGCGGTCGCGCTTGAGGTCCTCGTACGCCGAGTAGATCTGGGCGATCTCCGCCGGGTCGCGAGGGGCTTCGCGGCCGGCCCGGGCGGCGGCCGCGGCGTAGTCGGCGGGAATGGTCTGGGTGACCTTGGACCACTCGATCTCGCCGGTGACGTCCCGCAGCTCTCCGCGGTCGAGACGGATGCGGCAGGCGGCCGCCGCGTCCACGACGAGCTGGATCTTGCGGTCCACCAGACGGGGCAGACTGCCACCGACCGCTTTCGGCCAGAAGTACTGCAGCTGGCGCAGCGCGGCGGAGTGGAAGGTACGGGCCTGGACCCCTCCGGCGCCGAGCAGGCGCAGACGGCCACGCATCTCGCCGGCGGCCCGGTTGGTGAAGGTGACCGCGAGCACGCTGGAGGGCTGGAGGATCCCCGCGCGCACCCCGTAGGCGATGCGGTGGGTGATCGCCCGCGTCTTGCCGGTGCCGGCGCCCGCCAGCACGCACACCGGACCGTGCAGGGCCGTGGCGACCTCGCGCTGCTCGGGGTCGAGCCCGTCGAGCACCGCGTCGGCCGTGTCCGGAACCTGCGGGAAGAGGGTGGAGTGCGTTGCTGCTGTCACCCCGCCATGCTGCCAGGTCGGCGGAGACGGATGAGCCGGTTGTCCACAGGGAGGCGCCTGCAGTCGTACGAATGCGGCAAGCGTCACGTCCGCCCCGTGCGACGGGGGTCGCATCTCGGCCATGCCTCGGGCGCACGCCCTCCCCCGCCGCGGCCGTCGCACCAGCCGCGCGAGGCGGTGCGGCGAGCATCACGTCACGGTGCTGCCCCTGATACCCCCCACGGGAATGGCATCCGGGTGACGTGCGTTCCACTGGCAGCGAACGCGCACCCGAAGCCGTGAAGGAGCCATTGGACATGCAGGGCACTGTGACGATGTACAGCACCACGTGGTGCGGCTACTGCCGTCGGCTCAAGGGCCAGATGGACCGCGAGGGCATCACGTACAACGAGATCAACATCGAGCAGGACCCGCAGTCCGCGGCGTTCGTCGAGAAGGCGAACGGCGGAAACCAGACGGTTCCCACCGTTCTCTTCCCCGACGGTTCGACGCTCACGAACCCTTCGCTCGCGCAGGTCAAGCAGAAGATCGGCGTCTGACCGACGTCAGGCGAGGTCCTGCCGTGTCGGCAGGGGCTTGCCGTACCAGAGCTCGATCAGGCGGGCCGCAATCGAGATTCCGTAGGGAGGCAGCACCTCTCCGGACTCGAAGGCGGCCCGCAGGTCGTCCCGGGAGAACCAGCGGGCTTCCTCGATCTCCTCGCCGTCGACGTTGATCTCCGACGAGGTGGCGCGGGCCCTGAAGCCCAGCATGAGGCTGGAGGGGAACGGCCAGGGCTGGCTGGCGACGTAGTCGACCTCGCCGACCGTGACGCCCGCCTCCTCGAAGACCTCGCGGCGTACGGACTGCTCGATCGACTCGCCGGGCTCGACGAAGCCCGCGAGCGTGGAGAAACGGCCCTCGGGCCAGTGCACCTGGCGGCCGAGGAGGATGCGGTCCTCGTCGTCCGTGACGGCCATGATCACGGCCGGGTCGGTACGCGGGTAGTGCTCGGCGCCGCACGCGGGGCAGCGGCGGATGTGACCGGCTGCCGCGATGACCGTGCGCTCACCGCAGCGGGAGCAGAAGCGGTGCAGGCGCTGCCAGTTCTCCAGCGCGACCGCGTGCACCATCAGGCCGGCGTCGCGCGGGGACAACAGAAGACCGGCCTCGCGCAGACCCGCCGGGCGGGCGGACTGGTCGATCCGGCCGGGAAGGGAGTCCTTCTGGAGCGCGAAGTAGCTCACGCCGTCGTCGTCCGTGCCCAGGAAGTAGCGGTGCGCCTCGGTGAGCGGGGCCTCGAAGGACGGCGTCATCAGCAGTTCGGTGCTGCCGTCGGCCATCTCATCGATGAGCACCTGACCGCCGGAGACCACGAAGGCGCGGGTCGTGGGGTGGCTCCAGGCCGCCGCGAGCCAGGCCTCGTCGAGCCGCTGGTGGGCGGCCCGGTCGATGCCGCTCGGAGCGGTGAGCGAGATGGGACGGTCGGCGCTGTAGTCGGTCCAGGTGGTCACGGGTGCTTCCAACTCCCCCGATGGAACGGTTATTTCGGCAGGCGGTTCAGCGGGACGGGCGGGCGGTGCGCTCTTGGGGCTGTGGATCGGCTTGTTCAGTGTGTCTCGCGCCAGTTCTCGGCCAGGTCGCCCCACAGGTAGGCGGTCGTTTCGACGCCCTTCATGAGGAGGTCGAGTTCGACCTTCTCGTTGGGGGCGTGCCAGCCGTCCGAGGGAACGGAGATGCCCAGGAAGAGCACCGGGGCACCGAGGACTTCCTGGAGGTCGGCCGCCGGTCCCGAACCGCCCTCGCGGGTGTAGCGGATGGGCTGCTCGAAGGCGCGGCCCATGGCACGGACGACGGACTGCAGGGCGGGGTGGTCCAGTGGCGTCAGGCACGGGCGCGTGGCCGCGCCGAACGTGATCGCGTGCCGGATGCCGTCGGGTACCTGCTCGGCCGCCCAGGCTCGTACGGCCTTCTCGATGTGGTCCGGGTCCTGTCCCGCGACCAGCCGGAAGGAGAGCTTCACCAGGGCCGAGGACGGGATGATCGTCTTGCTGCCGGGGCCCTGGTAGCCGCCGCCGATGCCGTTGACCTCGGCGGTCGGGCGGGCCCAGACGCGCTCGAGGGTGGTGTGCCCGGCCTCTCCGTGGGTGGCCGTCGACCTGGCCGTGCGCAGCCACCGCTCCTCGTCGAAGGGCAGTTCGGCGAAGAGTTCGCGCTCGCGGTCGGTGAGTTCGGTGATGCCCTCGTAGAAGCCGGGTACGGCCACGCGTGCGTGCTCGTCGTGCAGGGCGGCGACCAGGCGGGCGGCCGCGGTGGCCGGGTTGGGCACGGCGCCGCCGAACGACCCTGAGTGGATGTCCTGCTCGGGCCCGTGCAGCTCGATCTCGCACTCGGCGAGGCCGCGCATGCCCGTGCAGACCGTGGGGGTGTCCTCGGACCACATGCCGGTGTCGGAGACGATCACGGCGTCGGCGGCGAGTCGCTCCGCGTGCCCCTCGACGAGGTCGCGGAAGTGCGGGGAGCCGGATTCCTCCTCGCCCTCGATCAAAAGCTTGAGGTGCACGGCCGGGGCGGTGCGCCCGGTGGCCGCGAGGTGGGCCCGGACGCCGAGTGTGTGGAAGAACACCTGGCCCTTGTCGTCGGCGGCCCCGCGCGCGTGGAGGCGGTTTCCGCGGATCACGGGCTCGAAGGGCTCGGTGTCCCAGCCGTCCTCGCGGGCGGCCGGCTGCACGTCGTGGTGCCCGTAGACGAGGACGGTGGGAGCGTCGGGGTCCTCGGAGGGCCACTCGGCGAAGACGGCCGGGGCGCCCGCGGTCGGCCAGACCTCGCTGGTCGGGAAGCCGGTCTCCCGGAGTTTGGCGGCGAGCCAGTCAGCGCTGCGTGCCACGTCCGCGGCGTGGTCGGGCTGAGCCGAGACCGAGGGGATGCGCAGCCACTCCGCGAGGTCGTCGAGGAAGGCGACGCGGTGGGTCTCGATGTACGTGCGGACGGTGCTGACGGCGTTGTCAACGGGCTTGCTCATGTTCATGAGCCTATCCGCCCACAGAGGCGTGTTCGTCCGGCGGTTCTCCGGGAGCCACGTCCCGGGGACCCGCCGGGTCCTCGGTGAGCAGCCGCTCCAGTGCGGCACGGTCCGGGAGGCCGTCCGGTCGTACGACCGCGCCGTCGCGGACGTACAGGAACGCGGCCGTGACGGATTCCAGGGGCACCCGCCGCTGCTCGGCCCAGGCCAGCCGGTACACCGCGAGCTGGAGGGGGTCGGCGGTGCGGTCGTGGCTGGTCTTCCAGTCGACGATCTCGTACGTCGTCCCGTCGCCGTCGCCCTCCCTGTAGACGGCGTCGATCCTGCCGCGGACGACCCGTCCGGCGATCGCGAGCTGGAAGGGCGCCTCGACGCGGTACGGGGTGCGGTGCGCGTAGGGAGTGCGTTCGAAGGCGTCCTTCAGAGCTTCCAGGTCGCGTTCGTCGGCGATCTCCGCCTCGCTGCCGGGCAGTTCCTCGGGCTCCAGCATCGGCAGCCGCAGCTCTTCGAAGCGGGACTCCACCCAGGCGTGGAAGCGTGTGCCCCGGCGCGCGGCGGGCTGCGGGGGGCGCGGCATGGGCCGTGCGAGCTCCTGTGCGAAGCCGTCCGGGTCGGCGGCCAGGCGCAGCAGCTGGGAGGCGGTGAGCGAGGCCGGCAGGGGTACGTCGGTGACGGTGGCGCGGGTGCGCAGGAGTTCGCCGGTCAGCGCGTCCAGGTCACGGTCCCAGGAGGCAAGGGTGCGGGCCTCTTCGGGCGTGAGGCGCGCGCTCCCGGTCTGGGGGTGCGAGCGGGCGGCCGGGGACGGGCCCTGGGCCTGGTGCGGGACCGTCGGGCGCCCGTTCCCGCGATCGGCCGGGCGGTCCCCCGGTCGATCCGTCGTCCAGGAGTCCCAGTCGGAGTCGTCGCCCTCGGGCAGGGCGGTCTCCGCGAAGTCGCCCTCCGGGAAGGCGTCCTCGGGCAGGTCTCCTTCGGGGAAATCGTCCTCGGGAAGGTCGCCCTCGTCGTAGGGCGGGATGTCGTCGTCGGGCGGAGGCGGCCACTCCGGATCGTCGTGCGAGGCAGGGTCGTGGGCGGCGGGTCGGCGGGCGTCGGCCCCCGGGTGGGCCTCGTCGTGGGACGCGACCCGCTCCAGGTGGGCGAGTACGGTCTCCGCCGCCGTGCGACGCCGGGCGAGGGCCGCGCCGTCGAGCGGGAGCGGCCAGGCGTGGTCGGCGGCCGCCTCGTGCAGGGCCGGGTTGTCCTCGTCCTCCGCGGGTTCGTCCGCCCAGACCTCGATCTCGCCGTGTCCGGCCGCGCAGTGGTCGTACAGGGCGTGCAGGAAGTCCGAGGGGCCGCGCGGTCGCTTCTGGGAGGGGCCCCACCAGTGGCCGGAGCCGAGCAGGAGCGAGCGGGGGCGGGTGAACGTGACATAGCCGAGGCGCAGTTCCTCGGTGTGCTGGTGGTCCTTCATGGCCTCGTGGAAGGCCTTGACGCCCCTGGCGTCCCAGGTGTCGATGTCGGGCAGGGTGTCGGCGTCGCCGCGCAGCTTGTGCGGCAGGACCTTTCCCTGGGCGGTCCATTTCTCGCGGCCCTGGCTGCTGGGAAACGTGCCGTTGACGAGGCCGGGGACGGCGACCACGTCCCACTCCAGGCCCTTGGACTTGTGCGCGGTGAGCACCTTGACGGTGTTCTCGCCGCCGGGCAGGGCGTTGTCCAGGCCCTTCTCGTACTGCGCGGCAATGCGCAGGAAGCCGAGGAAGGCCAGCAGGCTCGCCTCGCCGTCGCCGGAGGCGAAGGACGCGGCGACGTCCAGGAAGTTCGACAGGGTCTCGCGGCGGCGGGCGGCCAGGGCGTGCGGGGACGCGGAGAGCTCGACCTCCAGTCCGGTGACGGCCAGCACTCGGTGCAGGACGTCCATCAGGGGGTCGGCGAGCGAGCGGCGCAGGTCGCGAAGTTCGGCGGCGAGCCGCGCGAAGCGCACGCGCGCGTCCGGCGAGAAGGGCAGCCCGTCGTCGTCCCCCGCGGCCTCGATGGGTGTCTCCAGGAAGGTGTCGAGGGCGTCGGCGAGCGATATCACCTCGGCCGGGTCGACCCCCTCCACGGCCGCGGCGAGCCGGCGGTCCGGATCGTCGTCGGCCCCCACGCGCGCGTGGGACACGAGCAGACGTGCGCGGCGCCCGAGGAGGGCGAGATCGCGCGGGCCGATCCGCCAGCGCGGGCCGGTGAGCAGACGGACGAGGGAGGCGTTCGCCCCGGGGTCCTGGAGAACCTCGCAGACCGCGACGAGGTCGGCCACCTCGGGCAGGTGCAGCAGACCGGAGAGGCCCACCACCTCGACGGGGATGTCGCGGGCGACGAGTGCGCCCTGGATCTCTCCGAAGTCGGTGGCGGTGCGGCACAGGACCGCGATCTCGGCGGGTTCCTTGCCGGTGCGTACGAGATGGGCGATCGAGTCGGCGAGCCAGTCGATCTCCTCGGCGTGGGTGCGCAGCAGCGCGCAGCGCACCAGGCCGTCCCGCTCGGCTCCGGGGGCGGGCCGCAGCGCCTCCACGCCCGCGTGCATGGCGCGCAGCGGCTCCGCGAGGCCGTTGGCGAGGTCGAGGAGCCGGCCACCGCTGCGGCGGTTCTCGCTGAGCGACTGGCGGGTCGCGGGGCGGCCGTCGGGGCGCGCGAAGTGCTCCGGGAAGTCGTCGAGATTGGCCACGGAGGCGCCGCGCCAACCGTAGATCGCCTGGCAGGGGTCGCCGACCGCGGTCACGGGGTGCCCGGTGCCGTCGCCGAACAGTCCGGCGAGCAGGACGCGCTGGGCCACCGACGTGTCCTGGTACTCGTCCAGCAGGACCACCCGGAACTCGTCGCGCAGGATCTCTCCGACCTCTGGACGGGTGCGGGCCAGGGTGGCGGAGAGGGCGATCTGGTCGCCGAAGTCGAGGAGGTCGCGTTCGCGTTTGGCCGCCCGGTAGCGGCCCACCAGCTCGGCGAGGGCACGCCGGGCGGCGGCGGCCTCGGGGATCTTGCGCAGGTCCGCGTTGGTGAGTCCGACGCCCTCCAGGGTGCGCAGCAGCTCGGCGTCGTAGGCGCGCAGGTCCTCCGCCCGTACGAGGTGTTCGGAGAGCTCGGAGTCGAGCGTCAGGAGGTCGCCGACGAGGTCCGGGAAGGAGCGTGTCAGCGCCGGATAGGGGCCCGGGGCCTCGCGCAGCACGCGTGCGGCGAGCTGGTAGCGGGTGGCGTCGGCGAGCAGCCGGGAGGTCGGTTCGAGCCCGATGCGCAGGCCGTGGTCGGTGAGCAGGCGGCCCGCGAAGGCGTGGTACGTGGAGATGACCGGCTCGCCCGGCGGGTTGTCGGGGTCGATGACGTCCGGGTCGGTGACGCCCGCCTTGACGAGCGCCTTGCGGACGCGTTCGGCGAGTTCACCCGCCGCCTTGTTGGTGAACGTCAGGCCGAGGACCTGTTCGGGGGCGACCTGCCCGGTGCCGACCAGCCACACGACGCGTGCCGCCATCACCGTGGTCTTGCCCGATCCGGCTCCGGCCACGATCACCTGCGGGGCGGGCGGTGCGGTGATGCACTCCGTCTGCTCCGGGGTGAACGGGATGCCGAGGAGCTCTTTGAGTTGCTCGGGGTCGGTGATACGGGCGGGCATGTCGGAGAGGCTAGCGGCGTCCACTGACAGCGGTGGCCACATCGGTGTCCGGGGCGAAAGAACCCCTGGTCAGCACATGTGGTGCCGTACGTCACTCGATGACTTGGCGTCCCTCCGGCCGGGCACTGCAGGATGCCCGGAACGAGCAGTGTGTGCAGTGTTGTCCCGTGGTCGGCGAGAACCGTTCGTCGAGGACCTTGCCGGCGGCGTTCGCCAGGAGGTCGCCGACCCACTCGCCCTCCAGCGGCTCCTGTGCCTGCACCTTGGGGAGGGTCTCGCCGCCGTTCTTCTTCGCGGCGCCCTGGCGGAGCTGGACGAGTTCGGCGCCGCCCGCTTCGGGGCGTACGCCGTCGAAGGCGTCGTCGACCGCGCCTTCGCCGACGGCCAGCTGATAGACGGCGAGCTGGGGGTGGTGGGTCACCTCGGCGGCGCTGGGCGCCTGCTTGCCGGTCTTGAAGTCGACCACGTAGGCGCGGCCCTCGGTGTCCGTCTCGACGCGGTCCATGGAGCCGCGGATGCGTACTTCGTAGGAGCCCGCTTCGAGCGTCACGTCGAAGTCGTGCTCGCTGGCCACCGGCGTACGGCCGGTGCGGTCCATGACGTGCCACTTCAGGAAGCGTTCGAGCGCCACGCGCGCGTGCTCCTTCTCCTGCGCGGACTTCCAGGGCGCGTCGAAGGCGAGCGCGTTCCACACGGAGTCGAGGCGCTCCATGAGGACGTCGAGGTCGGCGGGGGTACGTCCGGACGCGACCTCGTCGGCGAGGACGTGCACCACGTTCCCGAAGCCCTGGGCGGCCGTCGCGGGCGCGTCGGCCTTCACCTCCCGCCCCAGGAACCACTGCAGGGCACAGGTGTTGGCGAGTTGGTCGAGGGCGCTGCCGGAGAGCACGACGGGCTGGTCGCGGTCGCGCAGCGGAACCTTGCTCTCCGTCGGCTCGTACATGCCCCACCAGCGGTAGGGGTGTGCGGAGGGGACCAGCGGGCGGCCGTCCTCGTCGGCGAGCGCGGCGAGCCGGGCGAGCCGGCGGGCCGCGGCCTGCCGGAGGTTCTCCGAGACGCGCGGGTCGACCGTGGTGGCGCGCAGCTCGGCGACCAGGGCGGCGACGGACAGGGGGCGGCGCGGGCGGCCGGTCACGTCCTTGGGTTCGACGCCGAGTTCGGTGAGGAAGCGCGAGGGCTGGTCGCCGTCGTCGGCGGGCGCCTTCACGGCGGTCACGACCAGGCGTTCACGCGCACGCGTGGCGGCCACGTAGAACAGCCGACGCTCTTCGGACAGGAGCGCCCCGGGGGTGAGGGGTTCGGCGAGCCCGTCCCGCCCGATGCGGTCGGCCTCCAGCAAGGACCCGCGGCGGCGCAGATCAGGCCACAGGCCCTCCTGGACGCCCGCGACGACGACGAGGCGCCACTCCAGGCCCTTGGAGCGGTGGGCCGTCATCAGGCGTACGGCATCGGGGCGGACAGCCCTGCGGGTGAGCGTGTCGGCCGCGATGTCCTCGGCGTCGATCTCCTCCAGGAAGTTCAGGGCGCCACGGCCTCCGGTGCGCTCCTCCGCGCGCCCGGCGGTCGCGAACAGCGCGCACACGGCGTCGAGGTCCCGGTCGGCGTTGCGCCCGGCCGCGCCGCCGCGCCGTGCGGCCCGCTCCAGGCGCTGCGGCCAGGGTGTGCCCTCCCACAGGTCCCAGAGGGCCTCCTCGGCCGTCCCGCTGCCCGCGAGTCGCTGACGTGCCTTGCGCAGCAGCGCGCCGAGGCGCTGGGCCCCTCGGGCGTACGCCGGGTCGTGCGCGACGAGCCGCTCGGGCTCGGCCAGCGCGCGGGCGAGCAGGACGTCGGACGGCGGCGGTACGAGGTTTCCGGCGGCGCGCTCCTCCTCTCGCAGCGCCCGCCCCAGGCGTCGCAGGTCGGCGGCGTCCATGCTCGCGAGAGGCGAGGCGAGGAGGGTGAGCGCGGTCTCGATGTCGAGCCAGGACGCGACGTGCACGTCGTCGGCGGTGTCCGCGCGCGGGCCGGTGTCCTGGAGCGGGCCGACGCGTTCGGAGGCTTCGGGGCCTCCGGCGTCCTCCGCCTCGTTGGTGCCTTCGGTGCCTTCGGTGCCTTCAGGGACTTCGGGGAGTTCGGGGTTCTCCGGCGCCTCAGCACCCTCGGAGGCATCGCCGGCCTCCGGCGCATCGGCATCCACGGAGACCTCGGCACGTGTCTCGGCCTCGGCATCGGACACCCCTTGCGCACCAGCGACCGCGCCCGGCTCCGACTCCGCCCGGGCCACCGCGCGCAGCGCCGTCAGCAGCGGCGCGACGGCGGGTTCGTGCCGCAGGGGCAGATCGTCGCCGTCGATGTCGAGGGGCACGCCCGCGGAGGTGAGCGCCCGCCGGATCGTGGGGATCGTCCGGGAACCGGCACGCACCAGGACGGCCATGTCGCCCCAGGGAACACCGTCCTCCAGGTGGGCGCGGCGCAGGATGTCCGCGATGTTGTCGAGCTCCGTGCCGGACGTCGGGTACGTGTAGACCTCGGTGTGTCCCCCGTCGCGTACCGGGGACAGGTCGCGGTGGGCGCGGACCTTCTCCGCCGGCAGGCGGGTCAGCGGCATGCGCTGGGTGAGGCGGCGGGTGGCCTCCAGCAGGGCGGCGCCCGAGCGGCGGGACGTCCTGAGGACCTCGACCGGGGCCGGGCGGCCGTTCGCGCGCGGGAAGGCATCGGGGAAGTCCAGGATGCCGTTCACGTCGGCGCCGCGGAAGGCGTAGATCGACTGGTCGGGGTCGCCGAAGGCGACGAGGGTACGCCCGCCGCCCGCGAGGGCGTGCAGCAGCCGCACCTGCGCGGGGTCGGTGTCCTGGTACTCGTCCACGTAGACGGCGTCGTACTGCGCCGCGAGCCGCTCGGCGACCTCGGGGCGCCGGGCGAGGAGCACCGCGCGGTGGACCAGTTCCGCGTAGTCGAGGACTCCTTGCATGTCGAGGACATCGAGGTACTCGGCGAGGAAGGCGGCCGCCGCGCCCCAGTCCGGGCGGCCGATGCGCCGCGCGAAGGCCTCCAGGGCGTCGGGGCCGAGCCCGAGTTCCCGGCTGCGGGCGAGGACCGCGCGGACCTCGTCGGCGAACCCGCGCGTCGTCAGGCAGGCGCGCAGTTCGTCCGGCCAGCGCACATGGGCGAGGCCCAGCCGCTCCAGGCCGGGCTGGCCCGCGAGCAGCTCGCGCACGGCGACGTCCTGCTCGGGGCCGGACAGCAGCCGCAGGGGCTCCACGAACAGGTCGCTGTCCTGGTGGGCGCGGACCAGGGCGTAACAGAAGGAGTGGAACGTGGTGGCCCGAGGGGCACGGGCGGCCCCTATGCGCAGCGCCATACGGTCGCGCAGCTCGACGGCCGCCTTGCGGCTGAACGTGAGGACCAGGATCCGTTCCGGGTCGCCGCCCCGCGCGATCCGGGCGGCCACGGATTCGACGAGCGTGGTCGTCTTGCCCGTACCGGGACCCGCGAGCACGAGCAGCGGACCGCTCCCGTGGTCAACCACCGCGCGTTGTCCTGCGTCAAGACGAGGGGGATCCACCCGGGCCGGCGGAGTGCGCACCAGCCGGTACGCACCGCGGGCCCCCTGGCGCACCGGGGGGTGCGTCAGGCGCCTGGTGGAAGAAGTGGAGCTCACGTGGTTCGCCGGTCCTGGTGGTCGTACTGGTTGGCGGACTGCCGCGCGTCAAGGGCGGTGACCGCGGGGTGAGGGGGACGCGTCCCGACGACGCTACGCCGGTGCGGTTCGCGGAAGGAGGGCTTCCGATTCTTCCCTCACGCCACGCGCGTCCCGCCCTTCACGAACGTACGGCATGTCACGGATGTGCCTCGTTTCCCTCGTACGGGCCTCAGTTTCCCCTTCGGCCCCGTGAATGCCCGAAGCTGTCAGGTGTGACCTTCCGCGCGTTCGCTTCCGTCCCATCGCGCCCGTCTCATGTCGATGCGTGGCAGATGCCCCTCGGAGGCCCGGCTCGCCTCCTTCAGAGGCGTGCCTTCGGCGCGGTAGTGGGCCAGCGCGTCCAGCTCGTGGCCGGGGAGCAGCGCACCGTCGGCGCGTACGACACGCCACCACGGAACCGCTCCGCCGTAGAGGGCCATCACACGGCCCACCTGCCGCGGCCCGCCCTGTTCCAGCCATTCCGCGACGTCGCCGTACGTCATGACGCGCCCGGGCGGGATCAGCTCGGCGACTTCAAGGACCCGCTCCGCGTACTCCGGCAGGGCGTCCACCGGAAGGCTCTCCTCGCTCATCCGCCCCATCCTGCCCCACCCCACCGACAACGTGACCCGGCGGCGGCCGTGCGGATCCCTCGCCCCGGAGTGACGCTTGGGACGGGCTGTGGGCCCCGCATTTGCACCCTGATGCCCCCGTGTGTCGGTCGGGCATGCCACCATCGTGCGGGCGGTGACTGGTGATACGAGATCAAGAAGAGACCATGAGGCAGCAGGGCGTGCACCCCGAAGACGCGGAGGGCACCTCCGATGCCTCGTCACGCCCGGACACCGTCGGCGGCGACGAGAAGGACACGGACGACAGGGCGGGCGAGTCCGCCGCCGTGACGTCCGAAGCGTCCGAAGCCGAGGCCGAGGAAGCGCCTCCTGAGACCCACGACACCGTGTCCAGGGCCCGCGAAGACGAGAAGCCGCAGGTCAAGCGGGACGCCGACTGTGCCGACGAGGCCCACGCCGACGAGGTCGAAGGCGACGAGCCGCTGCTCCCCGCGCGCGTGCACCGCCCGTCCGACCTGATGCGGCTCCTGGTCGGCGTTCTCGCGATCGTGGTGCTGCTCGCCATCGCCGCGTTCGCGCACGGCACCACCTCGGGGCTCGAACAGGACATCAACAAGGGCACCGGGCAGGCACCCGATCTACTGATCAAGATCGCGGGGCTGGCGTCGAGCATCGCGATCCTCCTGGTACCGGTCGCCTTCGCCATCGAGCGACTGATCAAGCGCGACGGACTGCGCATCGCCGACGGCGTCCTCGCCGCGGTCCTCGCGCACGGAGTGACCCTCGCCACGGACCTCTGGGTCGCGAAGGGCGCCCCGGACTCCATCCAGGAGGCACTCACCCAGCCCTCGCCGGGTGACATCCACGCCCTCACCGACCCGGTGCACGGCTACCTCGCACCGGTCATCGCCTATATGACGGCCGTCGGCATGTCCCGCAGACCGCGCTGGCGCGGCGTGCTCTGGGTCGTGCTGCTCCTCGACGCCTTCTCCATGCTGGTGACCGGCTACACGACGCCGTTCTCGATCATCCTGACGGTGCTGATCGGCTGGACCGTCGCCTACGGGACGCTGTACGCGGTCGGTTCGCCGAACGTGCGGCCCACCGGGCGGACGCTGATGGCGGGCCTTCGGCACGTCGGCTTCCACCCGGTCAGCGCGGCCCGCGAGGAGGTGCCGGAGGCCACGGAGAGCGGCGACCGCGGCCGGCGCTACTTCGTCACCCTGGAGGACGGCCCGCCGCTTGACGTCACGGTCGTCGACCGCGAGCAGCAGGCGCAGGGCTTCTTCTACCGTGTCTGGCGCCGTCTGACGCTGCGCGGCATCACCACACGCCGCAGCCTGCAGTCGCTGCGCCAGGCCCTGGAGCAGGAAGCCCTCCTCGCGTACGCGGCGATCGCGGCCGGGGCCAACGCGCCCAAGCTGATCGCGACCTCCGAGCTGGGCCCGGACGCCGTGATGCTCGTCTACGAGCACACCGGCGGCCGCACCCTCGACTCGCTGCCCGACGAGCTCGTCACCGACGATCTGCTGCGCGACACCTGGCACCAGGTCCAGGCGCTCCAGTCCCGGCGCATCGCGCACCGCCGGCTCGCGGGCGACGCCATTCTGGTGGATCGTTCCGGCACGGTGATCCTCACCGATCTGCGCGGCGGCGAGATCGCGGCCGGCGATCTGCTGCTGCGCGTGGACATCGCCCAGCTGGTGACCACCCTCGGACTGCGTGTGGGCGCCGAGCGGGCGGTGGCGTCGGCGGTCGGCGTGCTCGGCCCGGACGCGGTCGCGAACTGCCTGCCCATGCTCCAGCCGATCGCGTTGACGCGCTCCACACGCGCGACACTGCGGAAACTCGCCCGGGAACGCTCGCAGCGCGAACGCGAGGCGGTGCTGGAGGCCTCACGGCAGGCCAGGCTCGCCCGCGCCGAGGAAGCGACGGAAGCGGCCACGCCCGTACCGGAGAAGCCCGGCAAGAAGGCCGTACGCGCCGAACAGCGCGCCGAGAAGCGGGCGATCGACGAGGCCCTGGACGAGGCGCGCGAGGAGGATCTGCTCACCCAGATCCGCCACCAGGTGCTGCTCATCAGGCCCCAGGCACCCGTCGAGCCCGCCCGCCTGGAGCGGGTCCGGCCCCGCACGCTGATCAGTTTCATCGCCGGAGCGATCGGCGCGTACTTCCTGCTGACCCAGCTCACCCACATCGAGTTCGGAACCCTCTTCGACAACGCCGAGTGGGGCTGGGTCGCGGCGGCCGCGCTGTTCTCCGCCCTCAGCTACTTCGCGGCGGCGATGAGCCTGCTCGGCTTCGTGCCCGAGCGGGTGCCGTTCATGCGGACCGCGGCGGCGCAGGTCGCCGGTTCGTTCGTGAAGATCGTGGCGCCCGCCGCGGTCGGCGGCGTCGCCCTCAACACGCGCTTCCTGCAGCGGGCCGGCGTGCGGCCCGGACTCGCGGTGGCGAGCGTCGGCGCGTCGCAGCTGTTCGGGCTCGGCTGCCACATCCTGATGCTGCTCTCCTTCGGTTATCTGACCGGTACGGAGAAGACGCCCTCCCTGTCGCCGTCCCGTACGGTCATCGCGGGTCTGCTGACCGTCGCGGTTCTCGTCCTCGTGGTGACGTCGGTGCCACTGCTGCGCAAGTTCGTCTCCACGCGCGTACGGTCGCTGTTCGCGGGCGTCGTACCGCGCATGCTCGACGTGCTGCAGCGCCCGCAGAAGCTCGTCACCGGCATCGGCGGCATGCTGCTGCTGACGGCCTGCTTCGTGATGTGCCTGGACGCGTCGATCCGCGCGTTCGGCAACGAGCAGACGACCACACTCAGCCTCGCCAGTGTCGCCGTCGTCTTCCTCGCCGGTAACGCGCTCGGTTCGGCGGCGCCCACCCCCGGTGGTGTCGGCGCGGTCGAGGCGACCCTCACCGTCGGCCTGATCGCGGTCGGCCTCCCCAAGGAGGTCGCGGCGCCCGCGGTGCTGCTCTACCGGCTCCTGACGCTGTGGATTCCGGTGCTGCCGGGGTGGCTGTTCTTCAACCATCTGACACGCAAGGGCGCGCTCTAGGGTCCGCGCCAGGACGGTCCCGTACGCGCCTCGGCCCCGCGTACGGACCGTCCCGTACCTACCGCCGTACACCTCACGCACGAGCCTCCCGGTACGCCCTCACCCACACGGCTCGTGCCCCGAGCGCCCCACCCGGGGCGCCCGCAGGATGGGGAACATGCCGAACCCCGCTCAGCTGCGCGCCGCTGCCCTGACCGTCACCGCCGTCCTGCTGACCTCATGGGTGTCCGGCTGCAGCAGTGAGTCCAAGGACGAGGATCTGACGGCACAGAAGCTGAGCTGGAAGGAGTGCCCGGCACCCTCCGAGGCCGAGGGCGGCGGCAACGCCCCCTCACCCCTGCCCGGCGGTACGGAGTGGCAGTGCGCCACCTTGAAGGTGCCCCTCGACTGGGCCGACCCCAAGGGCAAGACCATCGGGCTCGCGCTGATCCGGGCGAGGACGAGCGGCGAGCCGAGCAAGCGCATCGGCTCGCTCATCTTCAACTTCGGAGGCCCTGGCGGCTCGGGCGTCACCACCCTGCCCGCCTTCGGCAAGGGCTACGCGGCCCTGCGCACCCGCTACGACCTGGTGAGTTTCGATCCGCGTGGCGTCGGCCGCAGCGCGGGCGTGAAATGCGAGAACGACCAGCAGCTCGACGAGTACTTCCAACAGGACGGCACTCCGGACGACACCGCCGAGCAGCAAGAACTCCTGCGGAACACCAGGACGTTCAACGAGGCGTGCGAGAAGAACTCCGGCAAGGTCCTCCCCCATGTGCGCACCACGGACGCGGCCCGCGACATGGACCTGATGCGGCAGGTCCTCGGCGACGACAAACTCCACTACTTCGGCATCTCGTACGGCACCGAACTGGGCGGGGTCTACGCCCACCTGTTCCCCAAGAACGTGGGCCGCGCAGTCTTCGACGGGGTCGTCGATCCGACAGAGAACGCGGAACAGAGCTCCCTCGGACAGGCCAAGGGCTTCCAGCTCGCGCTCGACAACTTCGCCGAGGACTGCACCTCGAAGGTCGAAGACTGCCCCATCGGTGACACCGCGCAGGACGTCAAGGACCGCATCGCCGAACTGCTGAAGGACCTCGAGACCAAGCCGATCCCCGGTGTCTTCCCGCGCGAGCTCACCCAGACCGCCGCGACCAGCGGCATCGCGCAGTCGCTGTACTCCAAGGACTTCTGGGAGTACCTGACGGAGGGACTTCAGCAGGCGTACGACGGCGACGGCAGGGTGCTGATGCTGCTGTCGGACTCGATGAACGGACGCAGCGAGAACGGCCAGTACAGCAACATCACCGCGGCGAACATCTCCATCAACTGCGCCGACGACAAACCGCGTTACACCGCGGACTATGTGCAGTCGAAGGTTCCGGAGTTCCGGGCCGCCTCCCCGCTGTTCGGCGACTATCTGGCCTGGGGCATGGTCAGTTGCACCGACTGGGCCGTGGCGGGAGCGGCCGATCACCCGGACGTGAGCGCCCCCGGCGCCGCACCGATCCTCGTGGTCGGCAACACCGGCGACCCCGCCACCCCGTACGAGGGCGCTCGGGCGATGGTGGATGCGCTCGGCAAGGGCGTCGGAGTCCAGCTGACGTACAAGGGCCAGGGGCACGGAGCGTACGACAGCAAGAACAAGTGTGTGCAGGGCGCGGTGAACGGCTATCTACTGCAGGGCACCGTGCCGTCGGCCGACACCGTCTGCTCCTAGAAAGTCGCAGGTCAGGGCGTTATCCACAGGTCTCGGCGTTGGTCGGCGGCAGCCGCCTACTATTGCCTGCATGTGATCCGCGACTTCGGGCGGACCACGGGCAAGGGGGGACGCTCATGACACGTTTCGCTCGGTGGACGGCCGCGGCCGCCGCCGCGTTGCTGGTGGCCGGCTGCAGCGGTGGCTCGTCCGGTGACGGCAAGGACGAGGGGAAGAACGGCGACGGACCGTCGGCCACCGCGCCGTCTTCCGGCGGGTCGGGGCTGCCCGCCTCACTCACCTCGCAAAAACTCGACTGGGGCCGCTGCAAAGGCACTTCGGACTCCCCCGCGCCCGGGAGCGGCTGGCAGTGCGCGACGCTCAAGGTGCCGCTGGACTACGCGAAGCCGGGTGGCGGGACGATCGGCCTCGCGCTCATCCGCTCGAAGGCGACCGGCGGCCAGGACAAGCGCATCGGCTCGCTCCTGTTCAACTTCGGTGGCCCCGGCGGCTCGGGCATCTCCACGATGCCGTCGTACGAGAGCGTCGTCGGCTCGCTGCACGACCGCTACGACCTGGTGAGCTGGGACCCGCGCGGAGTGGCCGCCAGCGAAGGCGTGCGGTGCCGCGGGGACAAGGCGATCCAGGCCTCCGAGTCGGTGGACGCCACACCGGACGACGCGGCCGAGGAGGCGGCGTACTTCAAGGACGCCACGGACTTCGGCAAGGGCTGCGAGAAAGCCGCCGGGGCTCTGATGTCCCATGTCTCGACGACCGACACGGCCCGCGACATGGACCTGATGCGCCAGGTCCTCGGCGACGGCCGGATGCACTACTTCGGCATCTCCTACGGCACCGAACTGGGCGGCGTGTACGCCCACTTGTTCCCGAAGAACGTGGGACGCCTGGTGCTGGACGCGGTCGTCGACCCGAGCGCCGACACCGTGGGCCACGCCAAGAACCAGACCCTGGGCTTCCAGCGCGCCCTGGACGACTACCTCAAGTCCACCGGCCAGGACCCGAAGCAGGGCTCCCGGAAGATCGCGGACCTGCTGAAGCGGATCGACGCGAAGCCGCTGCCCACCGCCGGCGGGCGCAAGCTCAGCCAGACCCTGGCCCTCACCGGCATCGTGCTGCCGCTGTACAGCAAGGAGGGCTGGCCGACCCTCACCGGCGCTCTGAAGGACGCCGAGGAAGGGGACGGTTCGGCCCTGCTGACGCTCGCCGACAGGTACAACGAACGCGACGCCTCGGGGCGCTACGGCACGACGACGCATTCGCAACGGGTCATATCGTGCCTGGACGACAAGCAGCGCCCGACTCCCGAGGAGACGAGGAAGCGGCTGCCCGAGTTCGAGAAGATCTCGCCCGTCTTCGGGGAGTTCATGGGCTGGGACACTGCGGGCTGGTGCCACGACTGGCCGGTGTCCGGTCAGTACGACACCCCCGAGGTCAGTGCGCCCGGAGCCGAACCCGTCCTGATCGTCGGCAACACCGGGGACCCGGCGACACCCTACGAGGGTGCCCGCAGGATGGCGGACGAGCTCGGCAAGGGCGTCGGCGTGGAGCTCACCTGGAAGGGCGAGGGCCATGGGGCCTACGGGAGTGGGAGCGACTGCGTCGACTCGACCGTGAACAGCTATCTGCTGGACGGGACGGTGCCGAAGGACGGCAAGGTCTGTTCATGACGACGGCGGGGGTTTCGCGAACACCCGGTTCGCGAAACCCCCGCCATCAAAAGAGCGGGTCGGACCGCCGGTCAGTACACCGGCTTCTCGGGCTCGATCTGGTGGACCCAGCCGATCACACCGCCGCCGACGTGCACCGCGTCGGAGAAACCGGCGGACTTCAGGACGGCGAGGACCTCCGCACTACGGACACCCGTCTTGCAGTGCAGGACGATCTTCTTGTCCTGCGGCAGGGTCTCCAGGGCGGTGCCCATGAGGAACTCGTTCTTCGGGATCAGCTTCGCGCCGGGGATCGAGACGATCTCGTACTCGTTGATCTCGCGGACGTCGATGATCTCGATGTTCTCGCCGTCGTCGATCCACTCCTTGAGCTGCTTGGGAGTGATCGTCGAGCCGGCGGCCGCCTCCTGCGCCTCCTCGGACACGACGCCGCAGAAGGCCTCGTAGTCGATGAGCTCGGTGACGGTGGGGTTCGCGCCGCAGACCGCGCAGTCCGGGTCCTTGCGGACCTTGACCTGGCGGTACTGCATCTCCAGGGCGTCGTAGATCATCAATCGGCCGACGAGCGGCTCGCCGATGCCCGCGAGGAGCTTGATCGCCTCGTTGACCTGGATGGAGCCGATGGACGCGCACAGCACGCCGAGGACACCACCCTCGGCGCAGGAGGGGACCATGCCGGGCGGCGGGGGCTCCGGGTAGAGGCAGCGGTAGCAGGGACCGTGCTCGGACCAGAACACGGAGGCCTGGCCGTCGAAGCGGTAGATCGAGCCCCAGACGTACGGCTTGTTGAGCAGCACGCACGCGTCGTTGACCAGGTAGCGGGTCGCGAAGTTGTCCGTGCCGTCGACGATCAGGTCGTACTGGCTGAAGATGTCCATCACGTTCTCGGCCTCGAGCCGCTCTTCGTGAAGGACGACGTTCACGTACGGGTTGATGCCCAGTACGGAATCGCGCGCGGACGCCGCCTTGGAACGGCCGATGTCCGCCTGGCTGTGGATGATCTGGCGCTGCAGGTTCGACTCGTCGACCTCGTCGAACTCCACGATGCCGAGCGTGCCGACGCCCGCCGCGGCCAGGTACATCAGCGCCGGCGATCCGAGGCCGCCGGCGCCCACACACAGCACCTTGGCGTTCTTCAGCCGCTTCTGCCCGTCCATCCCCACATCGGGGATGATCAGGTGGCGGGAGTACCTGCGGACCTCGTCTACGGTGAGCTCAGAGGCTGGCTCGACCAGGGGTGGCAGCGACACGGGGACTCCGTTGGTCGGTCAATCACTACAGTTGTTCTCCGCGTAACACTGCCACGCCCTTCTTCATTCCGAGACACCCGTTCCGATCCGCGAGACGATCTCGTCCCAGTAGCCGGGCATCGCCTCCCAGGGGTCGGCCGTCCCGCCGTGATCCGAGCGGTCGGTGAAGTAGATCGTCGAGGCGCCCTGCCAGCGGGCGATGCGCAGGGCCTCGTCCAGATGGCCTCGCGGCACACCGTGCACGAAGTGGCAGAAACGCTCGGAGGGATGGTCGGCGGTCCACTCGGCGACCTGCGACCAGCGGTACTCGGTCCAGGGGCCCGAGAAGGTCACCAGCTGGTCGGCGCTCTCGGCATAGCCCGGGTACGGATGGGTGCCGTGGCCCAGCACGATGTGGGCACCGTCGCGGAGCGTGCGGAGCGCGCCGACCGTGCGGCGGACCTCGGGGAGCGCGGCGCGTTCGGTGGGGCAGCGGTCGAGGAGGAATCCGTCGGCCTGATACCAGTCGAGGAAGCGTTGCGCGTCGGAGATCAGCTCACCGGACGTGCGCGCTCCATAGGTGCTGTCCAGGAGTCCCAGCACCCGGACGCCCGCGTTGCGCAACCGTCCCGAGGCCTCCAGACAGCGTGGGTCGGGTCGCGCGCCAGGACCGTTGTCCACGTTCAGGACGACCCAGTGCAAGGGGGTGCCGGGGCGGGTGAGTTCGTCCCATTCCACGGCGGCTACGAGGGGGTGCGCGAAGCCGGGGATGCCGAAGCCGAGTCCTAAGTCGGTGCTCGCGCTGCCGGTTGCGGTGCTGGTCAGATACGACATGCCGCCTCCATCCAGATATCTGCGAGGGATTCCTCGAGATTGATCCGGGGCCGCCAGCCGAGCCGGTCGCGTGCGGTGCGCACATCGGCCTGCTGCCAGCTGCCGCAGCCGTCCGGGTAGGGGTACGCGACCGGGGCCGCGTGGTCGAGTTCGGGGCGCGGGTGGCCGATGGACGCCCTCATCGACAGGCCGCCCGAGCCGGGCGGGCCGTCGAGTTCGTGCAGGGTGCCGCCGTAGCCGGCCACGCGTGCGAGGACGGCGGCGGCGTCGCGGAGGCGTACGGCACGGCCCGAGCCGATGTTGATCACGCCCTGAGCGGCGGAGAGGGAGGCCGCGTGGACGGCGCGGGCGACATCGCGGACGTCGATGAAGTCGCGTTGGACGCCGAGACCGCCGAGTTTGAGTTCGCCGTCGCTGGACTGCATGGCGCGGCGCAGCGCTTCGGCGAGCCGGCCGAGCGGGGATCCGGCTGGTGTGCCGGGTCCCGCGGGCGAGAAGACACGGAGCACGACGGCGTCGAGGCCGGAGCCTAGGACGAGTTCGGTCGCGGCGAGTTTGCTCACTCCGTACGGGCCGCCGGGGCGCGGCACGGCGTCCTCCGCGGTGGAGGACCCGGGCTGGCTGGGTCCGTACTCGGCGCCACAGCCGATCTGGACGAGCCGGGCCCCGCAGCCGCTGCGCCGCAGGGCCTCGCAGACGGTGGCGACGGCGACGGTGTTGTGCCGGGTCAGTTCGCGGGCGCCACCGCGGGTGGCGCCCGCGCAGTTGATGACGACTCCGGGGTGCACCGCGTCCAGGAAGCGGGTGAGTGCGCCGGGGCTGCCCGAGGCGAGGTCGAACCGTACGTCGGCGTCGTCGCCCCGGCCGAGCGCGGTGAGCTGCACGGCCGGGTCGGCGAGCAGTCTGTCGGCGACGAAACGGCCGAGGTAGCCGTTGGCTCCGATCAGCAGGACCCTCATCGGGCGGCTCCCGGGGCGGATTCTCCGGTTCGGGAGGTGATCATCTGACTGTCTCCTTCGAGATGGTGCCGTAGGTCGTGGAGAGGGCCCGCGGTGTCGGCCCCGCGGGAGATAAGGGGCCCGGCTCCGGGACGTTGTCCAGGACACCGGGGAGGACTCACGGCGGTGGGGGCGCCGTGGGCCGGTTGCGGGCGGCTTCGGTCCACCTGGCCGCCGGGCTCGGTGTGTCGGGGCGCGGATCGCGGCTCATGGGGCCTCGCAGGGCAGCGCGTGGGCGGAGGCGCGGGTCAGGGTGCGGGTCGCGTGGACGAGGAGGACGAGGGCACCCGCCCCGCAGGCCAGGGCGGGTACGGCGCCGGGTCCCGCCGCCTCGACGAGGCTGTCGAAGGGGGTGGCCAGGAACGAGCAGCCGGGCAGACGAGCGGCGAAGACCGTGGCGAGGGCGGTGGCCTGCGCCGCGCCGGCACCGGCGAGCACGACGGCCGGAGTCTGGGTGAAGCCGCGCGCCGTCAGCAGCCGCGCGAGCAGGAGCAGTGCGCCGAGAGCACCGGCACCGGCGTAGGCGGGCTGCTCGTGCAGTGCCGTTCCGCACAGCGCGAGCAGCCCGCCCAGCGCACACAGGAACAGGCCGAACGCCCCGAGGAGCAGAGGCCGTACGGAGGCGGCGAACTCCTCCAGTCCGCGGCTCGTGCTCAGTCGGCGACGGGCACGGGCCACGAAGAGGTGGGCGCACCAGGCCGCCGGGGCGCAGGCCAGGGCGAGGGCCAGCACGGGCGCGGTGGCCAAGGGCCAGGGGCCGTCCGGGGCGCCGTCGAGGCCGGCCCTCAGCAGTCCGTCACCGAGGAGGGCGTACGCGATGAGCCAGCATGTCCACGCGCGTGTGGCGCTCGTCGTGCGGTGCCGGGTGCTCAGGGGGCCACGACGGAGGGCGACGCACAGGCCCACCGTCATGGCCAGGGCACCGAACGCGGCGACGGCGAGGCGCGGTTGCCCGTCGGTGAGCCGCAGCCCGACGACGACGGCCGCAGCGAGGGCACCCGGCACCAGGGCGAGCGCCGCCCAGGAGGAGCGCGTGCCGGGGCGTCCCGGAGTCTCGGTGCGGGGCGCGGACTCACCGTCGCGCGGCACGCGCGCGTACAACTCCTCGGCGAGCGAGAAGACGTCCCGGTGCCGGAACCGCACGGCGGTCCGGTCGGTCACGCCGTGCGCCTCCAGACCCGCCGCGATCTCCAGCGGGTCCACGGCCCGCTCACAGAGCTCGCGGTGCCGGTGCATCAGCGCCTTCACGGGGTCCACCGCGCCGCGCCGCCCGGTGGGCTTGCGCACACCGCGGAAGCCGTCACCCGCCGAATCCACGCCGTCCGCTCCAACGCCGATGGCGGCCCCCTCACCCCCGCTCGGCGCCCGTATGTCCGTCTCCTCCGCCGCCGTCGGCAGCCACTCCTCGGACCGCTCGTCCCATGTGCGGAAGCCCGTCGGCGTCTGGGGCCGGTCCGGTTCACCCAGGTCGTCGAGAGCGCTCGGGGCGCCCGGTCCGCCGCTGTCGATCGTCACGCGCCCTCCCCCACGGAAACGGGCATCGGCATCGGCACCGGTGCCGGCGGTGTGGCTCGTACCGGTGCCCCCTCCGCCCATCGCGGTCGGCCCGCGGCCATGAGGCGGGTCTCGGTCCAGCACCCGGGCACGTGGGCCTCGGCGGGGACGCCGAAAGGCAACGGCTCCCCCTCGTCGTCCACCAATACCCGACGCACCGGGGCGTGCGAGACGATCTCCAGGTAAATGCCGTGAAATGCCGTGACGTTCTGCTCGACGGTGAAGAGTTCGAGGGCGCGTGCGCGGGCGGCCGCTCCCAGGCGCTCGCGGCGCTCGGGATCGCGCAACAGCGCCACGCAGGCCTCCGCGAGCGCCCGCGGATTGCGCGGCGGCACCACCAGTCCCGTACCGCCGATGACCTCCACGACCGCGCCCACGTCCGTGGAGACGGTGGCCCGGCCGCAGAACATGGCCTCGACGAGACTGATCGGGAAGCCCTCGACGACGCTGGAGAGGACGATCAGGGCTCCGGAGGCGTAGGCCTCCGCGAGGTTCGGGACCTCCGGACCGCCGATCTCCTCGAAGGACACCGGGTTGTCGCCGACCGCGTGGACGCCCTCCGCCTCGTCGGGGAAGAGCTGCGCGGCCAGCGCCCTGCAGTGGGCCAGGTAGGTCGCGCCGTCCGGACCGTCGGCGGGGGCGCCGACGATCCGCAGCCGGGTCTTCGGCTCCTCCTTGCGGATCTCCGCGAAGGAGTGGAGCAGGGAGATCAGGTCCTTGGCCGGTTCGATGCGGCCGACCCACACCAGCGTGTCGGGGTCCGCGCACCGGCTGCCCGCCGCGCCCTCCCCGACGTCCGCGAAGCGCGCGGCCTCCATGCCGGGATAGACGGTGCGCAGCTTCGCGCGGTCGGCGCCGCAGCGCTCCTGCCAACGGCGGGCGTGCGTGTTGCCGGGCGTGATGAGCGCGGCCGCGCGGTAGACCTCGGCGGCGAGGCCGCCGTGGAACGCGGCGAGCAGCGCACGAACGGCGGGGGCCTCTTCGAGGGTCGCGGCGGCCAGGTAGTGCGCCCGTAGCTGCACGCCGTACTCGGTGACCAGCAGCGGGACGCCGAAGAAGTGCCGGGCGAGGAGGCCGGGCAGCGCCGCCGCTCCGCCGGCCGCGGCGTGGCAGAGGTCGACCGAGCCGAGCCCGTCGTCCTCGTACCAGTCCAGGGAGAGGGGGCGCAGGACGCGCTCGATGTGCGCGGCGACGGTGAGCAGATCGGGTACACGTGCGGCACGCGCCGTGCGGAGTGCTCCGGGCGCGCGGCAGGCGCCTTCCAAGGCACGCACCGCGCTCTCGGAACGCAGGGCGCCGATGAGTCCGGCCTCGTCCCGGGCGAGTTCGGCCAGCCCGTACAGCGCGCTGGCGAAACGGTCCGCCTCGACGCCGACGGAATCCGACGCGTTCCCGGAGACCTCCGCGCCCGCCGCCTCCGGCCCCCCGCACACCGCCGCGGCCAGTTCCCCGTACGCCTCGGCGAACCGGCGCCGCGCCCGGCGGCCGTACACCGCCCCGTCGCTCCGGGTCGTCCACAGCGGTGCCGTGCGCACGCGGCCGACGTGGGGCGGCAGTTGGACCCAGCCCTCGTCCTCCTGGCGCTCGGTGCGGCTGAGCGCGTAGATGTCGAACTCGTGCTGCCCGAGCCCGCGCACGAGCCGGTCGCACCAGAGCCTGGCGTCACCGCTCACATACGGATAGCCACCCTCCGTCAGCAGTCCGATGCGCACGAGCACACCCCCGATCTCCCGTATGAGGAGCCGCCGTTGACCCGGCGGCTCGCAGCGGGACGAACGTATGCGGACAAGGCGGTGGCGCGACGGACGGTTGTCCATCGCGCCACCAGAAGGGGTGAACGGCCGTAACTTTCCCGCGCAGGCCGCGTTTCGTCGCGCTACGGGATCAAGCAGTCACGTTTCGCCAGGTTCGGGCCCTGGATCGGGTCACGCCGGGGACAGCTCCTTGTCGACGCCGAGGTCGCTCGCTTCGACCGGAGGGGGCGCGGAAGAGGGCCGCTGTCCGGGCCGAGGAAGAGTCGCTCACGCCGGCACCACCCGTCGGTCGGCCACCGCGTGGAGCACGTCCGCGACGGCGTTGGCGACGACCACGAACAAGCCGCTCGGCGCATGCCGACGTGGCCCCGGCACGGTCCGTCAACTCCCGGGATAGGCCCAGGGGTTGGGCCTGCAGTGGATTCCGTCGTGGTCGAGGAACTTGGTCTGCTGTTGCATGACCGGGGCGAGTTCGCCGTCCTTGTCACAGGTGACGTGCCCGAATCCGAGGCGGTGGCCGATCTCGTGGTTGATCAGCATCTGCCGGTAGGCGTGGATCTTGTCACCGAAGCCGTAGGTCGTGGAGCCCTGGGCCCAGCGGTACGCGTTGATCATGACGCGCTCGGTGGACGCCGAGTCGCACGACACGTTGTCCTCCGTGGTGTCGAGGCCCGACTTGGCGCACCACTCGGCGGTGGTGCCGGGGCTCGCCAGCGTGATGACGAAGTCCGGTTTCCCGGAGTAGATCCGCTCGAAGGTGCGGGCGCCGCCGTGGGCCCAACTCCGGTCGTCGTTCAGGGTCTTCTGCACGGCCTCGGCGAAGAGCGCGCCGTCGAGACCGAGCCCCTGTTCGATGTCGACGCGGTAGGTGTACTTCTGTCCCTTGCCCGGCGCCTTGGCGACTCCGGGCACCGCGTCGAACTTCCCCGACCCCTTGAGTTTCGCGCCGAGCGCGTAGGTCTTGGCCATCTTCTGGTCGTACGAGAGGGCCGCCGCGGCCACGTGCGGCGCCCCCGACTGGGTCGGCCGGTCGTCACCGCGCGAGGCGGAGTCCTGGGTCGCCCGGCCGGCGGCGTCGTCCGCCGACTGGGTCCGCGCGCCGGCGTCGTGCTGTCCCGAGGCGACCTGTCCGGCCACGACGACGGCCAGCACCGTGGTGACGGCGGCCGCCGCGATCCCGGTGAACGCCCACCCCTTGCGCGCCCTGCCCTCCGCCGACTCGTCGGTCTCCGGCAGCGGCCGCTCACCGGTCCCGGTGGATTCGGCGTTCCAGTCGGTGACGGAGCCGTAGGGGTCGGCGGCACGGGGGCCGGTCGTCCGCCCCGGGACGCCGCCGCGAGGGGCGAACAGGTCGCCACCGTCCTCGGCGTCCAGGTCGAAGGCGTCGACGTACGACTGCCGGGGGGCCGGTACGGGCTCCTGACGCTGCCGGGGCACCCGCGGCCCGGGAGGCGCGCCCCGAGGGGCCCCGCCGGCCCCGGGCTCCCCCCAGCCACCGCCGGCCTCACGCTGCTCGGGATGCCCACCGCGCACCTGCGGCATGCCGTGGGCGGGGGGCCCGTCGGGAAGACGCGGCACGCCGTGCGCCGGAGTCCCGTCGGGAAGACGCGGCACCCCGCGTGCCGGAGTCCCGTCGAAAAAACGCGGCACCCCGTGTGCCGGGGTGCCGTCGTCGTAGCGCGGGACCCCGTGGGCCGGAGTCCCGTCCGCGAATCGCGGCACCCCGCGCGCGGGAGTGCCCTCCACCGTCCGCGGAAATCCATGTGCGGGAGTGCCGTCGGAAAAACGCGGTACACCCTGTGCCGGGCTGGTGCCGTCCTCGAAACGCGGCACCCCGCGCGCGGGTGTCCCGTCCGCCGTTCGAGGAAATCCGTGCGCGGGGGTCGCTTCGTCGAAACGCGGTGCGCCTCGCTGCGGGGTCCCGCCCGCGGGCGGGTAGGGACCCAGGGGGCCGGGCGGCCGTGTCGCCGCGCGGCGGACGTGATCCGGGCTCGGCGCCGGAGCGGGTGCCGCCTCCGCCGCCGGAACCGCTCGCGTCCGCGAGGTGTCCGCCTTGTCGGCCCGTCCCCGACGACTGTGTCGTCCCACTTCCCGCCTCAGCTCTCCGCGCCGATTGCCGCCGAGGAGGTCAACTCTCCCAGGTCCGCCAGGAGTTCACGGAAGGCGGTGGCCACCGTCTCGGGATACTCCATCATGGCGACGTGCCCCGCGTCCGGCAGGGACAACAGCCGGGAGTCGCGGAAGGCACGGGCCGCGCGCTGGGCCATACGGTAGCCGACAAGTTGGTCCCGACCGCCGTACACGAGGAGCGTCGGGGCGAGTACTCGCTCGGCCTGACGCCACAGCCCGTGCTGGCCGCCCAGCGTGTACGCGTTCACAACTCCGCGCGCGGAGCGTGCCATGGCGTCCCAGAAATAGGGGAGGGCGAGCCGTCGCTCCATCTCCTCGACCGCGTCGCGGAACCCCTCGGGCGTCACGATGCCGGGATCGCCGTAACAGAGGGCGAGCACCCCCCGTACGCGCTGCTCGGCGCTCCATTCCTTGGTGAGCCTGGTGAACAGCCCCGCCACCCCGGGCAGCGCGAGCAGCGCGGTCGGCCACGCGGTGCGCTGCGCGCGGATCTCGGGCAGCGCGGGCGAGACCAGCGTGAGCGTCCGGACGAGATCCGGCCGGACCGCCGCGACGCGCGTCGTGACGGCTCCGCCGAGGGAATTGCCGAAAAGGTGTACGGGTCCGCGTCCGGACGCGTCGAGATAGCGGATGACCGCGCGCGCGTGTCCGGTGACCGAGTAGTCGCCGTCGTCCGGCGGCGGCGAGTCGCCGAAGCCCGGCAGATCTAGAGCCTCGCTGTCCACGAGCCCGTCGAGCAGCTGCATCAGCGCCGACCAGTTCTGCGAGGAACCGCCCAGGCCGTGCACGTACAGCGCGGACGGCAGTCCCTCCCGCGTCGGCGGTCTCGACCGGATCGTCAGCGTGATGCCGGGCAGCCCGACCGATCGCAGCCGCTCCCCCTCCGCGACCCTGACGGCACCGACCCTCGGCGTGACGGTGGTGGCCAACGCGGGCGGGAATTCGGTCGAAGACATGCCGCAATGTTACGAGACGATCACGCGGGGGCTCATGTGTTCGCCGTCACAGATCGCGAGCGGATCGCATAGCGTCCGGATCGGGTGTCTCCTAGGCTTCGAACGAGGGCACTCGTACGCACATCAGGAGCGCACTCGTACCGTTCGGGAAGAGGAACCATGACAGTCGACCCGACAGACCCCGGGACGTTCGATGACCAGTTCCGGGAAATCCTCGGCTCGGAGACCCCGGAGGCCGACGCCGCCGAGCAGTCCGCCGAGCTGGATCCCGCGGACGATGTCGACCCGGAACCCCCGGGCGACCCCCTCAACGCCGATGAGGCGGATCTCGCCGAGCAGGCCCGGGTCGTCCAGCTGAACGAGGACGACTATCGGTGACGCGACACCGCTGATCAGGGCCGTCGGGGCGGCCGGGTGCCCAGCTCGTCCCCTTCGGCACACTGTGCGCCGCCGTCGTCGGCGTCCGGTCCGTGAAATTCTGCGCTCGCACCGCACACAGCACGGTTACCGAAAAGTACGATGGCGGCGCGGCGCACACCGCACGTGGACAATTTTGGGAGGCGGCGTGACAGCCATCGAGCAGACAGAGGCAGCACGCCCGCGGGGCACTCGCCTGCCGCGCCGTGCCCGACGCAACCAGCTCCTCGGCGCCGCCCAGGAAGTTTTTGTTGCGCAGGGGTATCACTCGGCCGCCATGGACGACATCGCCGAGCGCGCGGGCGTCAGCAAGCCGGTTCTCTACCAGCACTTCCCGGGCAAGCTCGATCTGTACCTCGCTCTGCTGGACCAGCACTGCGCGTCGCTGCTCCTGGCGGTGCGGGCGGCGCTCGCGTCGACCACGGACAACAGCCTGCGCGTCCGCGCCACGATGGACGCCTATTTCGCGTACGTCGAGGACGACGGGGGTGCCTTCCGGCTGGTCTTCGAGTCGGACCTGACCAATGAGCCGGCGGTGCGCGAGCGCGTCGACAAGGTGACTCACGAGTGCGCCGAGGCGATCTGCGACGTCATCGCGGAGGACACCGGTCTCTCCCGTGAGGAGTCGATGCTCCTCGCCTCGGGTCTCGGCGGTCTGGCCCAGGTGGTGGCCCGTTCCTGGCTGCACAGCGACCGCAGTGTCCCGCGCGACCAGGCGGTGCAGCTGCTGACCTCGCTCGCCTGGCGGGGCATCGCCGGCTTCCCGCTGCACGGCACCGATCACCACTGACACGAGCGACACGGAGGAAGCGGCCGGGGAGCACATCCCCCGGCCGCTTCTTTGTTCCCGTCGGCTGTTCGCTCCTGGCGTTCCCGGGCGGAGCGTGCACCTCCCCTCACCGGGCTAATGTGTGCTGCGTACGGCGCGTACGAACGCGCACATGACTGACCGTCGGAGGGACAAAGCCGTGGAGGTCAAGATCGGCGTGCAGCACGCGCCCCGCGAGATCGTTCTGGAGAGCGGTCAGACCCCGGAAGAGGTCGAGCGCGCGGTGTCCGAGGCGCTGTCCGGCAAGTCGCAGCTGCTGAGCCTCGTGGACGACCACGGCCGCAAGGTCCTGGTTCCGGCCGACCGCCTGGCGTACGTGGAGCTCGGCGAGCCCACGCAGCGCAAGGTCGGATTCAGCGCTCTGTAGAGAGCACAGAGCGACGCAGTGGTACGGGAAGGGCCCGGTGACGATGTCACCGGGCCCTTCCCGTACCACCGGGCACCCAGCGCGTCCACAGATGGAGCACATGACGAGCACACAGGAGGATTGCGTTCCGCACGTCAGGGGTAGGACCGGCTACGACCGATTTGCACCGGCCGTGCGGGAGGGACCCTCACCATGTTCTTGGAAGTGCTCGGCTCAGCGCTGGTCGGTCTCGCGCTGGCGTGGGCGGCGGCGTATCGCCTGCCCCACCGGTTGCCGGCCCGCAGCCTGGTCCTGTCGACCGGCGTGGCGGGAGCCCTGTTCGGCGCCTTCCTGACGCACACGGCACTGGGCTCCGGCCACTTCCTGGTCATCCTTCTCGGCGCGGTGGCCGTCTCCGCGGCGCTGCTGTCTCTGCTGCTCCGCCCGGAGGAGCGCTTTCGACGCCGCTCGGCAACGGCGTAAACCGTTCCGCAGACCCCGCTCCCGCGACCGCGAACCGCGCGGATAGGGCCTGTCCGGCGGATCAAGTCGGAGGAAACCCGCGGCGTCCCTGGGCACTTGTCCTGAACCACGCCCGAGGGACCGCCCGCGGGGCGGGTTCTAGGCGGCGAGGCCCAGTGCGGCCATTCGCTTGGTGTGGGCCTCGGTGATCCGGGAGAACATCCGGCCGACCTCCGCGAGATCGAACCCGTCCGCGACGCCGCCCACGAGCATCGTCGACAGGGCGTCACGGTCGGCGACCACGCGCTGTGACTGGGACAGGGCCTCGCCCATCAGCCGTCGCGCCCACAGCGCGAGCCGGCCCCCCACCCGCGGGTCGGCGTCGATCGCGGCGCGCACCTTCTCGATGGCGAAGCCGGCGTGACCGGTGTCGTCGAGGACGCCGAGGACAAGGCCACGGGTGTCCGAGTCGAGGCGGGCCGCGACCTCGCGGTAGAAGTCACTGGCGATCGAGTCGCCGACGTACGCCTTGACGAGACCTTCGAGCCAGTCCGAGGGAGCCGTCTGCTTGTGGAAGCCGTCGAGCGCGGCGACGAAGGGCTCCATCGCCTGCGTCGGCTCCGCGCCGACCGCGGCGAGCCGGTCCCGCAGCTGCTCGAAGTGGTGGAACTCGGCCGACGCCATCTTCGCCAGTTCCGCCTTGTCGCTGAGCGTGGGCGCCAGCTTGGCGTCCTCCGCGAGACGCTCGAACGCGGCGAGCTCGCCGTACGCGAGCGCCCCGAGCAGGTCCACTACCGCGGCGCGGTACTGCGGGTCGGCCGAGGCCGTGTCCCAGTTCTGCGCGGCGACTCCGGTGGCTGCGGGAGCGGTGTCGGCGGGGGCCTCGGCGGGCTTCTCAGCGGCGTTGTCAGGCGTCGTCATGAAGCGCACAATAGCCCGCTCACCGTACGAGGGAAGTCCCTGCTCAACCTGTGTGACGACGACTACGTGACCAAATCGGCCATCGCATGTGCGCGATTCCGGGGTATGGTGGTAATGCGCCCGGCGAGTATTCGACGGGCCGCACGAATGAGGATGCCCGGTCGGTGGCCCGATCGGCTCCGACCCGACAGCCCTCCCCGTCGGTACGGCACATTGCGTACGGCATCCGGAGGGAACCCTCAGCGGCACGAGAGCTCGAGCGTCGGCAGTGGTCCCATGCCACTCGGCCCGCCCGTCAAGAGCGGCCGACGTCCCCGGCACGGTCCCGACACGACCCCCGCGCTCGCCTCGTACCGCGCACACAGAAGAGGCAGCACCCTGACTACGACTTTCCGAGACCTCGGAATCCTTGCTGAGACCGCCGAAGCCCTTGAGGCCGTCGGCATCATCAACCCCTTCCCCATCCAGGAGATGACGCTCCCCGTTGCCCTCTCCGGCAGCGACGTCATCGGCCAGGCCAAGACCGGCACCGGCAAGACGCTGGGCTTCGGCCTTCCGCTCCTCGAGCGCGTCACCGTCCCCGCGGACGTCGAGGCGGGCCGGGCCAAGCCCGAGCAGCTGACCGACGCCCCGCAGGCCCTCGTCGTCGTCCCGACGCGCGAGCTGTGCACCCAGGTGACGAACGACCTGCTGACCGCGGGCAAGGTGCGCAACGTACGCGTTCTCGCCATCTACGGCGGCCGTGCGTACGAGCCCCAGGTGGAGGCGCTGAAGAAGGGCGTCGACGTCATCGTCGGCACCCCGGGCCGTCTGCTGGACCTCGCGGGCCAGAAGAAGCTCAACCTCACGCACATCAAGGCGCTCGTCCTCGACGAGGCCGACGAGATGCTCGACCTGGGCTTCCTGCCCGACGTCGAGAAGATCATGAACATGCTGCCGGCCCGCCGTCAGACGATGCTGTTCTCGGCGACCATGCCGGGCGCGGTCATCGGTCTCGCGCGCCGCTACATGTCGCAGCCCACGCACATCCGCGCCTCCGAGCCGGACGACTCGGGCGCGACGGTCGCGAACACGAAGCAGTTCGTGTACCGCGCTCACAACATGGACAAGCCGGAGATGGTCTCCCGGATACTGCAGGCCGACGGCCGCGGTCTCGCGATGGTCTTCTGTCGCACCAAGCGGACGGCGGCCGACCTCGCCGACCAGCTCCAGCAGCGCGGTTTCGCGTCCGGCGCGGTCCACGGCGACCTCGGCCAGGGCGCCCGCGAGCAGGCGCTGCGCGCCTTCCGCAACGGCAAGGTCGACGTGCTGGTCTGCACCGACGTCGCCGCCCGCGGTATCGACGTCGAGGGTGTCACCCACGTCATCAACTACCAGTCCCCCGAGGACGAGAAGACGTACCTGCACCGCATCGGCCGCACCGGCCGCGCGGGTGCCAAGGGCATCGCGATCACCCTCGTCGACTGGGACGACATCCCGCGCTGGCAGCTGATCAACAAGGCGCTGGACCTCGGTTTCCCGGACCCGCCGGAGACGTACTCGACCTCCCCGCACTTCTTCGAGGAGCTGAGCATCCCGGCCGGCACCAAGGGTGTCCTGCCGCGTTCCGAGCGCACCCGCGCCGGGCTCGCGGCCGAAGAGGTCGAGGACCTGGGCGAGACCGGTGGCCGTGGCGGTCCGCGTGGCCGTGATGGCCGTACGGCGGCGCCGTCGTCCACCGAGCGCGAGCGCGAGCGTGAGCGCACGCCGCGCGCACCGCGCCAGCGCCGTCGTACCCGCAACGGTGCGCAGCCGGACGAGACGTCCGCGTCCCCGGTCACGTCCACCGAGGCCACGGAGTCTCCCGCGTCCGTCGAGGCCACCGAGCCCCGCACGCCGCGCCGCCGTCGGCGTACGCGTGGTGGAGCGGGCTCCGAGCCGGTGGCCGCCGCTGCCGTGGCCGCCCCGGTGGCCGAGGCCGCGCAGACCGCCGTGGCGACGGCCGAGGGCGTCGCCGACGAGCCGGCCAAGTCGCGCCGTCGTCGGACCCGGAAGACCGTCGAGACCGCTGTCGAGACGGCGGAGGCGACGGTGACCGCGGCCGAGGCCGTGGTCGAGAGCGTCGCCGCCGAGGTCGTCACCGAGGCTCCGGCCAAGCCGGCCCGCCGTCGGACCCGCAAGGCCGTCGAGGCGGCGCCCGCCGCCGAGGTCACCGAGGCTCCGGCCGAGCCCGTGCGGCGCCGGACCCGTAAGGCCGCGGAGGCCGTCCTCGACACCGTTGAGGCTGTTGAGGCCGCCGCGACCGAGGTCGCCGAGACCAAGCCACGGCGCACGCGGGCCAAGGCCGCCAGCACCGTCACGGACACGACCGAGGTCGCCGAGGCGACGGAGGCCAAGCCCGTACGACGCCGGACGCGCAAGGCCGTCGCCGAAGCCGACATCCCGGCCCAGGCCGCCGAGGAGGGCGAGGCCAAGCCCGCCGCCCGCCGACGCACCCGCAAGGCCGCGGAGGCCGTCCTCGACACCGTTGAGGCTGTTGAGGCCGCCGCGACCGAGGTCGCCGAGACCAAGCCGCGGCGCACGCGGGCCAAGGCCGCCAGCACCGTCACGGACACCGCCGAGGTCGCCGAGGCGACGGAGGCCAAGCCCGTACGACGCCGGACGCGCAAGGCCGTCGCCGAAGCCGACATCCCGGCCCAGGCCGCCGAGGAGGGCGAGGCCAAGCCCGCCGCCCGCCGACGCACCCGCAAGGCTGTCGCCACGGAGCCCGCGGAGAGCTGATCTCCAACCCGATGGCCCGGTCCCACTCCGGTGGGGCCGGGCCATCGGCGTTGGCCGGGCGGCGTCTCCCCGGGACACGCCCTGCCGACGGCGCCGCAGGAGGACACCGGGGCGGGGGCGGGTTCGGCGACGAGGCTCCCGGCGGCACGCCCGCAGGGCGGTCCGTACGCCGAGTTCCGCCCGCTTCCGCCGGGGCCGGCCCCGACCGCCACACCCGCCGAGCGGCCGTCTCCCCCGCCCGATAGCCTCCTCCGCATGAGCAGGCCCTACACGTTCGTTCCGCCCGCCGGTGTCCGCGCCTACCGTCTGTCGACCTCGCGCGGCGAGTTCGCCGTGCTCGACGCAGCGCCGGACGGACCACACCGGGGAACCGCGCTCCTCCTGCCGGGGTTCACCGGGAGCAAGGAAGACTTCATCGCGCTGCACGCGCCCTTGGCCGCGGCGGGGTATCGGACGGTGGCCGTGGACGGGCGCGGACAGTACGAGACCGAGGGGCCGCAGGACGACGAAACGGCCTACGCACAGGCCGAGTTGGCGCGGGACGTGCTCGCGCAGGCCGCCGCGGTCGGCACCCCGGTGCACCTGGTGGGGCACTCGCTCGGCGGCCAGATCTCCCGTGCCGCGGTGCTCGCCGACCCGTCGCCGTTCGTCTCGCTGACGCTCATCGCCTCCGGCCCCGCCCAGATCTCCACGGCCCAGCAGCAGCGCGTCAAGCTGTTGCGGGACGCGTTGGCCGTGATGAGCATGGCCGAGGTGTGGGAGGCGATCCGGGCGATGGAACCGCCCGAGGAGACCGACACGGGCGGGCTGGACGCGGGACTGGACGATCTCGGCGACCTGCGCCGCCGCTGGCTCCGCAACAGTCCCGCCCAGCTCATCGCCACGGGCCGCCAGCTCTGCGTCGAACCCGACCGCGTCACCGAACTGGCCGCCGTGCCCCTCCCGAAGCACGTGATATCCGGCGAGCGCGACGACACCTGGCCGGTATCCCTGCTCGACAGGATGGCCGAACAACTGGACGCCCACCGCACGGTCGTCGAGGGGGCGGAGCACTCCCCGAACGCCGACCAGCCCCTGGAGACCGCCCGCGCCCTGGCCGGCTTCTGGGACGGCACGGCCCGCTAGTACGGCTGGTGCTGCCAGGACGGCTGGTGCTGCTGATGCTGCCGGCCTGCCGGCCTGCCGGTACCGCTAGTACTGCGCCTGCAAGTGCTCCCAGAAGCCGTCCCGCAGTGAGCGGCGCAGGTCCGACTGTCCGCGCAGGGAGTACTGGAGCAGCCCCTCGGCCTCGACCAGCAGGTCCTGGTCGACCGAGCCGGGGAGGTAGGGGTGCCCGGGCAGCAGCTCCACCAGGGATTCCCGGCCCCGCGCGGCCAGCCACTTCGCGGCGATCTGGGCGCCCACGAAACGCACGTCCTCCCGTGTGGGCCGGGCCGCGGCCGTCGGGTCGTACGACTGGGCGGTCCGCCGGGCCACATACGGCTTGAAGAAATCGAGGTCGAACGTGCGCTGGCTGTCGACCTCCCAGAGGAGCGGCTCGGCCTGGTTGCGGCCCTCGGGCGCCTCGATGCCCCAGAGGTGCACCCGGGCCCCGTAGCCCTGCGCCGCCTCGACCGCGGAGACGAGGTCCTCGTCGCCGCCGAGCAGCGCCGCGTCGCTGATGGCACGGTGCCGGGCGAGGGACTCCAGGTCCGACCTGATGAGTGAATCGACGCCCTTTTGCTGGTTGTTGGCGTTCAGGTTGCCCAACCGGACCTTCACGTCCGGGAGTTCGGCGATCGACTGCTGCTCCGCGGTGTGGATGCGGCGTCGGGCACCGTCGTACCAGTAGACGCGCAGCAGCCTGCTGTCCGCGAAGATCGTGCGGGCCCGGTCGATGAGCGCCTCGATGAGGCCCTCGGCGTCCAGGTCGAACGAACGGCGGTCCTCGGTGCCGGCGACAAGCCGTCCCGCGGCCGCGTACAGATAGCCGGCGTCGACGAAGATCGCGTGGGTGGAGGGAGTCTTCGCGACCTCGGCGAGCATGCGCTGCAGCAGCTCGTTCGTGCGGTCGATGCGGGCGGCGAGGGCCGCGTGGTCGTCGTTCATCGATTCCATTGTCCCGGCGGTCACGCTGCGAACACAACCGGCGTCGTTCAGTCTCCGCCAACCTGCTTACCCGTCAGTAATTAGGTTCTCGAAAAATTTCCTTAGCGTAGGGAATGTTTGTAACACGCATCCCGTTGGCTACCTACGGAGGGCAAGACACCGATGACTCGCTCTCCGCACAAGTAGTTCTCCTCAGGAGGATGACCAGACGAAGGGAGAAGCCCATGCGCTTCGAAATCATGCGACTCGACGATGTCGACGGCACGCCCGTGGACAGCACTGTCGTAGACGCCGCCTCCGTCAACCGGATCGTTCAGCAGGCCGCCGCCATCGGGCAGCGACTGTGGATCCGCCCGGCCGACACGTCCGCTTCGTAATACGAGGACCCGCCTCGTAGCGCCCAGGGGCGTTCCAGGACGCGGACACATCTCAGACTTCAGAGCCCCGTACGGCATGGACGCCGTACGGGGCTCTGCGTGTCCGGACGGGGCCGTCAGCCGCCGTGGATCACCTGCGTGACGCCGTTGATGATCTGCTGCACGGCGATGGCGGAGAGCATCATGCCCGCGAGCCGGGTCACCAGCACCACGCCGCCGTCCTTGATGACGCGGATGATCAGCAGCGAGTAGCGCATCACGACCCACAGCACGACATGGATCGCGAGGATGGCGGTCCACAACGAGACCTGTGTGGCGACGGTGTCGGCCTTCTGCACGGCGAGGATCACGGACACGATCGCGCCGGGCCCGGCGAGCAGCGGCATGCCGAGGGGTACGAGGGCGACGTTGACGTCCTTGGTCTGCTTCGGCTCGTCGGTCTTGCCGGTCAGCAGGTCGAGGGCGATGAGCAGGAGCAGCAGTCCGCCCGCGATCATCAGCGCGGGCACGGAGACGTGCAGGTAGTCCAGGATCTGGTGCCCGAGCAGCCCGAAGACGGTGATGACGCCACCGGCGACGCAGACCGCCTGGAAGGCCATCCGCCGCTGCACCCTGGCGGGGCGGCCGGCGGTGAGCGCCAGGAAGATCGGGGTGATCCCGGGGGGATCCATGATGACGAAGAGCGTGAGGAACAGGGAGCCGAAGACGGCGACGTCGAACATGGTGAAGGGAAGCCTTGCGAGGTGGTGAGAGAGGGTGGGCGGGTCTTCCGGCCACCGCTGTGGGCAGTCGTTCCGCGGGGCGGAACAGGGAGGCGCGACCGGCTGTGCCGGGCGCCTGGGGACGGGCCGGTGAACACGGTTCCGGCCGAGCGCGGGGCGGGACGTACGCCCCCGGGTGAGCACGTGCCGGTCCGTACGGCCGACCGGCCACGGCCCGGATCGCGCGCCCCGGCCGTACACGGCCCGGCGCATGACCCCGGCCGGGCGCGGCCAGGACGTCCGACCCGACCTGGCGCCGACGTGGTCCGCGCGCCGCCCCCGCCCGGCGGGTGGGGGCCTTACGGCAGCGACCTGGCTCGTACGGGGCTCATGGCGCGAACTCGTCGAGTACGAGCCTGAGTCATGGGGCCTGACGACACGGCCCCGTCGGATACGGCCTGACGGCATGGAGCCCGCCGACATGGAGCCTTACGACACAGAGCCCTACGACACGGAGCCTTACGACACGGAGCCTTACGACACGGACTCGGCCCGTACGGGCCTCATGGCGCCGACCCGTCGGCACAAGCCTGACGGAACCGAACCGACCCGGCGTCGAACGTCCGGGTCTCAGGCTCCGCCGGCTCCCGGTACCGGGAACGCCCCGGTGGCGCGGCGGGTGATCTCCCCGTAGACCTCGGGGTCGGTCGTGAACTCCCCGAGCACGCAGGTCTTGCGGCTGCCGTGGTAGTCGGACGAGCCCGTGGCCAGCAGCCCCAGATCGGAGGCCAGACCGCGCAGCCGCGCGCGGGTGGCCGGCTCGTGGTCCATGTGATCGACCTCGATGCCGTCGAGTCCGGCGGCGGCGAGCTCCGCGATCGCCGACTCCGGCACGGTGCGACCCCGCTTGGCGGCGGCCGGGTGCGCGAAGACGGTGACGCCCCCGGCCCCCTTGACCAGCCGGATCGCCTCGAAGGGGTCGGTCTCGTGCTTGGGGACGTAGGCGCGGCCGCCGTCGGCGAGCCACTCCTCGGTGAAGGCGTCGGAGACGCTGTCGACGACGCCCAGTTCGACCAACGCGGAGGCGACGTGCGGGCGGCCGACCGATCCGTCGCCCGCGATGCGCGCCACCTGCTCCCAGGTGATCGGCACGCCGAGTTCCCGGAGCCTGGCGATCATGCTCTGGGCGCGCGGCACCCGGTCGTCCCGGACCAGTTCGCGCTCGGCGAGCAGTGCGGGCTCCTCGGGGTCGAAGAGGTAGGCCAGCATGTGCATGCTGATGCCGTCGATCCGGCAGGAGAGTTCGGCGCCGGTGACGAGGGTGAGTCCCTCGGGCAGTGCGGCGATCGCCTCGGCGTACCCGCGGGTGGTGTCGTGGTCGGTCAGCGCGACGACGTCCAGACCGGCGGTGGCAGCGTTGCGCACCAGCTCGGCCGGGGTGTCAGTACCGTCGGAGGCGGTGGAGTGGGCGTGCAGATCGATGCGCACTACGCGGACTCCAGGCGGTGACGGAGCGGACGGGGACGCTCAAGGATAACGGGAATCCGGGACCCCGATGTCACACCCGCACCACCCGAGCACCCCCTACCGACACCGGCCGGACCCGACCCCCGCCGAGCCCCGCACACGCCACGACCGGCACGGCCTACGGGCTCCACGGGCTCCACGGGCTCCACGGGCTCCACGGGCTCCAGGATGCGCGGCTCTACGGCTCTACGGCCCCACGGCCCCACGGCCCCACGGCCCCACGGCCCCACGGCCCCAGGATGCGCGGCCCTACGGCTCCAGGATGCGCGGCGACAGTGCGCCGCACGGCAGCAGGTCCACCTCGGCGCCCGCGTCACGCAGATCCGTCAGGACCAGCTCGTCGTACATCAGCAGCCCGGTCTGTTCGGGCCAGACGACGGCCCACAGCCACACCCCGTGCGCCTCCCCCGCGAAAACGGCGCGGTCGTCGGGAGAGCTGGAGACATGCCAGAGCGGGGTGGGCCGGCCCGCCGCGAGGACCTTGGCCTGAGGCGGTTTCTCGACGCTCATGTACGGACCGGGATCGGGCCCGTCGATGCCCGCGTACCGAGCACCGAGGCCGACGCCGAGTTCCTCGGCGACCAGGATCAGCTCACCCATGCCGCCCAATGGCCCGGGCCCCGAGCAGGCGATGGCGGTGGCCCTGCCGCCACTGCGGTCGTCCCCCGCGAACGCCGCACCGGTGAACAGCCAGCCGACCGGGAGCGGCCACGGCATCCACACCGGTACCCGGGCGCGGTGCACGACCACACCGAGGGCCTCGACGCTGGGCGGGATCACGGGCTGCAGCGGATGCACCGTGCCGTGCACATCGCACTGCCAGGAGTCGGCAAAGAGGCCGGGAGCCCTGACCCGGCCACCACACTTCGGGCAACTGGGTTCGCCCCTCATAGGGCCCAACGGTCCTCCCCGTCCTTCGCCGCGTCAAGGACGATCACCCGTCCGCCGTGTGCCTGTCACGCCAAAAACTACATGCGCCTTGCATTAATTAGCCCATCTAACTTATTGTGTGCATATGCCAACGATCCAGTGGGTGCACAGTGAGGGAGCGGGCATGATCAGCAGCACGGAAGCCCCCGCGGAGGGGGACACGTTCGACGCGGGCGCGGGCGGCATCCTGCGGCAGCCGAGGGCCGTCTGGGCGACTGCCGGGGCGTCCGTCGTCGCCTTCATGGGCATCGGGCTCGTCGACCCGATCCTGCCGTCCATCGCCAAGGGGCTCGACGCCACGCCCAGCCAGGTGTCGCTGCTCTTCACCTCGTACTTCCTGATCACCGCCATCGCGATGCTGGTGACCGGCTTCGTCTCCAGCCGCATCGGCGGCAAGAAGACCCTGCTGCTCGGTCTCGCGCTCGTCGTGGTCTTCGCCGGACTCGCCGGCACCTCGGGATCCGTCGGCGAACTCGTCGGCTTCCGGGCCGGCTGGGGTCTCGGCAACGCGCTCTTCGTCTCCACCGCCCTCGCCGTCATCGTCGGCGCCGCGGCCGGCGGCAGCGCGGCGGCGATCCTGCTGTACGAGTCCGCGCTGGGCCTCGGTATGGCCTGCGGCCCCCTGCTGGGAGCCCTGCTCGGTGACGCCAGTTGGCGCTACCCGTTCTTCGGCACCGCGTTCCTGATGGCGGTCGGCTTTCTGTGCGTCACGGCGTTCCTGAAGGAGCAGCCGAAGCCCGCGCGCAAGACCTCGCTGCTCGACCCGCTGCGCGCCCTCGGGCACGGCGGCCTCGCCTCCGCCGCGACGTCGGCGTTCTTCTACAACTACACGTTCTTCACCGTGCTGGCCTTCACCCCGTTCGTGCTGAACATGACGCCGTACAGGTCGGGCGCGGTGTTCTTCTGCTGGGGTGTGCTGCTCGCGGTCTTCTCGGTGATCGTCGCGCCGCGCGCGCAGGCGCGGTTCGGCTCGCTCAAGGTGCTGGGCGGCTCCCTGGTGCTGCTCGCCGCCGACGTGCTCGCCCTCGGGTACGGCGACCACACCACCGCCGTCGTCTGCACGATCCTGTCCGGCGCCTTCATCGGCGTGAACAACACCGTCTACACGGAGCTGGCCCTCGGGGTCTCCGACGCCCCGCGCCCCGTGGCGAGCGCCGGCTACAACTTCGTTCGCTGGTTCGCGGCCGCCGCGGCGCCGTACTTCGCGCCGAAGATCGAGGAGTGGAGCAACATCCGCGTCCCGTTCGTGGTGGCCGCGGTCACCGCTCTGCTGGGCGCGGCGGTGGTCTTCGTACGGCGCGAGGCACTCACGTCCGAGGCCGAGGAACTGGAGCCGGCCCACGCCACCGAGGACAGCGTCACCGTCTTCGCCAACTGACCTGCCGGAAGTGGAAACTGACGTCCTGTCGGGTGCGACGACGCGGCGGGGCCAGGTCAGTCGAGCGGAACGGATTTGCGCAGTGGATCCCGCAGGTCCGTTCCGCCGTTCAGCCAGCGCTCCTGTAGGGCGGCGGCGCCGTGCACGCGCTTCCAGGCGGCCTCGTTGGGCGTCATGGGGAGCAGCGGCAGGAAACGTACGGGATCGGCGGGCTCGTCCAGTTCCAGGTCCTCCACCAGACCGCCGGCCTCCGCGACCAGAACGGAGGTGAACGGAGCGCCGGGCCACAGGGGTTCGCCCACGTCGAGCGAGGCGCCGGGGGCCACGACCAGACCCTCGACCTGGGGAGAGGCAGCGAGCACGGCCAGCGGCCTGAGGACCTTGTCGGTGTCGGCGCCGCCCGGGCGGACCGAGAGGATCAACTCGGCGCGCGGGCCCTTCACCGGGTCGGCGAGCACGGCGGTGGGGTCCGCCATCGGCTGGGCGGACATGCCGAGCGTGGCGTAGCGGACGATGTCGCCCTCGGTGAAGCGCACCACCTCGATGCGGTCGGTGCCCAGGAAGGTGACCGCGGCCCGCGCGTCGGGTTCGCCCAGCGCGGAGCGCAAACGGGCCTCGACCAGAGGAAGAACATCAGCCATGGGCCGAGCATAGGCCGCGTCAACTGTGCGGCGCCGCACCGGACCCCTGGTCAACAACGCGCAAAGCGGGGACTTGACGTATCGGTGCGCTGATAGTCTTGGCCGCTGGTCGGAGCAGCGCACAGTGGAGGCACCACCCAGGCCCGCTTGGCGCTGGGGGAGTTGCTCCCGGGCTCCGACGCACTGAGACTGATCTGACTCCCCTTCGGAGGGAGACAGACTCCCCTTCGGGGGATGGATCGTCCCTCATGGGGGACCGACCGGAGGAGGTGGGGCTGCAATGGACCGAAGTCGACCGTGCAGTACCACCCGCTCTTCCGGTCGCTGAGTTCGTAGCTGGTTCCGCTGGTTTTTCAGCCCTGCCGGCTGCCGCCTCCCGCAAACGTGTGCATACGTGTCAGCGTTGCCCGGTGCATCACGGAAGAGCGCTTCGTTTCCGCCTGATCTGTCCGATCTGAACCCCTGATCTGTCCGATCTGAATCAGTAGCGAAGCTGCCACCGCGACGGTGCGGTGCTCCCCGCTTTGTGGACGTGCCAAACATCCGCAGTCAGGACGTCCCCATTCCGGGTAGTTCCAACCGTCGCAGGCCGCCGCCGTTGCGAGAAGGAGCCTGCCATGTCGATGATCCGTGACCTGCGCGCCGCAGTCCGCCCCCGCCCCTCGCTGCGCAAGGAAAGTGGCTCGTACGACACCACCCGTGACCCCGGCACCCCGTCGGCCGTGGTCGACTGCGCCGTCTACCGCGACGGCGCCCGTGTCCAGACGCGCACGCCGCTCACGCCGCACGAGGCGATGCGCCAGGTGCGCCGCGACGGCGGCTTCGTGTGGATCGGCCTGCACGAGCCCACCGAGGACGAATTCGCCGGTATCGCCGGGGAGTTCGGGCTACACCCGCTGGCCGTCGAGGACGCCGTCCAGGCCCACCAGCGCCCCAAGCTGGAGCGCTACGACGACTCCCTGTTCACCGTCTTCAAGACCATCCACTACGTCGAGCACGACCGGCTGACGGCGACCAGCGAGATCGTCGAGACCGGCGAGGTCATGTGCTTCACCGGACGGGACTTCTTCATCACCGTCCGGCACGGCGGGCAGGGCTCGCTGCGCGCGCTGCGGCACCGGCTGCAGGACGACCCCGAGCTGCTCGCCAAGGGCCCGTCGGCGGTGCTGCACGCGATCGCCGACCATGTCGTCGACGGCTACATCGCGGTCGCGGACGCCGTGCAGGACGACATCGACGAGGTCGAGACCGAGGTGTTCTCGCCGGGCCGCAAGGGCACCCCGCGCGGCACGGACGCCGGGCAGATCTACCAGCTCAAGCGCGAGGTGCTGGAGTTCAAGCGGGCGGTCTCTCCGCTACTGCGTCCCATGCAGCTGCTGAGCGAGCGCCCGATGCGGCTGATCGACCCCGACATCCAGAAGTACTTCCGCGATGTCGCCGACCACCTCGCGCGCGTGCAGGAGCAGGTCCTCGGCTTCGACGAACTGCTCAACTCGATCCTCCAGGCCAACCTCGCGCAGGCCTCCGTGGCGCAGAACGAGGACATGCGCAAGATCACTTCGTGGGCCGCGATCATCGCCGTACCGACGATGGTCTGTGGTGTGTACGGCATGAACTTCGAGCACATGCCCGAGCTGCACTGGCGCTACGGCTACCCCGTGGTCATGGGCGTCACCGTCGGGCTCTGTCTCTCGATCCACCGCATCCTGAAGCGCAACGGCTGGCTGTAGAGCGGGCTGGATAGTCTTGGCCCCATGACGCAAGAGCTGCTCGACCAGGCCCTCGTCGAGGAGGCCACCAAGAAGTCCGGGCTGATCTGGGTGCGGGGCGCCGGCGCGCCGGCGCTCCCCGGTCCGGATCACGAGGTGCCCACTCAGGCGCTGTGGCACGTGTGGCACGACGGCGCGGCCTGCGTGGTCGGCGACGGGCCCGGCGAGCAGCCGCTGCCGGGGCTGATCGACGGGGGCTTCGCGGTGGTCACCGTGCGCAGCAAGGACAAGGGCGGACGGCTCGTCTCCTGGTCCGCCGCGGTCGTGGAGCTCGCCGAGAACACCCCCGCGTGGGAAGCCGCCGTCGGCGAACTCAAGGGCAAGCGGCTGAACGCCCACGACGGTGAGGCCATGCCGGAGCGCTGGGCGCGCGAGTGCCGGGTGCTGCGCCTCGAACCGACGGGCGCGACCGCCGAGCTGCCCGAGGGTTCGCTCGCCGAGCGGCCGCTGCCGACCGCGGCGACCACCCGCCGGCCGATTCCGGCGGCGCTGCCCCGCCTGCTGATGAAGAGGCGCAAGCGCCGCTAGGACAGGTCCTGAAGCGTGTCGTCGGGATCGTGGCGCGGACGCGGTGTTCGGCCGCCGCGGATCACACCGGCGGGCCACGGGCCGCCGAGTTACGACGTGGGCAGCTGCTGCCCGTAGTCGACCGTCTCCTTCTTGGACGGCTCCTTCAGGGGGAAGTCCTTGCCCCAGTCGGTCAGCCGCAGGGTGCCGGCGTTGCCCGCGCGCGACAGGAGCAGCGGGTACGGGGTTCCCTGCAGGGAGACGTCCAGGGTGCCGCCCGAGCCCTTGTCGCCGGTGATGCGGATGGTGCGGACGCCGGACTGCTCGTGGTGGCCGTCCGTGGCGAGGGCGCCGTGCAGGCTGAGCAGCCCCTCCAGCAGGACGTCCTTGTCGGTGAAGCCGCTGAAGCGCTTGTACGCGGGGTCGCCGGTCGGCACCTTCACGTACATGCCCTCCAGCTTGTCCGCCGCCGCGGTGTCCGCCGCCTTGCCGCCGCTCTTGGCATCCTGATGGGCCCAGAACCCGGCGTCGGCCTTCAGGAAGAGGTGCTCACCGACCCTCAGCAGCCGGAAGCCGGCTCCCTTCGAGGTGACGGAGCCGGTGCCGCCGTCGGACTTGAGGCGCATGTCGAGGGTGTACGTGGTCCCGTTGGAGACGACGGTCCCGGAGAGCCGTACGGTCTTAGCGGCCTCGGCCGCCTTCTTCGTCTTCGCCTGGATGGTGGCGGCGGGCAGCTTGCCGACCCCGTTCGTGCCCGCGTCCGGGTCCTCGCTGCCGCACCCCGTCAGTCCCGTCCCTGTCACGGCCAGTGCGCACATCGCGGTCACAACCACGGCCCTGCGGGTACGGCCCTGGGGAATTGCAGTCACAGGTGGGGCTGCCTTTCGTGCGCGGTCCTCAACGGCGTACGGCAGCGTACCGGTGCCGGCCCCGCCCTACGGAGGCAGTCCGTCCGGACCGCCCACCAGGGCGTATCCGACCGGGACGGGCTAGCCTGAAGCCCACCCGAGCGGACAGACCGGCACATAACGCTTCGAAGCGAAGGAGGCGCGGGCATGGCCGCAGGCGCCCCCCGGATCTTCGTCTCGCACCTGGCCGGCGTCGCCGTCTTCGACCCGAACGGCGACCAGGTGGGCCGGGTGCGGGACCTCGTCGCCATGCTCCGCGTCGGACGCCGTCCGCCCCGGCTGCTCGGCCTCGTCGTCGAACTGTCCACGCGCCGCCGGATCTTCCTGCCCATGACCCGGGTGACCGGCATCGAGTCCGGCCAGGTCATCACGACCGGCGTCCTGAACGTGCGCCGCTTCGAGCAGCGGCCCACCGAACGGCTCGTCTTCGGCGAACTCCTCGACCGGCTCGTGACCCTCGTCGAGACGGGCGAGGAGGTGACGGTCCTGGACGTGTCCATCCAGCAGCTGCCGGCCCGCAGGGACTGGGAGATCGGCCGGGTCTTCGTGCGCAAGGGGCGCAGCGGCGCCTTCCGGCGCACCAAGGGCGAGACGATGACGGTCGACTGGTCCTCCGTCACCGGATTCTCGCTGGAGGAGCACGGACAGGGCGCGGAGAGCCTGCTCGCCACCTTCGAGCAGCTGCGCCCGGCCGACCTCGCGAACGTGCTGCACCACCTGTCCCCGAAACGGCGCGGCGAGGTGGCCGCCGCGCTCGACGACGACCGTCTCGCCGACGTCCTCGAGGAACTGCCCGAGGACGACCAGATCGAGATTCTCGGCAAGCTCAAGGAGGAGCGCGCGGCCGACGTCCTGGAGGCGATGGACCCCGACGACGCGGCCGATCTGCTCGCCGAGCTGCCCACCGAGGACGTGGAGCGGCTGCTGACGCTGATGCGCCCCGGCGAGGCCGCGGACGTCCGGCGGCTGATGGCGTACGCGGAACGGACGGCGGGCGGGCTCATGACCACCGAGCCCATCGTGCTGCGGGCCGACGCGACCGTCGCCGACGCGCTCGCCCGGGTCCGCAACCCCGACCTCTCCCCCGCGCTCGCCGCCCAGGTGTACGTGTGCCGCCCGCCGGACGAGACGCCGACGGGCAAGTACCTGGGGGCGGTGCACTTCCAGCGGCTGCTGCGCGATCCGCCGTTCACCCTGGTCGGCTCGCTGGTCGACGACGACCTCCAGCCGCTGGCCCCGGAGGACGAGCTGCCCGTGGTCGCGGGGTTCTTCGCGACGTACGACATGGTCGCGGCGCCCGTCGTCGACGAGAGCGGCTCGCTGCTCGGGGCGGTGACCGTGGACGACGTACTGGACCACATGCTGCCCGAGGACTGGCGGGAGACGGAGTTCCACCTCGACGAGAGCGTGCACGAAAGTGTCCACGAGGACGGCCGTGCGGGCCTCCACGAGGACAGCCACGAGACCGGCCGCGGAGACGGGCACGAGAGCGGCGACGGCCACGAAGACGTCCGTCGGGGGCCGGACGGCCCACTCGGCGGGGAGGGACGCCATGGCGCCTGAGCGTGAGGCCCGTGAGCGGGTCGCCACCGGGGCGACGGCGGCACCCCGCCCGCGTATCCGGCTCGACCAGCCGAAGCCGCCGCGGCGCAGACTGCTGCCCGAGTGGGACCCGGAGGCCTTCGGACGGTTCTCGGAACGCATCGCCCGCTTCCTCGGCACCGGGCGGTTCCTCGTCTGGATGACGGTCGTCATCATCATGTGGGTGGTCTGGAACGTCTTCGCGCCGGGAAGCCTGCGTTTCGACAACTACCCGTTCATCTTCCTGACCCTCATGCTGTCGCTCCAGGCCTCCTACGCGGCCCCGCTGATCCTGCTCGCGCAGAACCGGCAGGACGACCGCGACCGGGTCAACCTCGAACAGGACCGCAAGCAGAACGAGCGCTCCATCGCCGACACCGAGTACCTCACCCGCGAGATCGCCACCCTGCGCATGGGCCTCGGCGAGGTCGCCACCCGCGACTGGATCCGCAACGAGCTCCAGGACCTGGTCAAGGAGCTGGAGGAGCGGTATCCCGACGGCCACAGGGACGACCGGGGCGTATTCCCGGCGGAACGGTCGCACGGACGTGACGTAGACGACCGGTGACGGGCTTACCCGGGCCCCTGGGGAGCGCCGTACCATCGTCCCTATGGCTACGGAAGACGCGGTGCGTGAAGCACTGGCGACGGTGAACGACCCCGAGATCAACCGACCCATCACCGAACTGGGGATGGTCAAATCGGTGGCGATCGGTGCGGATGGCGTGGTCGCGGTCGCCGTGTACCTGACGGTCTCCGGCTGCCCGATGCGCGACACGATCACCCAGCGGGTGACCGAGGCGGTCTCGCGGGTCGAGGGCGTCACCGGAGTCGACGTCGAACTCGACGTGATGAGCGACGAACAGCGCCGCGAGCTGGCGACCGCGCTGAAGGGCGGTACGGCCGAGCGCGAGGTGCCCTTCGCCAAGCCCGGCTCACTCACCCGCGTGTACGCGGTCGCCTCCGGCAAGGGCGGCGTCGGCAAGTCCTCGGTCACCGTGAACCTGGCGGCGGCGATGGCCGCCGACGGACTCAAGGTCGGCGTCGTGGACGCCGACATCTACGGCCACTCGGTGCCGCGCATGCTGGGCGCGGACGGCAAGCCGACCCAGGTCGAGAACATGATCATGCCGCCGTCCGCGCACGGCGTGAAGGTCATCTCCATCGGCATGTTCACCCCGGGCAACGCGCCGGTGGTCTGGCGCGGTCCGATGCTGCACCGTGCTCTCCAGCAGTTCCTGGCGGACGTGTACTGGGGCGACCTCGACGTCCTGCTCCTCGACCTCCCGCCGGGCACGGGCGACATCGCGATCTCCGTCGCCCAGCTCGTGCCGAACGCCGAGATCCTGGTCGTCACGACCCCGCAGCAGGCGGCGGCCGAGGTGGCCGAGCGCGCCGGCTCCATCGCAGTGCAGACCCACCAGAAGATCGTGGGTGTCGTCGAGAACATGGCGGGGCTGCCCTGCCCGCACTGCGGCGAGATGGTCGACGTCTTCGGCACCGGCGGCGGTCAGTCCGTCGCCGACGGCCTGACCCGGACCACCGGCGCGACCGTCCCGGTCCTCGGTTCCATCCCGATCGACGTGCGCCTGCGCGAAGGCGGCGACGAGGGCAAGCCGGTGGTCCTGACCGACCCCGACTCCCCCGCCGGCTCGGCCCTGCGCGCCATCGCGGGCAAGTTGGGCGGCCGTCAGCGCGGCCTGTCGGGCATGTCGCTGGGAATCACCCCGCGCAACAAGTTCTAGAGCTTCCCGTACGAGGTTCCGGCGCCGTCCCTACGAAGGAAGCTCCGGCACCGTCCTCACGAAAGAGGGGGCGCCGTCCACACGGACGGCGCCCCCTCCCTCGTAGCGGCTGCCAGGGCCTCGCCTAGGCGTACGTCGCGATGTCCTTGATCATCGCGAAGCCCAGCCCGTACGCGCTCATTCCCCGCCCGTACGCGCCCACGTGGACGCCTTCCTGGGTGGAACCCGCGAGGACCCAGCCGAACTCGGACTCGCGGTAGTGGAAGGCCGTGGGGACGCCGTCCACGGGGAGGGACAGGGTGGACCAGTCCGAACCGTTCAGGTCGTCGGCCAGTACCCACGCGGTCTCGGTCTGCTGGTCCAGCCAGTCGTCGCGCAGGGAGTGGTCCATCTGGCCGGGCCAGGTGAAGGACAGCAGCCCCACACCGGCCAGCCAGGCCGCCGAGGACACCGAGGTGGCCTCCAGCAGTCCCGTACCGTCCGCGCTGCGCCGCACGGGGCTGGCGGCGACGGTGACCACCACCGCGAACCGCTCCTTGTCCTCGGTCGACTGGCCGCTCACCGTCGGCTCGTCACCGTGCCCGATCGAACCGTGCTCGACGGCACCGTCCGCCGAGGTACCCACCTGCATCAGCCAGCGCGGCCCCGTGAAGGCCTCGTCGAGGCCGTACCAGGGGAAGGGCGCCAGCAGGTAGCCGTCGACCGTACGCCGGGCGGAGGGGACCTGTTGTCCGCCCTCCGCGGCCGGCGCCTGCACGCCTACCCGACTTGTCGTCTCCATCTGCCGGACGCCTCCTCGCTCTCGTCGGACCGGTGGGCCCGCCCCCCTCGGGCGTCCTTGTCGGTCCGCACAACAACTGGGCAGCATAGCCACACCGCTCCGAACAGCGGCGAAAGCGCCCGGCGCGTAGGGCGTGTACACGGCGGTTTCGGGCCGCGCGGGGCAGGTTCTCGGCCAACGGACAGCCGCGTTCAGGCCGCGCGGTACAGGTTGCGCCGCAGGTAGCGGGTACGGCTCAGGTGGCGTCGGCGTCGTAGGGCGGGCGCTCGTCCGGGTCGAGCTTCTCGCGCTTCTTCGTCATGTCGACGGAGCCGCCGGCCGAGCCGGTGGAGGACCCGGAGGAGTCGGCGGAGTCCGACGACTCGGACGCGCGGCCGTGCACCGCGTCCGTGACCTCGGCCATCTCCTTCTTCAGGTCGAAGCCGTTGCGGATCTCCTTGAGCCCCAGCTCGTCATTGTCCAGCTGCTTGCGGAGGAACGTCTTGGGGTTGAGGTCCTCGAACTCGAAGTCCTTGAACTCCGGGCCGAGTTCATCGCGGATGTCCGCCTTGGCGCTCTCCGAGAACTCACGGATCTTGCGGATCGTGCGCGTGACGTCCTGGATCATCTTCGGGAGCTTCTCGGGACCGAAGACGAGCACGGCGAGGACGACGAGCGTCACCAGCTCAAGCGGTCCTATGTCATTGAACACCTGGTAGCTCCTTGCGATGTCCTCGGTCCACGGCCCTCGGGAGTCTTCCGTGGTCCGGGCCGGGTCCAACGGTACCCGGCGTTCCTGTCCGTCCGGAACTGTCCCGGGGCTTCCGACTTCCTGTGGACCGATGGTTTTCCGCGTTGTTTGCCGTCCGGAGCTGCGGCATCGCGCCCGGCTGTGAGGTTCGTGTCACTCGCGGGCCGTGCCTCGCGGCGCGCTCAGTCACCGTCCGCGGAACCGAGGACCAGGGCGACCGTCCTCTCCGTGCCACCCCGCCGGAGCGTCAGCCGGAGACGGTCGCCGGGCCGGTGGGCGCGGGTCTTCACGATGAGTTCCTCGCCGGAGTGGACCGGCCGGCCGTCCACCTCGGTGATGACGTCGCCCGCCTTGATGCCCGCCTCGGCGCCGGGACCGCCCACGGTCACGGAGGGTCCGCCGCCGGCGGCCTTGGTACCGACACGCGCGCCGTCGCCCGCGTAGTCCATGTCGAGCGTGACACCGATCACAGGGTGCGTGGCCCGGCCGGTGTTGATGAGCTCTTCGGCGACGCGCTTGGCCTGGTTGACGGGGATGGCGAAGCCGAGCCCGATGGAACCGGCCTGGCCGCCCCCCAGGTCGGAGCCGCTGTCGGCGGAGCGGATGGCGCTGTTGATGCCGATGACGCGGGCCCGGGAGTCGAGCAGGGGCCCGCCCGAGTTGCCGGGGTTGATGGGCGCGTCGGTCTGGAGGGCGTCCACGTAGGAGACGTCGGTCCCGTCGCCCTTCTCGCCGCCCGCCGTGATGGGCCGTTCCTTGGCGCTGATGATCCCGGAGGTGACGGTGTTGGCGAGGTCGAAGGGCGCGCCGATGGCGACGACGGGGTCGCCGACCTGGACGTTGTCCGAGTTGCCCAGCGGCATGGGGTCGAGACCGCGGACCCCCGAGACCTTGACCACGGCGAGGTCGTAGCCGCTGTCGTGTCCGACGACCTCGGCCTTCGCGGTCTCACCGCCGCTGAACGTCACGGATATCTCGCCGTTGCCGCCGGCCGGTTCGATCACGTGGTTGTTGGTCAGGATGTGTCCTTGGCCGTCGAGGACGAATCCGGTACCGGTGCCCTCCTCCTCGCTTCCGCGCACATGCAGGGTGACGACGCTGGGCAGCGCGTGCGCCGCGATCCCGGCCACGCTGTCCGGGGCGCGACCGGGGGCCTCCTTGGCGGCCTGCGGCAGCTCGACGTCCGTCAGCCCGCCGTTCCGCTCCAGATAGGCCCCCGCGGCGCCGCCCACTCCCCCGGACACCAGCGCGAGCGCGACGGCCCCGAGCACCAGGGCCTTCCTCTCCCGCTTGCGCCGCTGCGCCACGGTGAGCACGGCGACGCCGTTCTGCTGGAGGGGACCGTCCGCCCGGAGAGGACCGGGCGCGGCCCAGGGGTCGTAGTTCTGCCAGGGGTCGGGGGCGGCGGACTCGGCAGGGGCGGCGGGGTCCGGTACGTGCGGGAGGCCTTGTCCGGCGGGCGCCGGGGGCGGCGCGTCCTGGGGCACGGCGTCGAAGGGCGCGCCCTGGGCCGGGATTCCCCCTGCGAGGTGTGTTCCGTGGGCGGGGGTGGCCGCCTCGGCCGAGACTCCCGGAACGGACGGGCCCGGCGTGTGTGCGGCCTGAACGGGTGCGGGCGGCGTGTGTGCGGCCTGAACGGGCGTGGGCGGCGTGTGTGCGGCCTGAACGGGCGTGGGCGGCGTGTGTGCGGCCGTCGGGTGCTGGACCGGTGGGGCGGGTGCCCAGGGGCCGGGGCGGCCGTAGGGCGGGGTGCTGTACGGGTCGGGGTCGTGCAGGGGCCGGGGGCGCCGTGGCGCGGGGCGCTCCAGCTCGAAGTCGCCGTCGCGGTCGTCGTCCCCGGGAACCTCCGGCGCACGGATGCCGTCCGTCGGCGTGCCGGAGGTACCGTCGTCCGGCGTCCGAAGGCGCTCGGGCGCGCTCGCCTCCGCACTGCCCCGCGCGCTCTCCGGAGAGACGGCGGGGTGCGGGGCATCCGGTTCCGTGTGGTGAGCCGGTGCGGTGCCGGTCCCCGGGCCCTGTGGCCGGGGACGGCTCCACCACTTCGCGTTCGTGGGCCTGCCCTCGTTCATGCTCTCCCCACACCTGGCCCGCGGCACAACTCGCCGACGGTCACCGCAGACTTGTCGACTCCGCGCCCGTGATCCCTCCCGCGGACGCGGCCCACCCCGGATTCAACCAGGTTCACGGGCCGCCGCGCAGAGGGCGGGGTCAGCGGTCGCTACGGGAGGTGGGGGACGAGGACGAAGAGGGGGACGGTGTGGCGGCGGGGGCGGCGAGCAGGCCCGGAGTCGTGACGTCCGGGTCGGCGGACCACGAGGTCAGCGCGAGCGGCTGGGCATTGGTGAGCGGACGTATGAGCGGGGACATCGCGGCGGCACCGGCGACCACCGGTGTCGTCAGCGCGTGCAGGGCCTCCTGGCCGCGGCCCGCCGGAGTGGGGACTCCGGGCAGCAGCGGGGCGGACACCGCGGTCGGTGCCACCGGGCCATTGCCGAGTGCCCGCTCGCCCTGGGCGAGCAGCGGCCCGACGGACCGGCGGCGCTGCGACTCGGGAGTCGTGGTGGCCCCCGTGCCCTGGGAACGCGACGGGGTCACATTGCTTCCGGCACCGGACCCCCGCGTGTCCGCGGTGTCTCCCGGCACTCCGGTGGACACCCCGCCGAGCGCGACGGCGGCCAGCGACACGGCGCCCGCCGCGGCGAAGGCGAACCGCAGCCCGCGCGAGGCCGACCGCTCGGCCTCGTGACGGCTGACGTCATGGATGCGGAAGCCGCGCCCCGCAGAGGGGGGCAGCACATCGCCGTGCGCTCCGGCCGGCACGTACCCGAAGGGTTCGCCCCGCATGCCGAACACGCCGGGCATGCCGGGTCCCGCGGGGCCGCCGGGAAGTCCGGCGCCGAATCCGCCTCCGCCCAGCCGTGAGCTGTCGGAGTCACCTCCGCCGGGAAGCCCCTGGAGGCGGGCGAGGAAGCTTTCGGAGGGAGGTGGAGGGGCCACTTCCGCGAAGACGTTCTTCAGTCGGCGCTGAGCGTCGGCCTCGGCCTTGCACTTCGCGCAGGTGACGAGGTGGGCCAGGACGCGGTCACGCGACTCATGACCGAGCTCTCCGTCCACCAGGGCGGAAAGTCGGTCCCCGAGGTGCTGCTCTGCGGGGGTGGGACGGGATCCAGTCACGCGGTCGCGCCCCCTCCCCCCAGCACGGGCACACGGGCCGCGAACGAGCGTCGCTCGGCGCGGGCCTCGGGAGACCGGTGAGCCAGGGCCTTGCGCAGCTGGGAGCGGCCGCGGTGGATCCGGGAGCGGACCGTGCCGAGCTTGACGCCCAGGGTCGCGGCGATCTCCTCGTAGGACAGTCCCTCGATGTCGCAGAGGACGACGGCGGCGCGGAACTCGGGCGCGAGGGTGTCCAGCGCCTGCTGGACGTCGGCGTCGAAGTGCGCGTCGTTGAAGACCTGCTGCGGGGAGGGCTCACGGCTGGGCAGGCGCTCGGCCGCGTCGTCACCGAGGGCGTCGAAGCGGATGCGCTGCTTGCGCCGCACCATGTCGAGGAAGAGGTTCGTGGTGATGCGGTGCAGCCAGCCCTCGAAAGTGCCGGGCGTGTACGTCGACAGCGAGCGGAAGACGCGGACGAAGACCTCCTGGGTGAGGTCCTCGGCGTCGTGCTGGTTGCCCGTGAGGCGGTAGGCGAGGCGGTAGACGCGGCCGCTGTGGGTGCTGACGATCTCCTCCCAGGTGGGCGGAGTCCACGCCTGCGACTCCGCGTGGGTGGTGAACGTCGCGGTCTGCGCCGGTGCGGCAGCGTGGAACTGGTCAGCGTTGTCGGTCACGGATTTCGGCTCACCCGCCGATCTGAGTAGGCGCCGCAGCACCCCTCCCCGATCCACAGGCGCAGCCGCACCTCCCCTGTCGGCTCTGGTGGTGTCCAGTGGAGCCCCTACCATAGCCACCTCGCCCGTTAGCTCCGGATAAGCGGTTTTACGAGAATTTGATACGGGCTCATATGGGTGCGTCAGCACCTGCCCGTGGCCCCGCTCCGTGTACTGATCCATCGACTTCCCCCCGCTCGGTTTCCCCACCCTTCTAAACGCCCGGTCCCATCAGCGGGTTCCCGGCACCAACGGATACAGTCACGCCCAGGCAACCACGGGGACAGGAGAGGGTCATTACCGGCAACCGGCAGACGAGCTGGGCGTTCGCCGACGCCTTTGTCGCCGAGGACGAGGCGGTGCGCTGGGCCCGGGACCGGGGCCACGAAGTAGGCCTGCGCTCGGTGTCGCCCGGCACGGGCGCCGCGCTGTGCCTGCTCGCCGCCACCGTGGACGCGAAAGCGGTCGCGGAGATCGGGACCGGGACCGGCGTCTCCGGAATTCATCTCCTGCACGGCATGCGGCCGGACGGGGTACTGACCACCGTGGATCCGGACCCGGAGCGCCAGCAGTTCGCTCGCCAGGCCTTCCGAGCGGCCGGTTTCGCCAGCAATCGCGCCCGCTTCATCCCGGGCCGCGCGCTGGACGTCCTGCCCCGTCTCGCCGACGCCGGCTACGACCTGGTCTTCTGCGACGGCGACCGTCTGGAGTGCCTCGACTACCTCGCTGAATCGTTGCGCCTGTTGCGTCCGGGCGGGCTCGTCGTCTTCGAGGGCGTCTTCGCGGACGGCCGCACCGTGGACTCGGGACCGCAGCCGGTGGAGGTGAGCCGACTGCGCGAACTGCTGCGCACGGTGCGCGAGAGCCAGGAGCTGGTGCCCTCGCTGCTGCCGGTGGGCGACGGTCTGCTGTGCGCGGTCAAGCGCTGACCCAGCCGCCCCGCCCGCTTCCCGTCACACGCCTCTGACCAGGCCGTATATCCCTGCCATCGCTGCCGATCGAGCCGCGCGGCAGTCCCGTACCCCCAGAAAACAGTTTCCCCGGCACCATGTGCGGTGCCGGGGAAACCGAAGAGGTATGGTCGCGTTCCGCGTCAGCCGACGACCTTCTTGAGGGCGTCGCCGAGCGCGTCGGCCTCGTCAGGGGTCAGCTCGACGACGAGCCGACCGCCGCCTTCGAGCGGAACGCGCATGACGATGCCCCGCCCCTCCTTGGTCACCTCGAGCGGGCCATCGCCCGTCCGCGGCTTCATGGCCGCCATGCTCGTTCCCCTTCCTGAAACCAGCTCATCGTCGCCGACGGCCCCCTCGGAGGGCACGCACGTCCTCTCATAGGACACACGTCACCGGCATCGAACACATTGCTTCCAGGCCATTATCCCGCATCTCAGGACCCGATGACCAACATCAGTCGGCATCGCTTGCGCAACGCGCTTGAGCAAAACCACTCAATTCGGCGATGTGGCTGCGATACTGCGCCGCCGCATGGACTTCCGGGGCGCGGAATTCTTTGACGCAGGTCACATGTCCGCCCCGCGCCGGCACCCGTGATCTCCGCCATGCTGTCATCGGACAGGACGTACCGGCCGGTACGACGGAGCCGCGAAACCGGAGGAAACCCACCATGGCCGACACCGTGCTCTACGAGGTGAGCGACGGACTCGCGACGATCACGCTGAACCGCCCCGAGGCGATGAACGCGATGAACATCGAGACCAAGGTCGCCTTCCGGGACGCGGCGCAGGCGGCCGCCTCGGACGACGCCGTACGGGCGATCCTGCTGACCGCCGCCGGCGACCGGGCGTTCTGCGTCGGACAGGACCTCAAGGAACACATCGGGCTGCTGGCCGCCGACAAGCAGTCGGGGTCGGGCCTGACCATGAGCACCGTGCGCGAGCACTACAACCCCATCGTGCGGGCCCTGACCGGCGCCGCCAAGCCCGTGGTGGCCGGGGTCAACGGCGTAGCGGCCGGGGCCGGCTTCGGTTTCGCGCTCGCCGCGGACTATCGCGTCGTCGCCGACACGGCCGCGTTCAACACGTCCTTCGCCGGCGTCGCACTGACCGCCGACTCGGGGATCTCCTGGACGCTGCCCCGGGTCATCGGCCCGAGCCGCGCCGCCGATCTGCTGCTCTTCCCGCGCAGCATCAGCGCGCAGGAGGCCTACGAGCTGGGCATCGCGAACCGGCTGGTTCCGGCCGGTGAGCTGCGCGCCGAGGCCGAGAAGGTGGCGCGGGCGCTGGCCTCGGGGCCGACGCTGGCGTACGCCGCTCTGAAGGAGTCCCTCGCGTTCGGGCTCACCCACTCGCTGGACGAGACCCTGGAGAAGGAGGACGAGCTCCAGGCGCGGGCCGGCGCTTCCGAGGACCACACGATCGCGGTCCAGGCGTTCGTGAACAAGGAGAAGCCGAAGTACCTGGGGCGCTGACGGTCCGGGGGCGGGCGCCGCGGCCCTGTGTGGCCGGTGGCGCCTCTCCCCGTGTGCCGCGCGTCCCTCGTGGCCGGTGGCGCCGCTCCCGGGCCGCTGAGGGCCACCCCCGATCACGGGGCGTCGCGCACCGCGCAGTCCGCCAGATGGTCGTTCACCAGGCCGCACGCCTGCATCAGGGCGTACGCCGTCGTCGGGCCCACGAAGCGGATGCCGCGTTTCTTGAGGGCCTTGGAGAGGGCGGTCGACTCGTCGGTGACGGCCGGTACGTCGGAGAGCTTCTTCGGAGCCGGACGGGTGGCCGGGTCGGGGGCGAAGGACCAGATCAGCTCGTCCAGCTCGCCCGGGGACCAGTCGGCCAGCACGCGCGCGTTGGCGACGGTCGCCCGGATCTTGGCGCCGTTGCGGATGATCCCCGGATCGGCCAGCAGGCGCTCCTCGTCGGCCTCCGTGAACGTCGCGACCTCGGCGATCTCGAAGCCCGCGAAGGCGGCGCGGAACCCGGAGCGTCGGCGCAGGATGGTGATCCAGGACAGCCCCGACTGGAAGGCCTCAAGGCACAGCCGCTCGTAGAGCGCGTCGTCGCCGTGGACCGCTCGGCCCCACTCCTCGTCGTGATAGGCCACGTAGTCCTCGGTGGACAGCGCCCAGGGGCAGCGCAGCGCGCCGTCGGGTCCGGCCAGCACGTCGCTCACCGCTCGTCCTCCGGGTGCTTGTGCAGCGAGGTGGTGTGACTCGCCGCGCGGGCGCCGGCGAGCGCGGCCTCCAGGTCGGCGATCCGGGCGTCCCGCTCACCGATCTCCGCGCCGAGACGGCCGAGGGCGTCGTCGACGTCCGCCATGCGGTAGCCGCGCACGGCGACGGGGAAGCGCAGCGCGTCCACGTCACCGCGGTGCACCGGACGGTCGTACGGCAGCGGGTCGTGCAGCAGCTCGGGCCCGGCGTCGGGAAGCGGGCTGCTCTCGCCGCCGCCCACCACGGACAGGGTGACCGCGGCGACCACGACGGCGAGCGCGACGACCAGGAACAAGAACATGAACATCGCTGAGGTCCCCACGCTCTGTGCCGGCGCGGGTCGCGTCGGCGCGGAAGTACTGATGCTGACGAAAGCAGTCTGACGCTGGAAGTGTCAGGCTCCGATCGTGCCATGCGAGTCTGGCAGTTAAGGTCGCAGGCGGCTTATCGGCGGTACTTACTGGGAGAGGTCATAGGGGATGCTCAGGCTGGGCAGGCGTGAATTCGACACGCACGAGCCGGTGATCATGGCGATCGTGAACCGGACCCCGGACTCCTTCTACGACCAAGGAGCCACCTTCCGCGACGAGCCCGCCCTCGCGCGCGTGGAGCAGGCGGTGTCCGAGGGCGCCGCCATCATCGACATCGGCGGGGTCAAGGCCGGGCCGGGCGAAGAGGTGACGGCCGAGGAGGAGGCGCGCCGGACGGTCAGTTTCGTGGCCGAGGTGCGCCGCCGCTTCCCCGACGTGATCATCAGTGTCGACACCTGGCGGCACGAGGTCGGCGAGGCGGTCTGCGAGGCCGGTGCCGATCTGCTCAACGACGCCTGGGGCGGAGTCGATCCGCGACTGGCGGAGGTGGCCGCCCGGTACGGGGTGGGGCTGGTGTGCACGCACGCCGGGGAGTCCGAGCCGCGGACGCGCCCGCACCGGATCGCGTACGACGACGTGATGGCCGACATCCTGCGGGTGACGCTCGGCCTGGCGGAGCGCGCGGTCGCCCTGGGGGTGCCCCGCGAGTCGGTGCTCATCGACCCCGGGCACGACTTCGGGAAGAACACCCGGCACAGTCTGGAGGCGACGCGGCGGCTGGGAGAGATGGTCTCCACCGGGTGGCCGGTTCTCGTCTCGCTCTCCAACAAGGACTTCGTGGGCGAGACGCTCGACAAGCCGGTCAAGGAGCGGATCGTCGGTACGCTGGCGACGACCGCCGTCTCGGCGTGGCTGGGCGCGCAGGTGTACCGGGTCCACGAGGTCGCGGAGACCCGGCAGGTGCTGGACATGGTGGCGTCGATCGCCGGACACAGGCCGCCGGCGGTGGCCCGGCGCGGGCTGGCGTAGCGGACGGACCGCGCGAGGGCCGCGCGGGAGGGCGCACGGGTCGTCGTGAGCACCTGGCGCCGTGGACGGCCCGCGGAGGGACCGATTCCTCGGCCCCTCCGACGCCCACCAGCCCCCCTCCCGCGCCCCGCGGGCCCTCCCCGGCCCCTGGGCCCGGCGACCCCCTGAGACGGGCCCTAGCGGCCGGCCTCCTTCGACACCAGTGCCACCGCTTCGTCCAGGTCGTCGGTCAGGTGGAACAGGAGCAGATCCTTCTCCGAGGCCTTGCCCTGGGCGATCAGGGTGTTCTTGAGCCAGTCGACGAGCCCGCCCCAGTACTCCGTGCCGAACAGCACGATGGGGAAGCGGGTGACCTTCTGGGTCTGGACCAGGGTGAGCGCCTCGAAGAGTTCGTCGAGGGTGCCGAGGCCACCGGGCAGGACCACGAAGCCCTGGGCGTATTTGACGAACATCATCTTCCGGACGAAGAAGTACCGGAAGTTCAGGCCGATGTCGACGTACTGGTTCAGCCCCTGCTCGAAGGGGAGCTCGATGCCGAGGCCGACGGAGATGCCCTTCGCCTCCAAGGCGCCCTTGTTGGCGGCCTCCATGGCACCCGGTCCGCCGCCGGTGATGACGGCCCAGCCGGCCTCCACGAGCATGCGGCCGAGCTGTACCCCCGCCTCGTACTCCGGCGAGCCCGGCTTCGTCCTGGCCGAGCCGAACACGCTGATGGCGGGCGGCAGTTCGGCCAGGGTGCCGAAGCCCTCGATGAACTCCGACTGGATGCGCAGAACGCGCCAGGGGTCGGTGTGGACCCAGTCGGACGGGGCCCGCTCGTCGAGCAGCCGCTGATCCGTGGTGCTCGCCTGCACCTGATCCCGCCTGCGCAGCACCGGGCCCAGCCGCTGCTCGTCCGGTGGCCGCTTCTTGCCCTCCGGGTTGCCAGTAGCCATGTCCACTCCCTCCGCGTACGGATCTCCCCCGCCCCGGCCGAGGCCGGGGCGGGGGAAGGTCGTTCCGCCCCAGCGTAGATCTCCGCTGGTTACGGCGGGGGGACGTGGGCATGTCCGCCACGAACCGCCAACAGGTACGCCTCAGGCGGTGAGCCAGTCGCGCAGCCGCTCCTCACCCGCGAGGATCTTGGCCGTCTCCACCCGTTCGTCCCGCTTGTGCGCCAAGTGAGGATTGCCGGGGCCGTAGTTGACCGCCGGAATGCCGAGCCGGCTGAAGCGGGAGACGTCCGTCCAGCCGTACTTGGGCTGCGGGGTGCCGCCGACCGCCTCGATGAAGGCGGCGGCGGCCGGGTGGGAGAGGCCGGGGAGGGCGGCCCCGCTGTGGTCGTCGACGACGAACTCGGCCACGCCGCAGTCGGCGAAGACCTCGCGGACGTGCTCGATCGCCTCCTCCTCGGTGCGGTCGGGCGCGTAGCGGAAATTGACGGTGACGACACACTCGTCGGGGATGACGTTGCCCGCGACACCGCCCGAGATGCCCACCGCGTTCAGGCCCTCGCGGTACTCCAGGCCGTCGATCACCGGGTAGCGCGGCTCGTACGCGGCCAGCGCGGCCAGGATCGGCGAGGCCGCGTGGATCGCGTTCGAGCCCATCCAGCTGCGGGCGGAGTGGGCCCGCTCGCCCTTGGTCTTCAGCAGCACTCGCAGCGTGCCCTGGCAGCCGCCCTCGACCTGCCCGTCGGAGGGCTCCAGGAGGACCGCGAAGTCACCCTGCAGCCATTCGGGGTGGGCCTCGGACACATGCTTCAGCCCGTTCAGGTGGGCCGCGACCTCTTCGTTGTCGTAGAAGACGAACGTGAGGTCCCGGTTGGGTTCCGGGACCGTGGCCGCGATACGGAGCTGGACCGCGACGCCCGACTTCATGTCGCAGGTGCCGCATCCCCACAGCACACCGTCCTCGTCGAGGCGGGAGGGCACGTTGTCGGCGATCGGCACCGTGTCGATGTGGCCGGCGAGGACGACACGCTCGGCGCGGCCCAGGTTCGTGCGTGCCACGACGTTGTTGCCGTACCGGTCGACCGTCAGATGCGGCAGGGCGCGCAGGGCGGCCTCGACGGCGTCCGCGAGCGGCTTCTCGTCGCCGCTCTCCGAGGGGAAGTCGACGAGCTGCGCGGTGAGCTCGGCTGCGTCCAGGGTGAGGTCAAGCGGGGTGTCGGCCATGCCGTCGACCCTAGCGCGCCCGGCCGAGCGGTCCCGAAAGCAGCCGGATGCGGTCGTATCCCCCGGGTGACCCTCCGGTTGTCCACAGCCCCACAGAACGCCGACAGGGGTCTCCAGTACCTTGTACGCGTGTCAGAGCCGTCCCCCACTCCTGTCCGGCGCCGTGGTCGCCTCCTTCGCTTCGGAGGGGCCGTCGTGGTCCTGCTCGCGCTCGCGGGCTACCTCGGCGTGCAGTACCTCACGGGCGGCACCGGCGCGCCCCGCTGCAAGGTCGTCTCCGGCAAGGGCGACGGCGCGTCGTACGAGTTCACACCCGAGCAGGCGGTGAACGCGGCGACGATCTCGGCGATCGGCACCTCCCGCGGCATGCCCGAGCGCGCGGTGGCCATCGCCCTCGCGACGGCGCTCCAGGAGTCGGGGCTGCGCAACATCCAGCACGGCGACCGGGACTCCCTCGGCCTGTTCCAGCAGCGGCCCTCGCAGGGCTGGGGCACGAGGAAGCAGATCATGGACCCGACGTACGCGGCGGGCATCTTCTACGAACACCTGGGCAAGGTCCCCGGCTACTCACGGCTGCCGCTCACCGTGGCCGCGCAGCGCGTCCAGCGCAGCGGCTACCCGCAGGCGTACGCGAAGCACGAGCCGGACGCCACGCTGCTCGCCGCCGCGCTGACCGGCCGCGCCGCGGCCACGCTGACCTGCGAGGGGCGCCCGGACGCGACCCCGGCGGGCGGCGCGGCCCCGGTGCGGGCCGCGCTCGCGCGGGACTTCGGGCGCGATGTGCTCCAGGAGGCGGGCGCCACGGTGGACACCGCGGGTTCCTCCGCGTCGCCCACGCCCACCGCCTCGGCCTCGCCGTCGGGGGGCGGCCGGACCGTGACGGTCCCCGTGCGCGAGGAGTCCACCGCCGGGACCGGGGCGCTGCGGCGCGGCTGGGAGCTGGCGCACTGGGCCGTGGCCAACTCCTCGGCCCTGCACATCGAACGGGTGTCGTACGCGGGGCGCGAGTGGACCGCCGGGACTTCGGAGGGCTCGTGGCGCACGGCCGACGGGAAGGGTGGTTCGGCCGTGGGGAAGGCCGTGGCCGAGGTCCGTATCGTCACTGCTCAGTAGTACGGACCCTCACTCGTTGGGGGGACCCGGCGCTCGGCGGGCCGACGACGGGCACGGGCTTGCGCGCACTCACTCCGGCATCCGGGAAATCCCTTGAGAACAAAGGGCCGCAAGGATTCCGCGGGACAGGCGGCCGGGCATTGTTTGCCCGTTTTTATCCACAACCGATAATGCGACGCATTACCAACTCTTTACGTCGGGCCACCGCAACCTTCGCGGACCTCGAGCGGTAGTCACTGCGTCCGAGCCCGGAACGATCACCACGAACGATCAGCGCGAACGATCAGCGGTCGGTGACACGGTCGGTCGGCAGCCAGCCGGTCCACTCCCCGGGCACGGTCGGACACTTCCCCGTTCTCTCCCGTCATAAGGAGCAACATGTCCCTCCCCCTGACCCGCCGGATCGCCCGTGTCGTGCTGCTCGTCGCGGCCGGAGCGGCGCCCGTGGTCGGTGCGGCCGGCTCCGCCTGCGCGGCCGGACTGCCGGCCACCCCCAGCCTCGGCGGACTGACCGCCCTGGACGGAGCGAACGTCGGCAGCACCGTCGACGGAGCGGCGCAGAATGTCACCGGGATCGCCGGCAAGTCCGGCGGCGACGCGGTCAAGAAGTCCGTGCCGGCCGCGGGCAGGACCGGCGGGAAGGTCGCCAAGAAGGCGACGCCGGCCGCACAGAAGGTGGCCGGGGGCGCGGCCGGGCAGGCCGGTGGCCTCCTCGGTGACACCGCGAAGAGCGCGACCGGCGGCGGCCTGCCGACGAGCACCGTGACCCAGGGCGGCCTGCCGACGGAGCAGCTGCCGCTGAAGGGCCTGCCGCTGGGCGGCTAGGCACCGCCGTCGCGCCGGACGCCCCGGACGCGGGGCCCGGCAGGCACGTACGGCGACGGGGGTCCGGGGAAGCGAGTTCCCCGGACCCCCGTTTCGTACTACTGGGCCGACGGAGCCTGCCCGAGGCGTTCCACCGCCGCCGCGACGCGCTCGTCCGAGGCGGTGAGGGCCACGCGGACGAACTTCTCGCCCGCCTCGCCGTAGAAGTCGCCCGGCGCCACCAGGATGCCCAGCTCCGCCAGGTGGGCCACCGTGGACCAGCAGGACTCGTCCCGGGTGGCCCAGAGGTAGAGGCTCGCCTCGCTGTGCTCGATGCGGAAGCCGTGGCCCAGGAGCGCGGCGCGCAGGGCGGTACGGCGGGCGGCGTAGCGGTCGCGCTGCTCGCGGACGTGGGTGTCGTCCGCGAGGGCGGCGACCACGGCGGCCTGGGTCGGCGCGGAGGTCATCATGCCGCCGTGCTTGCGGATCGCGAGCAGCTCACCGAGGACGGCGGGGTCGCCCGCGAGGAACGCGGCGCGGTAGCCGGCCAGGTTCGAGCGCTTGGAGAGCGAGTGGACCGAGACGATCCCCTCGTAGGAGCCGCCGCAGACGTCCGGGTGCAGCACCGAGACCGGGTCGGCCTCCCAGCCCAGCTCGATGTAGCACTCGTCGGAGAAGACGAGGATGCCGTGCTCGCGAGCCCAGGCGACGATCCGGGTGAGCTCCGCGGCGGACAGGACCCTGCCGGTCGGGTTCGACGGGGAGTTCAGCCACAGCAGCTTCAGGCCCGTCGGGTCCAGCTCCGTCGGGTCGTCGTAGGCCACGTGGTCCGCCCGCGCGAGCCGCGCGCCGACCTCGTACGTCGGGTACGCGAGACGCGGGTACGCGACCTTGTCGCCGGGGCCGAGGCCGAGCTGCGTCGGCAGCCAGGCGACCAGTTCCTTGGAGCCGACGATCGGCAGGACATGGCGGTGGGTGACGTCCCGCGCGCCGAGCCGTCGCTCCACCCAGCCCGTGAGCGCGTCCCGCAGCTCGGGCGTGCCCCACACCGTGGGATAGCCGGGCGAGTCCGCGGCCGCGACCAGGGCCTTCTGGATCAGCTCGGGCACCGGGTCGACCGGGGTGCCGACGGACAGGTCGACGATGCCGCCCGGATGAGCGGCGGCGGTCGCCTTGTAGGGCTCCAGCTTGTCCCAGGGGAAGACGGGAAGCCGGTCGGAGACTGCGGACACGGGATCGGGCTCACTTTCTCGTACGTACGACCCGTACAGGCGGACACGGGCTGCGGCACGGATGCTGCACGGGCCGACACGGCAAATGCCTCGGTCCCGTACGGCGATCGGAGCGATCAGGCCGTACGGGACCGAGGCGGCGCTCCGTCAGCTGCCGCTGGGAGGTACCCCAGCGGGCCGCTTACTGGTTCTGCGGCGGAAGCGCTGCGATGAAGGGGTGGTCGCGCTCGATCAGACCGAGCTTGCTGGCGCCACCGGGCGAGCCGAGCTCGTCGAAGAACTCGACGTTCGCCTTGTAGTAGTCCTTCCACTCTTCCGGAGTGTCGTCCTCGTAGAAGATCGCCTCGACCGGGCACACCGGCTCACAGGCTCCGCAGTCGACGCATTCGTCCGGGTGGATGTACAAGGACCGGGAGCCCTCGTAGATGCAGTCGACCGGGCACTCCTCGATGCACGCCTTGTCCTTGACGTCGACACAAGGCTGCGCGATGACGTAGGTCACGCTGTCGTTCCTCCTCGATAGGGCGCTGGCGGGCCTCCGTAGGCTCCGCCGCCTGGCGCGCGGGAGCGCGGCGTCGTCGATGCCCGCCCCTAGTATCTCCGTTCTTGGGCATGATCCGAACAGGAGGGGTGAACTGACCTGTGGAATTCTCTGCTTCCGGCCGCCTCGAGGTCCGCATCACCGCTGCTGACGTGGGAAAACGCGTCTCGGTGCGCTGCGTGATCGCCGACGGAGACACGGGTGGGAAGTTCACCGATACGGTCGGAGTTCTCACATCATGGGACGACGGTGTGCTGTTGATCACACGACGGACCGGTGAGCGTGTCCGGATCGCGGAATCCTCGCTGGTCGCGGGCAAGGTCGTACCGTCCGCCCCGGCCCGACGCCGCGGGCCCGCGGCGTCGTACGAGGAGCTGGCTCGCGTCGCCGCGCGGGCCTGGCGGCCGGTGGAGAGCGAGTGGCTCGGCGGATGGGAGCTGCGGGCGGCGGGCGGGTTCACCCGCCGGGCCAACTCCGTGCTGCCGCTGGGCGACCCGGGTCTGCCGCTCGACCAGGCACTGACGCGCGTACGGGACTGGTACGCCGCCCGTGACCTGCCCGCGTACATCCAGACCGCGACCGGGGCCGAGGGCACGCAGGAACTGCTCTGCGCGGAGCTGGAGGCGCGCGGCTGGACGCGTGAGGTGACCGCCGAGCTGTGGATCGGCTCGCTCGCGCCGATCGGGGACCGGGAGGCACCCGAGGTGAGGCTCTCCCGCACGGCCGACGACGCGTGGCTCGACCGCTATCAGCGCAAGGGCATGAGCGACGTGGCCCTGAAGGTCCTGGGCAGCGGGCCTTCGGTGTGGTTCGCGACGGTGCCCGGCGCCGAGGGCGCGGCTCCGGCCGCGATCGGGCGGTGCGTGGTGGACGGGCGCTGGGCCGGTTTCGCCGCTGTCGAGGTCGACCCGGCCCAGCGCCGCAGGGGCCTGGCCACCGCAGTCATGGCCGCGCTGGCCCGCCGCGCCCTGGACGAGGGCGCCTCGGCGGCCTGGCTCCAGGTGGAGGCGGACAACGCGGGGGCACGGGAGCTGTACGGCCGGATGGGCTTCGGCCCGCATCACGCGTACCACCACTACCGGTGGACACCGGACGCCGGCACGGACACCGTCGCGGACGCCGAGGCGAACACCCGCGACGGTGCCGGCACGAGCGCCACTGGGGTGAGAGCGGGTACAGCGGACGCCGGTGCGGCAGGTGGTGGCGCGGCGAGTGGTGGCGCGACGGGCGCCATCTCCGCGAGTGGCGGCGCGGCGGGCGGCAGTGCGGCGGACAGCGGCGCGGCGGGCGCCGTCACGGCGGACAGCGGTTTCGGCGGTGACGGGCCGGATGCCGAGTCGGGTGCCGAGCCGTATCGATCGGTGTGAGGGGGCACGAACCGGCTATGCCTTCACCTCAGCCACCTGAGCCGGAGCGAGCCGACGAGGTACGGCGGCGGTTCGCCGACGAGGCGCGGGCCGAGCGGCCCGATCTGGCGGTGCTGTGCCTGCTGGTGGGCGCCGCGGCGGACGGGACGCTGGACGAGGCCGGGATGGACGCGGCGCAGATCGAGCTGGACGAGCTGGCGGGCCGGCTGCCCTTCCGTCCGGGCGGCCCCCGCGCCTGGGCGACCGCCCTGGCCGAACTCCTCGGCGGGCGGTGCGGATACCGGGGCTCGCCGGGCGACTACCAGCGGCTGGAGTCCTCCCTGCTGCACGCGGTGCTGCGACGGCGGCGCGGGCTGCCCATCCTGCTCTCCGTGGTGTGGATGGAGGTCGCGCGACGGGCCGGCGCACCGGTCTACGGCGTCGCGCTGCCCGGTCACTTCGTGGTGGGCTTCGGACCGCCCGAGCAGCAGGTGCTCGCCGATCCCTTCGACGGGGGACGGGTGCTGACCGGCTCCGACGCGGAACTCCTGGTCGCCGGGGCGACCGGCGCACCGCTCGACCCGTCGATGCTCTCCCCCGCCGACCCGCTCGACGTCGTCGTGCGCATCCTGAACAACATCCGCGCCTGGGCCGCCGCCCGGCCCGAACGCTCCGACGTGTCCCTGTGGTCGGTGGAGCTGTCCCTCCAGCTGCCCTCACACCCGGCGCGACTGCGCTACGAGCACGCCCAACTTCTCGTCCAGCGAGGAGACTTCATGAACGGAGCCGCCGAACTCGACGCGTACGCCGACGTGGTGGCAGCGGTCGACGAACCGGCCGCCGACCGCGTACGCCAACAGGCCCACGCGGCACGCGCGATGCTCAACTGAGGGCTCCGGCCCGCGATGCCGCTCAGAGCCATCCCTTCTCCCGCGCGATCCGAACCGCCTCCGCCCGGTTGCGGACCGCCAGTTTCTGGATGGCTGTGGAGAGGTAGTTGCGGACCGTGCCCTGGGAGAGGTGGAGGGCGGTGGCCAGTTCGGCGTTGGTGGAGCCGTCGGCGGCGGCGCGGAGGATCTCGCGTTCGCGGTCGGTGAGCGGGTTGGCGCCCTCGGCCAGCGCTGCGGCGGCCAGCGTGGGGTCGATGACGCGCTCGCCGGCCAGCACCTTGCGTACCGCCGCGGCGAGTTGAGCGGCCGGGGCGTCCTTGACCAGGAAGGCGTCGGCGCCGGACTCCATGGCGCTGCGGAGGTATCCGGGGCGGCCGAAGGTCGTGAGGACGATCAGCTTGAGGGCGGGGAACTCCTTGTGGAGTTCGGCCGCGGCCTCTATGCCCGTCATGCCCGGCATCTCGATGTCGAGGAGGGCCACGTCCACGTCATGGGTGCGGACCGCCCCCAGTACCTCGTCACCGCGGGCCACTTGGGCGACGACCTCGATGTCCGGCTCCAGTCCCAGCAGGGCGGCCAGCGCCTCGCGGACCATCGACTGGTCCTCGGCGAGCAGGACCTTGATCGTGCGGCTCATGCACCGGATCCTACGGGGTCGCCGCCGCGTCCGCAGAGGCCTGGTCGCCCGTGATCGGCACCCGGGCGACCAGCCGGAATCCGTGCCGGACCCGGCCCGCCTCCATCGAGCCGCCAGCCTTCTCCAGGCGTTCGGTCAGGCCCGTCAGGCCGTTGCCGGGGGTACCGGCGGAGGAGCCGCCCGAGCCGTCGTCCTCCACCGACAGTTCGAGCACGGGTCCGTCCAGTGTCTGGCGCCGGACGAGTCGCACCGTGCAGCGCCGGGCGCCGCTGTGCCGTACGACGTTGGTGACCGCCTCGCGCAGCGCCCAGGCCAGCGGGGACTCGCTCTCCTCGGGGACACCGTCGAGGTCGGGTTCGGCCGGCAGGTCGGCGACGACGTCCGCCGCGGTCAACGCGACCTGGGCGCCCGCGAGTTCACCGGCCAGCCGGGGCCGCCGGTAGCCGGTGACCGCCTCGCGGACGTCGACCAGGGCCTGGCGGCTCACCTGCTCGATGTCGGCGACCTGCTGGGCCGCCTTGTCGGGGTGCTCGGGGAGCATCCGCCCGGCCAGCTCGCTCTTCAGCGTGATCAGCGAGAGGGAGTGGCCGAGCAGGTCGTGCAGGTCCCTGGCGAGCCTCAGGCGCTCCTCGTTGGCGGCGAGCTGGGCGACGGTGGCCCGCGCTTTGCGCAGCTCCACCGTCGTGCGGACCAACTGCCGTACGCCGGTCATCGCGAAGCCGATGAGGACGACGAGCAGGACGAGGTTGAGTGCGTCCCGTTCGCCGCCGTGGAGGCCGACGAGCAGCATCACGACGGCGGTCAGCGCGATGGTCCAGTACGACACGCGCAGCGGGAACGTCGTCCCGCAGGCGACCGAGACGTACACGAACAGGCCGAGCCAGGGCGCACCGAGCGTCAGGCACAGGACGACAGCCAGTGCGCCGAGGGCGAGGACCATGAGGGTGACGGCCAGCGTGCCCGCGAAGGCCTTGCCCATGTGCCGGAAGACCAGTGTCAGATAGATCGCGACGAAGGCCGCGAGGCCCACCCCGCCGGCCGCGGTGGCCGCGGGTGTGTGGTTGCCGGAGGCGAGGTCGTGGACCGGTGAGCTGAGGAACACCAGCCAGATGACGATCCACACCGACTTGCGCAGGGCCTCGCGGACGTTGCGCGGGGACTCTCCCATCCGTACCAGCCGGTCCGTGCGGGCCCCGTCGGGCAGCGGGTCTTCCGTCATGGCACTCACGCCTTCAGCGTGTCCTTCCGGTACAGCCAGGCCGCGCCGCCCGCGAAGAGGGCGAAGGAGACGGCGAGGATGGCGATGTCCTTCGCGTGCGGGGCGTTCCCCAGTTCGATGGCCTGCCCCAGGGCAGCGTACGCGTGCGTGGGCAGCCACTTCGCTATGTTCTGCAGCCAGTCGGGGAAGGTCGTCGTCGGCATCCACAGGCCGCCGAGCATCGACAGACCGAAGTAGACGATCATCGTGATCGGGCGGACCGCGTCCCCGCTGGCGAGATAGCCGATGGCGACGCCGAGCGCGGCGAAGACAAGGCTGCCGGTCCAGATCACACCGGTGAGCGCGAACCACTGCCAGGCGTCCAGGCGTACGTCCTTCACCGCCGCGGCGACCACGAAGACGATCACGATCGACGGCAGGCTGATCACGGCGGCGCTGGCCGTCTTGGCGAACACATAACCGCGGCCCGGCAGCGCGGTGAGCCTCAACTGCCGTACCCAGCCGCTCTCCCGCTCCTTCGCGATGCGCTCGCTGTTGCCCATGAGGACGGCGGTCAGGGCGCCGAAGGAGGCCATGGAGACCATGAAGAAGGTCGGCAGGGTGAGGCCGGTGCCGTCCACCTTCGTGGTGCTGTCGGCGCTGCCCGCGATCAGCAGGAACAGGGCCGAGGGGTAGATCACCGAGAAGAACAGGAACTTCCGGTTGCGCAGGGCGCGGGTGATCTCCAGCTTGATGAGACTGTTCACTTGGACGTGGCCTCCTCGGCGGCGGTGCGGTCGGCGTGTTCGGCCGCGTTGGGGTTGGCCTCTTCGGCCGCCGTGCGGTTGGCCTCTTCGGCCGCGGTGATGGCGACGAAGGCCTGCTCCAGACCGAGCCCGGCGACTTCGAGGTTGCGGGGGTAGACGCCGAGCCCGTAGAGCGCGTGGACGGTCGCGTCCGCGTCGGAGGACTGGATGCGGACGGTCTGCCCGGACACGTCGATCGAGGTGAGGAAGGGCAGCGCGCGCAGCGGGGCCTCGTCGATCGTGCCCTCCAGGTCGAAGGCGACGCGGCGGGCGCCGGCCTTGGCCTTGATCTCCGCGGCGGTGCCGTCCGCCAGCAGCCGTCCCCGGTGCAGGACGAGCACGCGGTCCGCTATGGCGTCGGCCTCCTCCAGGTAGTGCGTGGCGAACAGGACCGTACGGCCCTGGTCGGCCTGCTCGCGCATGGTGGCCCAGAAGGCCTGCCGGGCGGAGACGTCCATGCCGGTGGTGGGCTCGTCGAGGACGATCAGGTCGCTGTCGCCGGCCGTGGCGAGGGCGAAGCGGACGCGCTGTGCCTGGCCGCCCGAGAGCTTGTTGACCTTGCGGTCGGCGATCTGGGTGATGCCCGCGCGGGCGAGGACGTCGGCGGCGCGGTACGGCTTCGGGTGCAGATCGCAGGCGAGCTTCACCAGTTCGCCGACGGTGACCTCGTCCATCAGGCCGCCGCTCTGGAGCATGGCGCCCACCCGCCCGGCGACGATCGCCTCGCGCGGGCCGGTGCCGAACACGCGGACCGTCCCGCTGTCGGCGTTCTTGAGGCCGAGCAGGAGGTCGAGGGTGGTCGACTTGCCCGCCCCGTTGGGACCCAGGAGGGCGACGGTCTCGCCGGGGTGCAGTTCGAGCGTCAGCCCGTCCACGGCCCGGACGTTCCCGTAGCTCTTGGTCACCGATTCGAACCCGACCACCGGTGTGGTGGTGATCGCCGCAGTCGTTGTCATGTGATCCATCGTGGCGACGATGGGGGTGCCCGCGGCAGTGCGGTGTGTCCTCGGTCGCGGATGACAGATGTCATGTCGAGGGCAGGCGCACCTGCCCTGCGGCCGCCCCGCGGTACGGCGAGAGGGCACCCGGCCGGTGAGAACGGCTGGATGCCCTCGATGCGCTTGGTGCGACCGCTAGTTGGGGTTGGTGGGGATGGTCACGTCGCGGGCGGCGGCCGTCTTCCCGACGAGGGCCCGGCCGACGGCGGAGGCCACGTCCTCCGGGCTCACGGCCTTCTTGCTGCCGTCGCCCTTGGTGATCGTCACACCGTCGAAGGCATGGCCGTACAGCGCCTGGAGCGCCTTGAGGTCGTAGTGCTCGACGAGCTTGCCCTGGACCGGCCTGACGCTCAGGAACTTCCAGATGGACTTCTGCGGGCTGAAGGCGACCAGGTGGGTGGCGTCCGTGCGGATGGTGATGTTCGCCGACATCGCGGCCGTCGCGAACGTCGACATCTTGCGGTCCACCTCGGCCTTCGTGACCGTCGGCTGGCGGGTCGTGGTGGCGACCTTCACCGGAGTGGTCGCGTTGGTCTCCACCTGGGCGCGGTACGCGTCCTCGACGGCCTGCATCGAGGAGCCGGCGTCGAGGCCCTTGCCCGCCTTGCCGTAGACGGGGACGGCCTTGCCCGCCTGGAACTTGATCGTGCCCTCGCTCGCCGAACCGGAGCCGCTCGCGGCGCGCTCCAGGGCGGCCTGCAGCTTCTCCTCGTCGACCGGCATGACGGGCTCGACCACGCGCTCCTGGCCGAACAGCGAACCGATCACCGAGATCGGGTTGTAGTCGCTACCGGCGGCGGCGCGGACGGTGGCCTGGCTGTCCAGCTGGAGTCCGGCCTGGTCGGGCCTGAGCTGGACCGTGTCGCCGTCGACGGAGAGCGTCAGCGGCTTGTTCGTCCGGGCGCTGAAGGCGTCGTCGAGCTTCTTGACGGCCTCGTCGCGGGTGCCGCCGCCGATGTCGACGCCGAGCACGGTGGTGCCCTTGGGCACGTCCGAGTGGTTCATGAGCAGGCCCGCGCCGTAGGCGCCGCCGGCGAGCACCACGACGAGGACGCCGAGGAGCGCCGGCTTGTTGCGGCCCTTTTTCTTCTTCGCCTGCTTCGACGAGGCGGGCGGCTGCTGGACGGGCTCGGGCAGCTTCGGCGGGGTGTGCGACCGGGGTCCGTCGTTGCGCGTCCCCGCCTCGTACGCGAAGTTCTGGGACGGCGAGACGACGGGGATGCCGCTGGTCAGGGTGTGCCCGGAGACGTTGTCCACGGGGGCGCCGTAGCCGCCGGGTCCCGGGTCGGGCGCCGGCTTCTGCGGGGTGAGGATCGCGGTGTCGTCGCTGAGACCGCCGCTCAGGCCGCCGTGCGAGCCCGTGCCGACGCCCGGATATCCCGCTCGCGGGTTCCGGTTGCCGGGGGCCGAGCCCGGCCCTGCGGCCAGGCTGCCGGGAGCCGCGCCCGCACCGGCCGGAGGCACCATCGGGCCGTCACCGGTGGTGGGACCGCCGGTCGGACCGGCCGGGCCGCGGCCGCCTTCGGAGAAGTACGGGAGGTCGTCGCGGCGCTGTTCGCCGGACCCGCCGGCCGAACCGATGGCCGGGAAGGAGCCGGTGTCGCGCAGCGCCCCGGAGACGTCGAAGGAGCCCGTGCCGCCGCCGTGGCCGGGGGCCACGGGTCCGGCGCCGGTGGCACCGGGGAGCCCGGCACCGTTCGTACCGCCGGGCCGGACGCCGCCGGTGATGCCCAGCGGACCGGCACCGTTGGACGGCGTCGGCCGTCCCGCGCCCGGTGTCCCCGCGGAACCCGCGGCGCCCGTCGCACTCGGGGGAGCCGAACCGCTCGGCAGGCCCGCCCCATTGGTCGAGCCGCCGCCCGGCCCGCCCTTGGGCGCACCGGCCTTGCGTGGCGCGAACCAGTCGCTCGTCTTGTCCTCCGCCCCGGGCTGGTCCCCGGGCGCGGTCACGGGTGCCGGCGCGGACGGGGCCGCGGTGGTGGCCGTCGCGGCGGAGTTGCCCGCGGGCGCGCTCATGCCGCGCGGCGCCTGTGCGCCGGTGTTCGCGCCGTCGCCGCCCTCGGGGGACGCGTCGGTGTCGGCGACGGGTGTACGGACGACCACGGGCGGGATGGGCCGCGATCCGGGGATGTTGATCCGGATCCGTGTCGTCAGAGTGGTCTCGGTCTTGCGCTCCTCCGGCGGCTTGCCGGCGGCCGAACGGCCCGCGTCGGCGCCGCCTTCGGAAGCCATGGGGGTCCCGTACGGCGGCGTCCCCGACGGGTACGCGGCTCCACCGCGCCCGTTGGGCCCGGAGGACGAACTGTCAGTTTCACGACTCAAGGCAGGTTCTCCCGGTTGGCTCCGCCGCCCGTTTACTCGACCTCATCTCGGGCAGCTCGGCGGCGCGCACCACCATACTGGCCATGTCCGGCGCGCAAACCTCGACCGTTGAGGAATCTCGCACGAGACCCGCACCTGCTCGATGCGGCGAAGTGGTACGTCACTTGCCAAGTCGGGCACCGGAGGCACCCGGTTGCCGCCCCAGGCCGAGGGTGGCGCACATCACAGCCACGGCCATGCCTCCGAGCAGGAAGAGGTACGAGACGACTCCCGCGCCGAAGAGGAAGTCCCCTTCCGGACGGCTGGCGGTGAGCAGGACGACGGCGACCATCCAGCCGGCCGCGGGGGCGACGGCCCCGGCCCGGGATTCGGTCGCCCGCGCTCCGCCCAGGAAGAGTCCGGCGGCACCCGCCAGCGCGAGCAGCAGCCCGACCGGGAACCAGCCGGGCTGGACCAGCGCCCCGGCGACCCCGACCACGGCGCCGAGCAGGAAGAGTCCCAGGTAGGCGGCGATCCGCCCGCCCGAGGGCCGTGCCAGTGGCTGCGCGAGCGCACTTCCGCCGCCGCGCTGTCCGTTCGTACTCATCACAGATCCGCCCCTCGCCCCGTCGTCCCGGTCTTCCCCGCGCCTCTCACCGATCGATCCCCTCGAAGAGGTCCGTCTCCCGCGTCACGGGCCGCCGGGCGTTCACCAACTCGTAGTACTCGGTGGTGAACAGCGGCTGCGCCAGCTCGTTCGAGAGGACGAACCAGGGCCCGTCCACGGTGATCTGGGTGGCGTGCGCCCGCATCGCGGCGGCCTTGGCGGCGGCGTACGCGGTTCCGTCGACCTCGGTGGTGATCGTCGCCTCGTCGACCACGCCCGGTACGTCACCGACGGCGGCCGCCCGGTCGAACGGCAGCTCCGGGAGGGCCTCCCGCAGACGCGCGAACGCCTCCTCGGCGACCGGGCGCGGCACCCTGTTCCAGTACGTCTTGGTGATCCGCCACGGACCCCCGAGGTCGGGTCGGTGGGTGGGCTCCGCGGCCAGTTCGGCGGCGCGCATGGCCACACGGTGGGCCTGGATGTGGTCCGGGTGCCCATAACCCCCATCGGGGTCATAGGTGACGAGCACCTGGGGGCGTACCTCGCGGATCACCTCCACGAGGCAGTCGGCGGCGTCGTCGACGTCCGCCGACCAGAAGGCACCCGCGCGGTGGTTCTGCTCGACGCCCATCATCCCGGAGTCGCGGAACCGCCCGGGTCCGCCGAGGAAGCGATGGTCGGTGACGCCCAGTTCCTTCATGGCGGCGCTCAGCTCACCGGTCCGGTACGGGCCGAGTCCGCCGTCGCGGTCGGGGGCGAGATGGGCGAGTTCGGGCGGAATGACCTCCCCCTCCTCGCCGAGGGTGCAGGTCACCAGCGTCACATGGGCGCCCTCGGCCGCGTATCTGGCCATGGTCGCGCCATTGTTGATCGACTCGTCGTCCGGGTGCGCGTGCACGAGGAGCAGACGCCGGTCGGGCAGTTCCGTCATGGAACCCACCCTACGAGGCACCCACTGCCTCCTGGCGCCCGCCGGCCGCCTGCCAGGCTCCACTGTGCCGAGCCACACGCCGCCACCACGCGAACCCGGAAGCCGGATGAGTCGACGATTCAGAAGCCCAGATAGGTGATCTGAACTACGTAGACGCGCTCGCTCCGCACGACGACCTGATACGTGAACATCCCGCCGGGAACGATGATGTCGCCGCCCTTCGGGTCACCGCCTTCATGGGCCCGGCCGTGAACGTGGAAGGCTTCGGCCGCTCTGACCGGTTCATCCGCTTTCGCTTCCACTGTGACGAGGAAGTCGGCCGGAGCGGTACGAGCGGTTTCCTCCGCCCCGAAGGCGTACTCCCACTTCCAGCTCACACGCGGACTGCCTTCATGGCCTCGTCCAGAACGGAAGTCAGTTCCCGCAGTGCCTCCTGAGCGGTGGCCGGGTCCTCGTGCTCCAGATGACTCGTCGCGTGGGAGTAACGGGCGGACAGGTCGGGGCGGCGGGCGATCTCGATGTCCCTGGCCCAGGTCAGGACCCAGCTCTGCACAGGGCTGAGGGACTGCCATTCGACCGCCTTCGCGAAGGCCTCGTCCTTCTTGGCCTGCATCTCCTCCAAACGGCCCGGGGCCACGACGGCGAGAGCCGCACGCAGGGCGTCAGGGGTCTGCTCAGGACGGGGGATCAGCTCGTGCCCGTGATCAGACTGGGTGCTCATCGTGTCCTCCTGGGGATGCCTCCGCCAGCGTAGCGAGCCAGGGCGGCAGCCGAGCCGGCCTCGGGAGGAGGCGGGAAACGCGTCGCCGGAGTTTCTGTCCACAACGGGGGAGCCGACCATGGCGGGGCCCTGAGCCTTTCGTGTCGCGAAGCCGGTGACCTGGAGGCCCGGAAGCTTGAACAAGCCCCTGTCAGGCAGCCGCAGGCGCGCTTGCCCGGCAGTCGCGGCAGCGGCCGGGCTCTGGCGCCCGGAAGGCGCGGTCGCAGCCGTCGCAGGTCTGGAGCGGGTGCCGAACCACGGAGGGCCCGTCGGCCTGCGGCGGGGCGGGCGCTCGGAACGGGGGCGGCGGTGGCAGCTGCTCGGCGAGGCGGTGGGCCAGGAGGGCGGCCGGGCGGCGCAGCCCTTCGGGCGGCAGGTCCGTGATGAGTGCGTGACGTACGGAGGTGGCGCTGACGTCGCGCTCCAGCCAGGCGGCGACCCCCGGGGCCAGGTGGGCGCTGTCGCAGCCGGAGAGGAGCAGCCGGGGGTCGTAACGGCGCAAGTCCACGAGAAGCTCGGCGGCGGCCTGGAGGAGCCCGGGTGCGGGGCAGGCGGGGTGCGGCACCGCGGGGAGGGGCTTACGGGCCGCACGGGGCCTGGAGTGCCCAGGGGCGGAGCGCCCCGGGGCGAGGTGCGCGGACGTGAAGTGCCCCGGGGTGAGGTGCCATGGCCTGGCGTGTGCCGGGGTGGACTGTCCCGGCGTGGAGTGGTCCGAGGTGGGGTGGTCCGGCGTCGGGTGGTCCGGCGTCGGGTGGTCCGGCGTCGGGTGGTCCGGGTGGGCGGGCCGGATGGGGGCGGGAGCGGCCTCGTCGGCGCGGCGGCCGGGCTGGTTGCAGGAGACCGTGCGGGTGACGATGCGGCCGCCGGGGACGCGTTCGCGGGTGCGGCGGAGGTAGCCGTGGGCTTCGAGTTCACGCAGGGCGGCGGCGATCCGGATCGCGCCCTCGGGGAAGCGGGCGGTGAGGGTCTTGATGTCCACGGGGGCGCCGGCCGGGAGGGACTGGATGTGGGCGCCGAGCCCGATCGCGAGTCCGGACAGCTCCGGGTGCTGGGCGAGGTGGTTGCCGATCACCGTGAACCGGGTGGTGTGGCGGGTGTTGTCGTGGACGAGACCGCCGCCGGAACGGTGGTGCCGGTTGCGGGATTTGTCGGCCGCAACACGGGACTGGGCATACGGGGGCGCGCTAGGGTTCTGCGTATCCATCGGGAAGTCTCCTGCTTCCTCGGTGGTCAGGCCCTCGCACTGGGATTGGCGTCCCGGCGAGGGCCGTCGCATGTCTGCTGTTGTGTTGCGCTGAGCGTAAGGCAGGCAACCAGTCCCGAATCCAGCCCAGTTGGCGATGTTTACTCGGGCGAGTGAGTTTGCGCGACGGGCCGGAGGGGTGGGGCTTGGTCGGGTTCTTTCACCTGGGTGTTTCTTGGGAAAGACCGCCCGTCACACCGGAGCACGGGCAAGCGGGGTCCGGTGCGAGATGCGGCTCGACCCGATGGCGTCCCGCGCCGGGGCGGCCCCGACCTCGTCCCGGATGAGCCGGGCCTTCACGAGGGGGCCGAACGGGGCGGGCGGGAACGGGAGTCGGTCGCTGCCCCGGACGTCCGCCGCACCACCCGTCAGAACTTGATGCTGCCGATCATCCCCGCGATGTTCGTGGTCAGGTCGCTGATCGTGGGCGCGATGGTGGAGGAGGCGAGATAAAAGCCGAGCAGCATGCAGACGACCGCGTGCCCGCCTTTCAGTCCTGACTTCTTGATCAGAAGAAAGACGATGATCGCCAGCAGCACCACCGCCGAAATCGAGAGTGCCACGGCGGCTCACCTCCAAAGTTCCCAGGGACTTGGGGTCCGGTACGGGGTCGGACATGGGGGGTCGGTAAATCCATACAGCAGCCAGCAGGTTCCTACCCACGCAGCGCTAGTGATCATAACTATCCGTACGCGCGCATCGATCGGCGCACGGCCGCACAAGGGGGCGCATGGCCAATATGGTCGAGGCATGACGAACGAGCCTCTCTCCTTCCCGCGCCGGTACGCCCGCACGCAGCGGTTCACCTCCGGCGCGCCGCGCGCGTTCACCGTGTCCCCCGACGGTTCCCGCGTGGTGTTCCTGCGGTCCTCCTCCGGTACGGATCGGGCGAATCAACTGTGGGTCCTCGATGTGGCGGAGGGCCGGGAGCGGGTCGCGGCCGACCCCGCCGCGCTGCTCGGCGGCGCCACCGAGCACCTCTCGACGGAGGAACGGGCGCGCCGCGAGCGCAGCCGCGAGGGCGGCGCGGGGATCGTCGGATACGCCACCGACACAGCCGCCGAGTTGGCCTCTTTCGCCTTGTCAGGGCGGCTCTTCACCGCGGAGCTGCGGGCAGGCACGGCACGTGAACTCCCGGTCCCCGGACCGGTGATCGACCCGCGCCCCTCCCCCGACGGCCTGTTCGTGGCGTACGTCGCCGGGGGCGCCCTGAGGGTCGTCGGGGCCGAGGGCGAGGACGACCGGGCGCTCGCCGAGCCGGAGCCCGCGACGGGTCCGGGGGCTGTTTCCTATGGATTGGCCGAGTTCATCGCGGCCGAGGAGATGGGTCGTTCGCGCGGCTTCTGGTGGTCGCCGGAGGGCGACCGGCTGCTCGTCGCACGCGTCGACGACACGCCGGTACAGCGCTGGTGGATCTCCGATCCGGCCCACCCGGAAGTCGACCCGCAGCGGGTCGCCTACCCGGTGGCGGGCAGCGCGAACGCCGAGGTGCGGCTCTTCGTGATCGGGCTCGACGGGGTGCGCACGGAGGTCACCTGGGACCGGGCGCGCTACCCGTATCTGGCACATGCGCACTGGTCAGCGGCGGGTGCGCCGCTGCTTCTGGTGCAGGCGCGGGACCAGCGCAGCCAGCTCTTCCTGGCCGTGGACCCGGACTCCGGGGCGACCCGGATGGTGCACGCCGACGAAGATCCAATTTGGCTGGATCTTTTCCCCGGAGTGCCGTGCTGGAGCCCCGGCGGGCAGCTCGTACGGATCGCCGACGAGGGCGGCGCGCGGGTGCTGGCGTTCGGTGAACGCCCGCTGACCGGTGCCCAGTTGCACGTCCGGGCGGTGCTCGACGTCTCGGCCGACGACGTACTGATCGCGGCCTCGGCGGGCGAGGCCGCGAACGATCCGGAAACCGGCGAAGTCCATGTATACCGCGTGAACGAACTCGGCCTTGAGCGCGTCTCGCAGCAGCCCGGCGTGCACTCGGCGGTGCGCGCCGGGGGCGTGACCGTGCTCGTGTCGGCGGTGCTCGACCAGCCTGGCGCCCAGGTGCAGGTGCTGCGGGAGGGAAAGCACGCGGCGACCATCCCCTCGTACGCCGAACATCCTGGTTTGTCCCCGCGCGTGACGCTCACTCAGGGGGGCGCACAGAAAATCCCATGCGCCGTGCTTATGCCTACTGACTACGACGGTGACAATCCCCTACCGGTCCTCCTGGACCCCTACGGCGGCCCGCACGGCCCCCGGGTGCTGGCCGCGCACAACGCGCACCTGACCTCGCAGTGGTTCGCCGACCAGGGCTTCGCGGTGGTCGTCGCCGACGGCCGCGGCACCCCGGGGCGCTCCCCCGCCTGGGAGAAGGCGCTCCGCGACGACCTCACGCTCTCCCTCGACGACCAGGTGGAGGCACTGCACGGGCTCGCGGAGCGGTTCCCGCTCGACCTGTCCCGGGTCGCGATCCGCGGCTGGTCGTACGGCGGCTGGCTCGCCGGACTCGCCGTGCTGCGCCGCCCCGACGTCTTCCACGCGGGCATCGCGGGCGCCCCGGTCGCGGACTGGCGGCTGTACGACACCCACTACACGGAGCGGTACCTCGGCGATCCCGCCGCGGACCCGGCGACGTACGCGAAGAACTCGCTGGTCACCGACGAGGGGCTCTCCGCGCCCGCCGCCGGGCCGCACCGGCCGCTGATGATCGTGCACGGCCTCGCGGACGACAACGTGGTGGTGGCGCACGCCCTGCGGCTGTCCTCGGCGCTGCTGGCCGCCAGCCGCCCGCACGAGGTGCTGCCGCTGTCGGGGGTCACGCACATGACCCCTCAGGAACAGGTCGCCGAGAACCTCCTGCTCCTCCAGGTCGACTTCCTGAAGCGCTCCCTCGGACTGGGCTGACACAGCAACGAGCCGGGGTGACATGGCGCACCCCGGCTCGTTTACGGCACCCGCACGGCCGTACGGTGTTCACCTTGTCGCGTCCGTATATCGGTACCGCTTCCGCCAAGTTGCCTGCGTGTTAACGAAGTTCGCTCACATTTGTAATGTTATGCCGCCCCGCCCGAGGGCTCTTCCGGCGGTACGACCTGTTTCTCCTCCGCGAAGTGACAGGCCGAGTCATGGGCGGCCGGACCGGCGGCGAGCCGGAACTCGGCCGGCACCGCGAGCAGCGGCACCTCCAGGGTGCAGCGCTCCTGCGCCTTCCAGCAGCGGGTGCGGAACCGGCAGCCGGACGGGATGTGCGCGGGCGAGGGCACGTCCCCGGTGAGGATGATCCGCTCCCGGTGCTCCCGGGCCTCCGGGTCCGGCACGGGCACGGCGGACAGCAGAGCCTGGGTGTAGGGGTGCGTCGGATGGTCGTAGATCTCGATGTCCCTGCCGGTCTCCACGATCCGCCCGAGGTACATCACTCCGACCCGGTCGGAGATGTGCCGCACGATCGACAGGTCGTGCGCGATGAAGACATAGCTGAGATTGAACTCGGCCTGGAGCTTGTCCAGCAGGTTGATCACCTGCGCCTGCACGGAGACGTCGAGCGCGGAGACCGGCTCGTCGGCGACGATGATCTCGGGCCGCAGCGCGAGACCCCGCGCGATGCCGATGCGCTGCCGCTGGCCGCCGGAGAACTGGTGCGGATAGCGGTTGATGTACTCCGGGTTGAGCCCGACCACGTCCAGCAGGTCCTGGACCCTGCGCCGCCGGTCGCCCTTGGGCGCGACCTCGGGATGGATGTCGTACGGCTCCCCGATGATGTCGCCGACGGTCATGCGCGGGTTGAGGGAGGTGTACGGGTCCTGGAAGACCATCTGGATGTTGCGGCGTACGGCCTTCAGCGCCTTGCCGGACAGCCGGGTGATGTCCTCGCCCTTGTACTTGATCGTCCCGTCGGTCGGCTTCTCCAGGTTGACCAGCATCCTGGCGACCGTCGACTTGCCGCAGCCGGACTCGCCGACGATGCCGAGGGTCTCGCCGTGGCCGAGCCGGAAGTCGACGCCGTCGACGGCCTTGACCGCGCCGACCTGCTTCTTGAAGAGGATTCCCTGGGTCAGCGGGTAGTGCTTGACCAGTCCGCTGACCTCCAGCAGCGGCTCACTTGCTGCTTGTGTCATCGAGGCACTCCCTCCAGAAGAAGCAGGCGCTCCCGCGGTCCGCGTCGACCTCCGCGAGCGGCGGCACCTCGGTGCGGCAGATGTCCTGGGCCATCGGGCAGCGCGGGTTGAAGGCGCAGCCCGGCGGGATGTGCATCAGGTTGGGCGGCAGGCCCTTGATGGCGTACAGCTCCAGGCCCTTCTGGTCGAGCCGGGGGATCGAGTCCAGCAGCCCCCTGGTGTAGGGGTGGGCGGGCGCCTTGTAGATGTCGTGGACCGGCGCCGTCTCGACGATCCGGCCCGCGTACATCACCGCGATCCGGTCGGCGACGTCCGCGACCACGCCGAGGTCGTGGGTGATGAGGATGAGCCCCATGTTGAGCTCACGCTGCAGTTCCGCGAGCAGGTCCATGACCTGGGCCTGCACAGTGACGTCGAGCGCGGTGGTCGGTTCGTCGGCGATGATCAGGGCGGGCTCCAGGGCCAGCGCCATGGCGATCATGATGCGCTGGCGCATACCGCCGGAGAACTGGTGCGGATAGTCGCGCACGCGCTCGGCGGCAGCCGGGATGCGCACCCGCTCCATCAGCTCGATCGCCTTGCCGCGGGCTTCCTTCCGTGACATCCCGCGGTGCACGGTGAACATCTCGCCGAGCTGCTCGCCGACGCTGAGCACGGGGTTCAGGGACGACAGCGCGTCCTGGAAGATCATCGCCATCTCGGCGCCCCGTACCTTGCGCCGCTCCTCCTCCTTGAACTTCAGCAGGTCCTGGCCCTTGAAGAGGATCTCGCCTCCGGTGATCTTCCCGGGCGGCATGTCGAGGATGCCCATCACGGCCTGGGCCGTCACCGACTTGCCGGAGCCGGACTCGCCGAGCACGGCGAGCGTCTCGCCCTCGTCGACGCGGTAGTTGACCCCGTTGACGGCCTTGGCGACACCATCCCTGGTTCGGAACTCCACGTGCAGATCGCGCACTTCGAGCAGCACCGCGGTCACCTCAGCTTCGGGTCGAGGGCGTCGCGCACCGCGTCGCCGAGCATGATGAACGCGAGCACGGTGATCGCGAGCGCGCCGGCCGGCCACAGCAGCATGTGCGGGGCCTGGCGGATGTACGCGGACGCCGAGGAGATGTCGATGCCCCAGCTGACCCTCGGGGGCTTCAGACCGACACCCAGGTACGACAGCGTCGCCTCCAGCGAGATGTAGGTACCGAGCGCGATGGTCGCCACGACGATCACCGGTGCGACCGCGTTCGGGGTGATGTGCCGCAGCATCAGCCTCGAGTTGGAGGCGCCGAGAGCACGGGCCGCCTGGACGTAGTCGTTCTCTTTGGTGGTGATGACGGAGCCGCGCGCGATGCGGGAGATCTGCGGCCAGCCGAGGAGCACCATGAACCCGACGACCGGCCAGATCGTGTTGCTGGTCACCACGGAGAGCAGGACCAGACCGCCGAGCACGACGGGGATCGCGAAGAAGATATCGGTGGCCCGGGACAGGAAGGAGTCGCCCAGGCCGCCGTAGAAACCGGCCAGACCGCCGAGGAACGAGCCGAGCAGCGCGACCCCGACCGTGGCGAGCACACCGACGCTGATCGAGATCCGGGTCCCGTACACGGTCCGCGTGTAGACGTCGCAGCCCTGTCCGTCGTAGCCGAAGGGGTGTCCGGGCTGCGAGCCCTGCTGTGCCTTGGAGAGGTCGCACTGGAGCGGACTCTGGGAGGTGATCAGGGAGGGCCAGATCGAGATGACGACCAGGAAGAGGATGACGAGTGCGGAGATGATGAAGACAGGGTTGCGGCGCAGGTCCCGCCAGGCGTCGGACCACAGGGAGCGCGGCTTCTCGCGCGGGCCCGTGCCCTCCGGTCCTCCCGGCGTCTTCTCCAGGGTCTCCGCCTCGCTCGTCCCGAGATCCATCGTGCCGCCCATGCCGGTCGGGGCGATCGCGAGGTCCTCCGGCGGCGGCCCCTCGGGTCCGTGATGTGGCTCTTCCTCGTACGGCGGCTGCTCAGGCATAGCGGATCCTCGGGTCGAGTACGGCGTACAGGAGGTCGACGAGCAGGTTGGCGACCAGGAAGACGAGGACCAGGATGGTCACGAAGCCGACGACGGTCTGGGTGTTCTGGCGCACGATCCCCTGGTAGAGCTGGTAACCGACACCGTGGATGTTGAAGATCCGCTCGGTGACGATCGCGCCGCCCATCAGCGCGCCGATGTCGGTGCCGATGAAGGTGATCACGGGGATCAGCGAGTTGCGCAGCAGGTGCCGGATGGTCACCCGGCGTCGCGGCAGGCCCTTGGCGATGGCGGTACGGACGTAGTCGGAGCGTTTGTTCTCCGCGATGGAGGTCCGGGTCAGCCGGGTCACGTACGCGAGGGACACCGAGGCCAGCACCAGGCCCGGCACGATCAGCTCGCCGAAGGTGGCCTCCGTGGAGACCGACGGTTTGATCCAGCCCCATTGGACCCCGAGTAGCAGCTGGGCCAGCAGACCGGTGACAAAGGTCGGCACGGAGATGACGACGAGGGTGAGCAGCAGGACGCCGGTGTCGACGGGCCGGCCGCGGCGCAGACCGGTGACGACGCCGAGCGTGATGCCGATGACGATCTCGAAGAAGATCGCGACGATCGTCAGCCGGATGGTGACCGGGAAGGCGGAGGCCATCAGCTCGGTGACCGGCTGTCCGTTGAACGCGGTGCCGAAGTCGCCGGTGAAGATGTGGCCGATGTAGGTCAGGTACTGCTGCCACAGGGGTTTGTCGAGGCCGAACTCCGTGCGCAGCTGGGCGGCCGTGGCGGGGTCGCACTGCCGTTCACCGCACAGGCCCGCGATGGGGTCGCCCATCACGTTCACCATCAGGAAGATGAGAATGGTGGCGCCGAAGAAGACCGGGATCATCTGCAGCAGACGCCGGATGACGTACCGTCCCATGAGTGCTCCGGAGGTAGAGGGGCGGGCCCTGGTGACGGGCCCGCCCCGGGCGGCTCAGTTGACGGTGATCTCGTTGTAGACGGGGACGCTGAACTGGTTGAGCGCCACGTTCGAGACCTTGTCCGAGTAGCCGGCGCTGCCGTTCTGGTACCAGAGCGGGATGGCGGCCATGTTGTCCCGCACGACCCCCTCGGCCTGCTGGAAGAGCTGGATGGCCTTGCTGGTGTCGGTCTCGGCGTTCGCCTGGTTGACGAGGTTGTCGAATTCCTTGTTGGTCCACTGGCCGTCGTTGGAGGAGGCGTTCGTGAAGTACAGCGGCTGCAGGAAGTTCTGGATCAGCGGGTAGTCCATCTGCCAGCCGGCCCGGAACGGACCGGGCATCTTGTGCTGCCCGATCTGGTTGCGGAAGTCGGCGAAGGTGCCGATCGGGTTGCCGACGCAGGCCGTGTCGTTGCCGAGCGCGTTGTTGATGGAGTTGCAGACGGCGTCGACCCATTCCTTGTGGGAGCCGGTGTCCGCGTTGTAGGAGATCTTGACCTGGCCGCCGGGCAGGCCGCCGCCCTCCTCGACCAGCTTCTTGGCCTCGGACGGGTTGTAGTCGCAGGAGTCTCCGCACAGGCCTTCCTGGAAGCCGCCCTCCTTGCCGAGCACCGGTGAGGTCCAGTCGCTGGCGGGCGTCCGCGTCTTCTGGAAGATCGTGTCGGTGATCTGCTGGCGGTTGATCGCCATGGACAGGCCCTGGCGGACCTTCAGAGCGCCGCTGGTGTTCCACTTCGGGTCGTAGAACGGGAAGGCGAGGGTCTGGATGATGCCGGCCGGGGTGTTGATGTACCGGCCGTTCAGGTCGCTCTTGGCGTTCTTGAGCTGGGCCGCGGGCACGTCGTCGACGAGGTCGAGGTTCCCGGCCAGAAGGTCGTTGTAGGCGGTGTTGTTGTCCGTGTAGACCTTGAGGGTGACGCCGCCGTTCTGCGCCTTGTCGTCACCGGGGTAGTCGTCCCACTTCACCAGGGACATCTGCGAGCCCTTGGCGTACGAGTCGATGGTGTAGGGGCCGTTGCCGATGGGCTTCTTCACCCAGGCCGCGTGGTCGTTGAAGAACGCCTTGGGCAGCGGCGAGTAGGCCGAGTAGCCGAGGGTGTCGGGGAAGGTCGAGAACTTCTGGTTGAGCTTGACCGTGAAGGTGTTCGTGCCGGTGACCTTGAGGCCGGAGAGCGTGTCGGCGCTCTGGGTGCCCGTGTCGGGGTGCACCTTGTCGTAGCCCTCGATGTACCCGAAGAAGTACGCGTTCTTCTGGTTGTTCTTCAGACTCGCGCCGTAGTTCCAGGCGTCGACGAAGGACTGGGCGGTGACGGCCTCGCCGTTGCTGAACTTCCAGCCGCTCTTGACCGTGATCGTGAAGTTCTGCGAATCAGAGGTGTCGATCTTCTCGGCGAGCATGTCCTCGGCGGCGCCGGTCTTCGCGTCGTACCGCTTCAGTCCGCGGAAGATCATGTCGAGGACCTTGCCGCCCTGCACCTCGTTGGTGTTGGCGGGTTCGAGCGGGTTCTGCGGGTCGCCCCAGGAGGCGCTGACGGTGCCGGAGCCGCTGCCGCCTCCGCTGTCACTCCCTCCGCCCCCGCAGGCGGTCACCACGAGGGCTACCGCCGCCGCACATGCGGCCCATTTGGCGTGCGTGGCTCCACGCATGGAGTGCCTCCTCAAGAGTGCGCTGTGCTGCCTGCGCCGGGGTCAGTGCTTCCGGCTCCGGTGCGGTGTGCCTTTAGGGCCCAATATCGGCCTATACCGGCCGTATCGCACATTCACCCCACCCTTCTGGGTGTCGATCCATCCGGAAGAGGGCACTCCGGACACACCGTCAAAGGATCTTGAGGGGGGAGCGCAACAGATCTCCGTACTTCGATGCGGAACTGTTGATTCCAGTGCACTAGATGTACGCATTCCGAGACTCCGGCGTCCGGATAACGAACTCATTGACCGTTTCGCGCAGTTGGTCCGATTCTGGACACGGAACGGCCACAGTGCGCTACACGCGTAGTTACGCTGAGGTCAAATCGAGGCAAAGAAAGTAAAGAGAAACCCAAGGCGACCGAGATTTTATTGACCTTGCATGAATTGCGTTGAAAAAGTCCGGCGTAGCCCGTAGGGAGCGCCCTGCGGAGCCCTTGACCCCCTCGGGCCTGGAGCACCATGACCCCCCCTACTCCTTCCGCGGCCGCCCCGCTTGAGGTGACCGACGAGACCGGCGAGACGCCGGCTCCGTCCATCAACCCCAAGGGCTCGGAGAGTCGCTCCCCGGGACGACTCGCCTGGAAGCGGTTCAAGCGCGACCGCACCGGCGTCATATCCGCCTACGTCGTGATCTTCTTCTTCGTGATCGCGATCTGCGCACCGCTGATAGCGAAGCTCTACGGGAAGAACCCGTACGAGCAGTACGGCCAGGAGACCGACGGCCTGCTGAACGACTTCGCCTTCCCGATGAAGCCCAACGGCGGCATCGACGGCAACTTCTGGTTCGGCATCGAGCCCCAGCTGGGCCGTGACGTCTTCACGTTCCTGCTGTACGGCATCCGTACCTCGCTGATGATCGCCACCGCCGCCACGCTGCTGACCACGGTGATCGGTGTGGTGATCGGCATCACCGCGGGATACCTCGGCGGCAAGACGGACTACTTCGTCGGCCGGGTCATCGACATCCTGCTGTCGTTCCCCTCCACGCTGTTCTTCATCGCCTTCATGCCGGTCGTGTACGCGCTCTTCGTGCCCTTCAACGAAGATGTCCCGACCTGGCTGCGGGCCACCTGCCTGATCCTCGTCCTCTCCGCCTTCGGCTGGGCCTCCATCGCGCGACTGCTGCGCGGCCAGGTCCTCGGCCTGCGGGAGCGCGAGTTCGTCGAGGCGGCGAAGGTGACCGGCGCGTCCTCGCGCCGCATCGTCTTCAAGGAGCTGCTGCCCAACCTCTGGACGCCGATCCTGATCCAGTCCACCCTCATGCTGCCGGCGTACGTCACGGCCGAGGCGGGCCTCGCCTTCCTCAACGTGGGCATCCAGGACCCGACCCCGGACTGGGGCGTCATGATCCAGCGTGGTGCCGGCTTCTACACGGAAGACATCACCTTCATGATCTTCCCGGGCGTCTCGATGGTCATCTTCGTCCTCGCCTTCAACCTGCTCGGAGACTCGGTCCGCGACGCACTCGACCCGAAGTCCAAGCGCTGACTTCCACCCCCAGCCCCGGTCGTAGTCGTCCGGCTGGTTACCCGTCTCTCATTCACCCACCACTAGGCAGGTAAGCCATGTCCTTTTCCCGCAGAAACTTCCTCATAGCCACTGGTGTGGCCGCCGGAGCCACCACGGTCCTGAGCGCCTGCAGCAGCGGCAACAGCGGCGGGACCGGCAGCAACAAGGCTCCGTCCGTGGACAAGGCCAAGGCCGCCACCATCGCCGTCGGCACGAAGGCGGACTCCACCGGTGCGGCCCCCGAGGTCCCCGGCGCGGTCAAGGGCGGCACGATCTACACGCTGGACCAGATCGACTGGGACCACCTCGACCCGGCGCAGCTCTACTCCTCGTACGAGGGCGCCTGCTCGGTCCTGTTCCTGCGCGGTCTGACCGGCTACAAGATCGACTCCAAGGGCGGCACCACGCTCGTGGGTGACCTCGCCACGGACGCCGGCACCGCGGCCGACGGCGGCAAGACCTGGTCCTTCACGCTGAAGGACAACGTGAAGTGGGAGGACGGCGCCGACGTCACGATCGAGGACGTGCGCCACACCTTCGAGCGCCTCTTCGCCTCCTTCGTCACCCAGGGTCCCCGTTACCCGCAGGGCTGGCTGGTCGGCGGCGACAAGTACAAGGGCCCCTACGGCGGCAAGCACCTCGACTCCATCGAGATCGACGGCAAGACCATCACGTTCAAGCTGAAGGAGGCCCACGCCGACTTCAACTTCATGGTCGCCATGCGCGGCTTCTCCATCGTGCCCAAGAAGCACGACACCAAGGAGAAGTACGACAAGCACCCGCTCTCCTGCGGCCCCTACAAGATCGCCAGCCGCAGCATCGGCAAGTCGGCGACGCTGGTCCGCAACACGCACTGGGTGGCCGAGACGGACCCGCTGCGCAACGCGTACCCGGACAAGTTCGAGTTCCAGTTCGGCTTCCAGTCGCTGGCCTCCACGGACCGCTACATCGCCGACAAGGGCAACGACCAGTTCACGCTGTCGCTGCTCAACGAGGTCGCCCCCGAGCGCATCCAGAAGGTTCTGACGAACCCGACCTTCAAGAAGCGTGTCCTGACCCAGGTCGACACCACCTGCTACTACTTCGCGATCAACACCAAGCGCGTCACCGACGCCAAGGTGCGCCAGGCGCTCAACTTCGCGTGGCCGTCGAAGCAGCTCCAGCAGATCCGCGGTGGTTCGCTCTCCACGGCGACCGCGACCACGATCATCAGCCCCCTCACCCCGGGCCACAAGGACTTCGACCTCTACGAGAAGAAGACGAAGCCCATGGGTGACCCGGAGAAGGCCAAGTCCCTTCTCAAGGAGGCCGGCAAGACCGGCCAGCGCATCGTCGTCGCCATGCAGCAGTCGGACAACGCCGTCAAGCAGGCCGTCGCGATCAAGACCGCGCTGACCAAGGCCGGCTTCACCCCGGTCGTGAAGCAGGTCGACAAGACCTCCTTCTACAGCCAGATCGGCCAGCTCGACAACGAGTACGACATGTTCGCCGCGGGCTGGGGCCCGGACTGGCCGGCCGGTTACGCGGTCATCCAGCCCTGCTTCGACAGCAGCCAGATCGCCGACGGTGGCGTCAACTGGCCGCAGCTGAAGGACGCGAGCGTGGACAAGGCGATCGCCGCCGCCACGGTCGAGCCCGACGCGAAGAAGGCCGCCACGATGTGGGGCGACATCGACGAGCAGATCATGCGCACCGCCGCCGTGGTTCCGGACTACAACCCGATCCGCAACTACTTCCACGGCTCCAAGGTCGGCGGCGTGATCTACGACTCCGGCAACACCTGCATCGCGCTGGGCAAGGTCTACGCCGCGAAGGCCTGATCCAGCATCGGGGCGGCGGCGACCACCGCGGCCCCGACCTGATCCCCATCCGGGGCGGCGGCCACCGCCGCCGCCCCGGCCCCCCTCATACGCTCCCCACACCCCGGCGACGGCGCCCCGTCCGGAAAGTCACGCCACATGTTCCGTTTTCTAGTCCGCCGTGTCATCGGCGCACTTGTGATTCTGCTGATCATCAGCGCCGTCACCTTCATGCTCTTCTACGCGATCCCGCGTGACCCAGCCCGTATGGCGTGCGGAAAGGTCTGCACCAAGGACCTCCTGGAGCAGGTCAGGGTGAACCTCGGGATCGCCGACCCGCTGCCGGTGCAGTACTGGCACTGGCTGGTGGGCATCTTCGCCGGCCGTGACTACGGCGGCCTGGGCAACTGCAACGCTCCCTGCCTCGGCTTCTCCTTCACCAACCGCGAGCCCGTCCTCGGCACGATCATGGACCGTATGCCGACGACGCTCTCCCTCGCGCTCGGCGCCTCGGTCTTCTTCCTCATCATCGGTGTCGGCTCCGGCATGATCGCCGCGGTCAAGCAGGGCAAGGCGGCCGACAAGATCGCCAGCTCGTTCTCGCTGATCGGCTCCTCGCTGCAGATCTACTTCGTCGGCTACATCGCCATGTACTTCCTGGTCCAGCAGCTCGGCATCCTCGAGCAGCCGTCGTACACGCCGTTCACCGACAACCCGGCCGCCTGGGCCAGTGGTCTGCTGCTGCCCTGGCTGACGCTCTCCATCATCTTCACCGCCAACTACACCCGTATGACGCGCTCCCAGCTGGTGGAACAGCTCAGCGAGGACTACGTGCGTACGGCGCGCGCCAAGGGCCTGTCCCGGCGCTCCGTGTTCTTCCGCTTCGCCTGGCGCGGAGCGATGGGTCCGATCGTCACGATCTTCGGCATCGACCTGGGCACCCTGATCGGCGGCGCCATCATCACCGAGTCGGTCTTCAGCCTCCAGGGCATCGGCAAGCTCGCCGTGAGCGCCGTGGAAGCGAACGACCTGCCGATGCTGCTGGCCGTGACCATGGTCGCGTCCGGGGCGATCGTCTTCTTCAACATCATCGTGGACGCCGTCTACGCCTTCATCGACCCGCGGATCCGGCTCGCCTGACCCCGGCGCCCCGCCGCCGTCCACCCGCCGACCCGCAAGCTACCCCTCGCATCACCCCCCAGGAGCGTCCCCGTGACGAGCACCGATCAGCAGCCCTTCCTGTCCGTCAGGGATCTGAAGGTCCACTTCTCCACCGAAGACGGCGTCGTCAAGGCCGTCGACGGTCTCACCTTCGACCTGGCCAAGGGCAAGACGCTCGGCATCGTGGGCGAGTCGGGCTCGGGCAAGTCCGTCACGAACCTGACGATCCTCGGCCTGCACGACCGCGACCGCACCGCCATCGACGGCGAGATCCTGCTCGACGGCAAGGAGCTGCTGACCGCCTCCGAGCGGGAGATGGAGCGACTGCGCGGCAACAAGATGGCGATGATCTTCCAGGACGCGCTGGCGTCGCTGTCGCCGTACCACACCATCGGCAAGCAGATCGGCGAGACGTACCGCAAGCACACCGGTGCCTCCAAGAAGGAGGCCCGGGCGCGGTCGATCGAGATGCTCCGGCGCGTCGGCATCCCGCAGCCGGACGTCCGTGTGGACGACTACCCGCACCAGTTCTCCGGCGGTATGCGCCAGCGCGCGATGATCGCGATGGCCCTGGTCTGCGACCCCGAGCTGCTGATCGCGGACGAGCCGACCACGGCGCTCGACGTGACCGTGCAGGCCCAGATCATGGACCTGCTCAAGGACCTCCAGCAGGAGTTCGGCACGGCGATCATCTTCATCACCCACGACCTCGGCGTCATCGCCGACATCGCGGACGACGTGCTGGTGATGTACGGCGGCCGGTGCGTGGAGCGCGGCACCAAGAAGGAGGTGCTGCGCGAGCCGCAGCACCCCTACACCTGGGGTCTGCTGGGCTCGATGCCGACTCTGGACGGACCGGTCGACGTGCCGCTGTCGCCGATCCCCGGCTCGCCGCCCTCGCTGCTCAACCCGCCGACCGGCTGCCGCTTCCACCCGCGGTGCACCTTCACGGAGAAGATCGCGGGCGGTCTCTGCTCCACCGAGCAGCCGCTGCTCCAGGTCACGGACGGGCGCGGTGCCGCCTGCCACCTCACGGCGGACCAGCGCCACGACTTCTTCGCCGACTACGCCGCGACCCGGTCGCGCTGACGTAACTGAGACGGGACTTCACGATCATGAGCAACACGAACCCCCTCCTGGACGTCACCGGACTGACCAAGCACTTCCCGGTGATGGGCGGCTTCCCCTTCAAGCGGAAGATCGGCGCGGTCCAGGCCGTGGACGGTCTCGACTTCCAGGTCGCCGAGGGCGAGAGCCTCGGTCTGGTCGGCGAGTCCGGCTGTGGCAAGTCGACGACGGGCCGGCTGATCACGCGCCTGCTGGAGCCCACCGGCGGCAAGATCACCTACCGCGGCCAGGACATCACGCACGCCGACCGCAAGCAGCTGGCGCCGGTCCGCTCCGAGATCCAGATGATCTTCCAGGACCCGTACGCCTCGCTGAACCCGAGGCAGACGGTCGGCAAGATCATCTCGGGTCCGATGGAGATCAACGGGATCAAGACGCCCGGCGGCTACGAGAAGCGCGTCCGTGAGCTGCTGGAGACAGTCGGTCTCAACCCCGAGCACTACAACCGCTTCCCGCACGAGTTCTCCGGCGGTCAGCGCCAGCGCATCGGCGTGGCCCGCGCGCTGGCCCTGAAGCCGAAGCTGATCGTGGCGGACGAGCCGGTCTCGGCCCTCGACGTCTCCATCCAGGCGCAGGTCGTGAACCTGCTCCAGGACCTCCAGCGGGACCTGGGCATCGCGTTCCTGTTCATCGCCCACGACCTCGCGATCGTGCGGCACTTCTCGCAGCGCGTCGCGGTCATGTACCTCGGCAAGATCGTCGAGATCGCCAACCGCGAGGACCTGTACGACAACCCGCGCCACCCGTACACCCGCGCGCTGATGTCCGCCGTCCCCGAGGCCACCGCGGACGACGGGCCGGCCCGCGAGCGCATCCTGCTCACCGGCGACGTGCCCTCCCCGCTCAACCCGCCGTCGGGCTGCCGCTTCCGCACCCGCTGCTGGAAGGCGACGGACAAGTGCGCGTCCGAGGCGCCGCCGCTGGTGCAGATCACGGGCAGCAGCGACGGTCACCTGACGGCGTGCCACTACCCGGAGACGCGGGAGACCATCCCGGCCCAGCGTCTCTCCAAGGACCCCGAGGCGGCGGTCTGACACACCCCTTTTCGTCAGCCGCCCCCTTCCGGAACCGACTTTCACCGGCCCATTGACCCGAGCCCATGAACGTCAGGTTTCAGGGGAACGAAGGCCCGCGCCCTCTTGGGCGCGGGCCTTTGCTCATGGACCGTCGAGGTGTGCTCCGAGCCCCCGGCCCGAGGGCCTGTCCGGCGGATCATGCCGGACACGCGGGGTCTGGCACGCCCACGTGCGCTGATCAGGCGCCGCAGGTTTCCTCCGACTTGACCCGCCGGACAGGCCCTAGCCCAACTTTCCCCGCTCCACACAGAATTCGTTGCCCTCCGGGTCAGCGAGGACGACCCAGCCGCCGCCGTCCGGGCGTGTGTGGTCGGCGATCCGGCTGGCGCCGAGGGCCACGGCGCGCTCGACCTCCGCCGACCGGGTGCGTCCGTGCGGCTCCAGGTCGAGGTGGACGCGGTTCTTGGCCGTCTTGCCCTCCTCGACGTGCACGAACAGGAGGGTCGGGCCACCGGACGGGTCCACGATGACCGCCTCCGGGTCACCGGGCTTGTCGTCGTCGGCGAGCGGGCGGCCCAGCAACTCGCTCCAGAACAGCCCGAGATCGTACGGGTCGCCGGTGCAGTCGAAGGTGATGGTGCGGATCGTGAGGTTCGTCATCCCTGCTTCTCCCATCACTCAGTCGCCCGTCTTTCCGTCGGCCAGTTCGCGCAGGATGTCGATGTGCCCGTTGTGGCGGGCCGTCTCCTCGACGAGGTGGAGGATGATCCAGCGAAGGTCGACCTGACGGCCACTGCCGCTCGTGCGCTCCGCCTTGGCGTCGAGATCGTGCTCGGCCACCAGCTTGCGGTACCGGGCGCTCTGTTCCTCGTACTCGTCCAGGAGCTGGGGCAGCGGGAAGTCGACGGCGATGCGCATCTCGCGGTCGGGGTCCTCCTCCGTCCAGGGCCCCTCGTCCTCCTCGCCCAGGAAGACCACCTGGAACCAGTAGTACTCGACCCAGCGCAGATGGTTGACGAGCCCGCTGAGGGTCATCAGGGGCGACCCGGGCAGCGGGGCCTTGCGGGCGTCCTCCGCCGATACGCCCTCGCACTTGGCGCGGACGGTGGCGCGGGCGTAGTCGAGGAAGGTGTTCAGCTGGGTGCGCTCGTCCCACGCGGAAGGCGTGTCCGTACGTGTCTGTGAAGTCATCGGGATGAAGCATCCCGGTCGGCCCGTTCCGTGTCGAGCGATTAAGCGGAGGGGTCGGCAGGGGGCTCAATCCTTGGCCTCCATGGCCTCCTTGGGCTTTCCGACCACGAGTTCGGCCTCGAAGCCGTCGGTGTTCTCCAGGTACGCCGCGCAGTGCTCGGGGCCGCCCGCGTGGGGATGGCGTTCCGGGAACAGGAGCGTCCAGCCGTACGCGGGTGCCTCCTCGACCAGTGCGTCGAGCTCGGCGCGGCTCGCGACGCGGAAGGCGAGGTGGTTGAGCCCCGGGCGCAGCCGGTCGTGACGGTCCCCGGTCAGGGCGGGCGACTGCTCGAACACGAGGTAGGTCTCGCCCAGCCGCCAGCTCCGGCCGTCGGGCCAGTCCTGGTACGGCGCGTACCCGAGCCGCTCCAGCAGCCAGCCCCAGGAGCGCACCGCACGCCCCAGGTCCGGCACCCACAGCTCGATGTGATGCAGCATCTCGTTCCCGATTCTCGCGAGGGTGTCGGAGCCCTTCACCCGGGCTCTCGGTCGGCCCGTTCAACCTGCCACTGTTTTCGCCCACTTGCTCACCCGATTCCTTCCCGATCAGTGGTTTCGGGTGGCCCCGCCGCCTGAGAGACTGCTGCGATGGCTGATCGTTCGTTCAGTGACGTCTCGCTCGCCGCCCTGTACGACGCGCTGAATCCGTGGGGTCCGAGTGACGACTTCTACCTGGACCTGGTGATGTCCGCGCGGTCCGTGCTCGATGTCGGGTGCGGGACGGGGCGGCTGCTGGCGCGGGCCCGCGAGGCCGGTCACACGGGGCGGTTGTGCGGGCTCGATCCCGCCGCGGCCATGCTGGTGCAGGCGCGCCGGCGGGCCACCGTCGAGTGGGTGCTCGGGGATCTCGGATCGGCGCGCTGGGAGCGGGAGTTCGACCTGGTCGTGATGACCGGGCACGCGTTCCAGGTACTCGTCCACGACGGCGAGGTGCGCTCCGCGCTGGCCGCCGTGCGGCAGGCCCTCGACGACGACGGGCGGTTCGTCTTCGAGACGCGCAATCCCGCCGCCCGGCCGTGGGAGGCATGGCGGCCCGAGCGGGCACGGGAGGTGAGCGACGCGCACGGGGAGGCCGTACGGGTGCGGCACGAGGTCGAGACGCCGGTGCTCGGGGACCGCGTGACGTTCAGCGAGACGTTCGAGCATCCGCGCTGGGAACGGCCGAGGGTCAGCCGCAGCACGCTGCGGTTCCTCGGGGCGGACGCGTTGGGCGGGTTCCTCGGCGACGCCGGGCTGGCCGTGCGCGAGCAGTACGGGGACTGGGGACGGGAGCCGCTCTCGCCCACCGCCCCCGAGATCATCACCGTCGCCGGGCGGGCCTGACCCGACGACGCGGGCCGGAGACGCGGGCCTGCGACACCCGCCGACGGCACGGGCCCACCCTCACCGCGTGTCGTGAGGGTGGGCCCGCACCGAGGTCGTCCAGCGTCGCCTTAGGGCCTGTCCGGCGGATCATGCCGGAGACGCGGGGTCTGGCACCCCCTCCCCCAAGCTCTTCGAGCAGGGGGACCCCCAGCGGCGTTGTCGTCGGTTGCCGATGCTCCGCATCGACGCCCTCCTCCGCCTTGCAGTTGGACGCACCAGGCCCCGCTCACGTGCGCTGATCAGGCGCCGCGGATCTCCTCCGACCTGATCCGCCGGACAGGCCCTAGTCGTCGCCCTTCTCCAGCGCCGCCAGCGCCGGGTCCAGGACGATGTCCTCCGCCCGCGCCTCGATGGTCGGGTCCTCCGGGAAGTGGCAGGCCGTCAGGTGGCCCTCGGCGTTGCCCGACAGCCGCACCAGCGGGGGCTCCTCCTGCGCGCACTTGTCCTGCGCCTTCCAGCAGCGCGTGCGGAAACGGCAGCCCGACGGCGGGGAGATGGGGGACGGCACATCGCCCTGGAGGCGGATGCGTTCCTTCTTCTCGGCGTCGATGTCCGCGTCGGGGACGGCCGACATCAGGGCGTGGGTGTACGGGTGCCGCGGCCCGGTGTACAGCGACGTACGGTCGGCGATCTCGACGATCTTGCCGAGGTACATGACGGCGACGCGCTGCGAGAAGTGCCGTACGATCGCGAGGTCGTGGGCGATGAAGACGAACGCGATGCCCATCTCCCGCTGGACCTCCTGGAGCAGGTTCACGACCTGCGCCTGGATGGAGACGTCGAGCGCCGAGACCGGCTCGTCCGCCACGATCAGTTTCGGCGAGAGCGCCAACGCCCGTGCCACACCGATGCGCTGGCGCTGACCGCCGGAGAACTCGTGCGGGAAGCGGTTGTAGTGCTCGGGGTTGAGGCCGACCGTCTCCAGCAGCTCACGCACCCGGGCCTCACGGCCGCCGGGCGGATGGACGCCGTTGATCTCCATCGGGGAGGAGATGATCGTGCCGACCGTCTGCCGCGGGTTCAGCGAGGCGTACGGGTCCTGGAAGATCATCTGGATCTCGGAGCGGATCGGCGCCAGCTGGCGCCGGGTGGAGCGGGTGATGTCCTTCCCGCGGTACGAGATCGTGCCCTCCGTCGGCTCCATGAGCCGGGTCAGCAGCCGTCCCGTGGTGGACTTCCCGCAGCCCGACTCGCCGACCAGGCCGAGACTCTCACCGGGGAAGACGTCGAAGGAGACGCCGTCGACGGCCTGTACGGCGCCGACCGTGCGGCGGATCGGGAAGCCGCCCTTCACCGGGAAGTACTTCTTCAGGTCGCGTACCCGCATCAGCGGTTCGGCGTCGTCCCCGTCCCGCTGAGCGGGGATCGGGTCGGCCACGACCGTGGTGTTCTCGTCGCTCACAGTCAGTCCCCTCAGCCCAGCCTGGGGCGGATCGTCTCGGTGAAGATGCGGCTCTTTTGATCCAGGGTCAGATGGCAGGCCGCGCCGCGTCCCGTGGGCAGTTCGGGCCGGACGTCCACACACCGGTCGGAGCCCTCGACCTCGTCCCGGAAGGTGCACCGCGGGTGGAACGGGCACCCCGAGGGCGGGTTGAGCAGCGAAGGGGGCGCGCCCGGGATGGGGGTGAGCGGTTCGTCGACGTCCGCCGTCAGGCGCGGCATGGACCCCAGCAGGCCCCAGGTGTAGGGGTGTTGGGGAGCCTTCAGCACCTCTCGGACGGTGCCGCGTTCCACGGCCCGGCCGGCGTACATCACCAGCAGGTCGTCGGCCATGTTCGCGACCACACCGAGGTCGTGGGTGATCATGATGATCGCGGAGCCGAACTCCTGCTGGAGGTCCTTGAGGAGGTCGAGGATCTGCGCCTGGACTGTCACGTCCAGGGCGGTGGTCGGCTCGTCGGCGATCAGCAGGTCCGGGTTGCAGACGAGGGACATCGCGATCATCGCGCGCTGCCGCATACCGCCGGAGAACTGGTGGGGGTAGTCGTCCACACGCTGTTTGGGGTGCGGGATGCCGACCTTCCCCAGCATCTCGATCGCCCGGTTCCGGGCTTCCCTCTTGGACGCCCCGGTGTGCTTGCGGAACGGCTCGCCGATCTGCCGCCCCACGCTGTGGTACGGCGACAGGGCGGTCAGCGCGTCCTGGAAGATCATCGCCATCTTGTTGCCGCGCAGCCGTTCCAGCTCGGCCTCGGTGGCGGTGACGAGCTCCTTGCCGTCGAGGATGATCTCGCCCTCGATCTGCGTGTTCAGCGGGCTGTGCAGACCGAGGACGGTCAGGTTGGTGACGGACTTCCCGGACCCGGACTCGCCGACGATGCCGAGCGTCGTACCTCGTTCGAGGTCGAAGGAGAGGCCGTCGACCGCTTTGACGACGCCGTCCTCCGTGGAGAACCGCACATGCAGGTCGCGGACCGACAGGAACGCGTCGGATCCGGTGGGAGCCGGGGCGTCCTCCGGCTTGGTGAGTGTGGTCACTGCGGTTTCTCCCAGGGCGCGACAGGCACTACGACAGACGTACGCGGGGGTCGATCACGGCGTACATGGCGTCCACGATGACGTTGAGCAGAAGGATGAACGCGGCGCTGAAGAGCATCACGCCCATGAGTTTCGGCAGGTCCTTGCCGACGACGGACTCCACGGCGAGCCGGCCGATCCCGGCGAGGCCGAAGGTGAACTCGGTGACGACGGCGCCGCCGAGGAGGGCGGAGAGGTCCATGCCGAGGATGGTGAGGATGGGAATGAGGGAGCCGCGCCAGGCGTACCGGAAGAAGACGTATCTGCCGGTCATGCCCTTAGCGCGGGCGGCGCGCACATGCTCCTCCTGGAGCTGCTCGATCATCGTCGAGCGCGCCATACGCGTGTAGTTGGCGGTGAAGATCACGGACATGACGATCCAGGGGATCAGCAGGCCCATGAACCACTGGCCCGGATTCTCCGAGAGCGGCACGTACTTGGGCTTGTTCAGCCAGCCGGTGCTGTAGACGAAGATGCCGAGGACGACCGGGCCGAGGAAGTAGATCTGCATCGAGCTGAGCACCAGGGAGATGCTGGAGAACATCTTGTCGAGCCAGGTTCCCCGGTAGCGGGCGGCGATGAGGCCGGTGCCGAGACCGACGATGAGGAAGACGATCAGGCCACCGACCGTGAGGGACAGCGTCAGCGGGAAGCGGTCCATGATCGTGTCCCAGACCATCTGCTGGTCGCGGAAGGAGACGCCGAAGCAGGGGGCCGGACAGTGGCCCACCGCGAAGTCGCGTCCGACGAAGATGCCGACGAGGAACTTCCAGTACTGCACCGGGATCGGCTCGTCGAGCCCCAGGTTCTTGTGGATGATCGCCAGCGCGTCCGGGGTGCAGTTCTTGCCGCACGCCAGTGTGGCCGGGTCCTGGGGGATCGCGTAGTACATGAAGAACGTGAAGGCGCTGATCAGCAGAAGGATGAGCACCGCGCCGAACGTCCGGCGAAGGAGGAATCGAAGCATGGCGGAACGCTGCTCTCAGGACGGCGGCCAGGGACAGGAGCGCCCGGGGCGCACTGCGCGCAGTGCGCCCCGGGAGGGTGGTCAGCTCTTGAGGAAGACCCGGGTCGGGTCGGTGTAGCTCGTCACCGTGGAGTAGCGCAGGCCGCCCACGTTGGTGCCGGCGATCTGGAACGTCTTGGTGTAGTAGATCGGCGCCGCCGGGTTGACCTTCTCGCTGATGTACTGGTTGAGCGCGGTCCAGGCCTTGGTGGCCTCGGCGGTGTCGGTGATCTTCAGGATCCGCTGGATCTCGGAGTTCACGTGGTCGTCGTTGATGTGCGCGTAGTTCGACGCACCGTCCTGGATCTGCTTGCCGTCGTACAGCGGCGGGAAGACGGTGGCGGCGGACGGCCAGTCCTGGCCCCAGCCGGTCATGTAGATGTCGAAGCCGTTCTGGACCTTGCCGACCTGCTCGTACCAGGTCGCGGCGTCGATCTCCTTCTTCTGGACGTCGAGGCCGATCTTGGTCAGGGCGTTCTCGACGAGGACGGCCTGCTGCTGGCGGACCGGGGTGTTGGCGTAGGCGTAGACGATCTTCTTGCCCTTGGCGCCGGCTTCCTCGATCAGCTTCTTGGCCTTCTCGATGTCACCGTTGGGCTTCTTGGCCCGGTCGAAGGGGTCGTAGTCCTTCTGGTAGCCCGGAGTGGTGGGCGACATCAGGCTGTTGGCGACCTCGCCGCCGTACGCGCCACCGTCCGCCTTGTACATCGACGTGGACGGCATGGCGTAGGTGATCGCGTCGCGGAGCTTCCTGTCCTTGATGCGGTCCATGTTGAAGTTCATCTGCCACACGTACGGGGCGTAGCCCTGGATCGTGCGCTTCATGGCCGCGGGGTCGGAGACGACCTTCTGGACCTGGGTGGTGGCGACCTGACCGGTCATCATGATGGCGTTCTTGGCGTCACCGCGGTCGGCGAGGATCGTCTTGGTCTGGTCCTCGTCGTCGTGGTTGATCTCGATGTCGAACCCGTCGACGTACTGGTGACGCATGGCGTCCGACTTCGCGTCCCAGTTGGTGTTCTTGACCAGCTTGACGCTCTTGCCGGCCTTGAACTCCGAGATCTTGTACGGGCCGACGGCGACCGGCTTGGTGTCGTACTTCGCCTTGGTGTCCGTCTTCTCGGGGACGACGGAGTAACCGGCCATGGCCAGGGCCTGCGGCAGGTCGGGCTGCGCGTCCTTGAAATGGAAGACGATCGTCTTGTCGTCCGGGGTCGCGAGGACGGTGTCCGGGAGGTGCTTGCCCTTGAACGGACCCGCGTAGGCCTTGCGGTAGGCGGTGCCCGTGCCGGACAGCCACTGCTGGATGAACGACGGGCCGTCCGTGATGAACGGGTCGTAGAGCCGCTCGAAGGTGTGCCGGATGTCGGCCGAGTCGATCACATGACCGGTCTCGTCCTTGATGCCGTCCTTCAGCGTGTACGTCCAGGTCTTGCCGCCGTCCGAGAGCTTGCCCGGGTCGGTCGCGAGGTCGCCGACGACGGTGAGCCCGCCCTTGTCGTCCTCCTTGTACGTGGTCAGACCGCGGAAGATGAGCTTGGAGAGCAGGCCGGCGTCGCTGACGTAGATCTGGCCCGGGTCGAGGTGCGAGAAGTCGTCCTCCTCGTAGACCTGGACGGTGCCGCCGGGCTTGGCGCCCGTGACCTCCTCGGCGGGACCCGTGGAGTCCGCCGCGGTGCCCATCTTCACCGCCGCGGACTGGGCCGCGGCCTCCTTCTTGCCCTTGCTCTTGCCGTTTCCGTCGCCGCTGTCATTGCTGCTGCAGCCGGCCAGCGCCAGGGCGCCGGCCGCGACCGCGACAACGGCGGTCCGCCCTCTGCGGGAACTGAGGATGCTCATGGAGTCGAGTCCACCTGCCTGTGAGTTGTGATCAGTGATCCACTGGTGCTGCCTGGCAGTGCACGGCCGGTCGTGCCGGCTCCCGGGTGGCAGCGGTCCCCCGCCCTCGGGTCAGCGGCCCGTCTTGGGATCGAATGCGTCCCGGACCGAGTCACCGAGGAGGTTGAACGCCACGACGAAGATGACCATGGCGACACCCGGGAAGAACATGTAGACCGGGTCCTGTTCGTAGATGTCCGACCCGATGGCGAACATCCGGCCCCAGTCGGGGGTCGGTTCGGTGTAGCCGACGCCGACGAATGAGAGAAACGCGACCGACAGAATGGTGCTCGGCAGCAGGTAGGTGCCCTGCACCAGGATCGGTGTGACGAGGTTCGGCAGCAGTTCCTTGCGGATGATCCGCCAGGGGGATGCGCCCGCGACCCTCGCCGCCTCGACGAACTCCCGCTCACGCAGTGAGAGGGCGACCGCCCGGATCAGCCGGGCGAGGCCCATCCAGCCGAGGAACCACAGCACTCCGATGATCGCCAGCGCGTGGATGTAGGTGGGCGTCTCCTCGTCGGGGGCGACGAACACCGCGGTGATGACGGGCATCGACGCGATCATGAACAGCTGCTGCGGGAACGCGAGCAGGAAGTCCGTGAGCCGGCCGAGCCAGTAGTCGACCTTGCCGCCGAAGTAGCCGCCGACCAGGCCGATCAGCACCCCCATGATCACCGTCGCGATGGTCGCGGCGACCGCCGTGTACAGCGAGGTGCGCATGCCGTAGAGGAGCTGCATGAACACATCGCGGCCGAGGGTGGGTTCGATCCCGAACCAGTACTCCGACGTGATGCCGCCGTTGGGGCCCGCCGGCATGTTGAAGTCGTTCAGGAGCGTGGGGTCGTCCTGCCCGTACAGCGTGTACGGGTCCTTGCCGTAGAACTTCGAGATCAGCGGAGCTAGCGCGGCGATCAGGAAGAAGAAGATCACGATGTACGCGGAGACGACGCCGCTGCGGTCGCGCTTGAACCGGCGCCACATCAGCTGGCCGGGCGATCGGCCCTCCAGCTTCTCCGGCGCGTCGGAAGGTTTCTTCCCGGCCGGTTCGTCGACCTGGGGGGAGGCTTCCGCGCCCTCGATCTCGATCGGACTCGTCATGATTCGTCCATTTCATGGGTGCGCCGAGTCCACGGCCGCCACAGGGTTGGGGCGGCCGCGTTCGGACCATGCGGATCAGGAGAGACGTATGCCTAGCGGTCGCTTCGCGACAGAGCGCTGCTTGCGACAACTCGCAGATGAACACGCGTAGTTGGCATCTGGTGCCTCCTCATGACTCAACCGGTGCACGGACAGGAGGGGCTTCTGATTGACCTCCGACACCCCTGACGGAGGATCAAACGCCCCACTGTGCTCGTGAGTCGGCGCTGTCCCCACAGCGCATGACCCATTGACCCGAGCGTTACGCGGCTAACTATCTGACATGAGCCAGATAACCGACCACAGCCTTTAGGTCTCGGTTCCATCACAGCTGGCGCGTACATCTTCCAAAATCTGGACAAAATGATCTGCGGGAGAAGCCCGCGAAACGGACGTGTTACATGCCTATCGGTCGGGAGGCTCCGTATTTCGGACATGGGAAGGCGGGAAACGGGTTGCAAAAAGCCCGGGTGCCCCCATGCTGGGGGCACCCGGGCTCGGTTGCCGGTGGATCAGCCGGTGAAGCCGGTGGATCAGCCGTGCTTGGCGCGGCTGGCGCTGCGACCGCGCTCCTTCTGGTCGAGAACGAGCTTGCGGATGCGAACGGACTCCGGGGTCACCTCGACGCATTCGTCGTCGCGGCAGAACTCCAGCGACTGCTCCAGGGAGAGCTTGCGCGGCGGGACGATCGCCTCGAACGAGTCGGCGGCGGCGGACCGCATGTTGGTGAGCTTCTTCTCCTTGGTGATGTTCACGTCCATGTCGTCGGCGCGGGAGTTCTCGCCGACGATCATGCCCTCGTACACCTCGGTGCCGGGGTCGGTGAACAGCACACCGCGCTCCTGGAGGTTCGTCATCGCGAACGCGGTGACGGCGCCGGCGCGGTCGGCGACCAGCGAACCGTTGTTACGGGTCGTCAGGGTGCCGAACCACGGCTCGTGGCCCTCGTGGATGGAGTGGGCGATGCCCGTACCGCGCGTGCCGGTCAGGAACTCGGTCCGGAAGCCGATGAGGCCGCGCGAGGGAACGACGAACTCCAGGCGAACCCAGCCGGAGCCGTGGTTCGACATGTTGTCCATGCGGCCCTTGCGGACGCCCATGAGCTGCGTGACCGCGCCCATGTGCTCCTCGGGCACGTCGATCGTCATACGCTCGACCGGCTCGTGGACCTTGCCGTCGATCACCTGGGTGACCACCTGCGGCTTGCCGATGGTCAGCTCGAAGCCCTCGCGGCGCATCTGCTCGACCAGGATGGCGAGCGCCAGCTCACCGCGGCCCTGGACCTCCCAGGCGTCCGGGCGCTCGGTGTCGAGCACACGGAGGGAGACGTTACCGACCAGCTCGCGGTCGAGGCGGTCCTTGACCTGGCGGGCGGTGACCTTGCGGTCCTTGTCCTTGACCGCGGCCTTGGCGTCCGCGCCCTTGCCCGTGCCACCGCGGCCGACCAGCGGCGAGGTGTTCGTGCCGATGGTCATGGAGATCGCCGGCTCGTCGACCGTGATCAGCGGCAGCGCGATCGGGTTCTCCGGGTCGGCCAGGGTCTCGCCGATCATGATGTCCGGGATACCGGCGACGGCGCAGATGTCACCGGGGCCGGCCACCTCGGCGGGCTTGCGGGTGAGCGCCTCGGTCATCAGCAGCTCGGTGATGCGCACGTTGGACATCGTGCCGTCGCGCTTGATCCACGTGACGGTCTGGCCCTTGCGCAGCTCGCCCTGCTCGACGCGGAGCAGCGCGATACGGCCGAGGAAGTTGTCGGCGTCCAGGTTGGTCACGTGGGCCTGGAGCGGCGCGGCCTCGTCGAAAGACGGGGCCGGGACGGACTCCAGGATCGTGGTGAAGAACGGCTCCAGGCTGTCACTGTCGGCCGGGACGGTGCCGTCCTCCGGCTTGGTCAGCGAAGCCACGCCGTCACGCGCACACGCGTAGACGATCGGGAACTCGATCTGCTCCTCGTCGGCGTCCAGGTCGAGGAAGAGGTCGTACGCCTCGTTCACGACCTCTTCGATGCGCGAGTCCGGGCGGTCCGTCTTGTTGATGCACAGGATGACGGGCAGGCGGGCCTGCAGCGCCTTGCGCAGCACGAAGCGGGTCTGCGGCAGCGGGCCCTCGGAGGCGTCGACGAGCAGGACGACCGCGTCCACCATCGACAGACCGCGCTCGACCTCACCACCGAAGTCGGCGTGGCCGGGGGTGTCGATGATGTTGATCGTGATGACGTCGCCGCCATCCTTCGGGTGGTACTTGACCGCCGTGTTCTTCGCCAGGATCGTGATGCCCTTCTCACGTTCCAGGTCGTTCGAGTCCATCATGCGGTCGTCGAGCGACTCGGCGGCGTGCGCGGCGAAGGCACCGGCCTGCTTGAGCATGGCATCGACCAGAGTGGTCTTGCCATGGTCGACGTGGGCGACGATGGCGACGTTGCGGATGTCGTGGCGCGTGGCCATATTGAGGCGCTTCTCCCGGAGTGAGTGGACGGCCTCCGCAGCGCGGGGCCTGCCGGGCTGAACACGCCACGGCCTTACCCCATGGTACGTGGCCCGGACGGAGGCGGCCTCCGCAGGGCCACCGGGGCCCTCGTCCGGGGGGCCCGCCAGACGGCGGGCCCCCGACGTTCACCCGCAGGTCACCGGCTCTTCGACGGGCTCGCCGAAGGGTGCGCGCCCTTCTTCAGGAAGCCCATGTCCTCGTACACCGGGGTCTGGAATCCGAAGGCTCCGGTGTTCGCGAGGCCGACGCGGGCGGCGGCGAGCTGAGGCCGCTGGTACAGCGGAATGGAGCCGGCGGCGGCCCAGATGCGGGCGTCGGCCTTGCGGACCAGAGAGCGCGCCTCGTCCTCGTCCAGGGTGGAAAGAGCCTGGTCGAACAGCTGATCGACCTGATCGGTGCCGACGCGGGTGTAGTTCTGCTCGACGCTCAGCGAGCCGTCGGCCGCCGGAACGGGCTTGGCGTAGATCGGGCGGGCGTCGGTGGCCGGGAAGGCGGAGGCGGGCCACGAGTAGAGCGCCAGGTCGTACTGGCCCGAGGCGATGTGGTCCTTGAAATAGCTCTCGTCGGAGACCTTCGAGATGTCCGTACGGATACCGATGCGCTGGAGCATCCGCGCGATCCGGTCGGCCACGGCACGCACGGACTCCGAGCCCGGCCCCGAGGGCAGGACGAAACGCAGCGTCAGCGGCTTGCCGTCCTTGGCGAGGGCATTGGCCGCGGCGCCCGCCGGAGCGGCCGTCCCCTTGGGCGCGTACGCCCCCGGAACCCCGCCCTGCTGGGCGTACTGCCTGCCGTCCAGGTGCCTGGCGGCCTGCTCGTCCGTGCGCCGGCCCGACTTCGCGCCGACCTGCTGCTCCTGCTTCCTCGGGTGGTCCTTGGGGTCCTGCGCCAGCTCCCGGCCGGCCTCCGAGGGCTTGTCGTCCTCGCCGACGATGTACGTCCCGTCGCCGCCCGGCCTGTCGTCCTCGTCCGTGTCCTGCTTCTTCTTGCCCTTGGACCCGGCCGCCTTCTCCGTCTTCTTCTGCTCGGTGATCGGCCCGCCGGGCACCCACCCGGCGTCCGCGAGCAGCGCCCGCGCCTCGGCGGCGTCCTGGCTGCCGAGGGCGCCGCTGTTGTCGGCGTACGCCGCCTGGCCGGCGAGGGCGAGATGGCTGCCGACCGGCTCGGCGGGCAGACCGAGCGGCTGGAGGACGACCCGGGCGAGTTCCTTGCGGTCCAGGGCGCGGGCCACCGCTCGGCGGACGCGCTCGTCGGCCAGGGGGCCCTCGGAGCCGTTGAGGGCGAGCTGGGTGTAGGCGGGTTCGAGGGACTTGCGGACCACGAAGCCGCTCAGCGCCGACTGAAGGCGGGCCTCCTTCGCCTTGGCCTCGCTGCCCTTCGCACCTGCCGCGCCCTTCTCGCCCTTCTCGCCCTTCTCGCCGCTCTCGCCGCTCTCGTCCTTCTCGTCCTTCTCGTCCGCCGCGGCCTTCCCGTCCTCCTCCGCGGCCTTGTCCTTCTCGCTCTCGCTCTTCTCTCCGGACTTGCTCTTCTCGCCCTTCTGTCCGGACTCGTCCTTCTCGCTCTTTGCGCCCGCCGTGTGCTTCTCGCTCGTCGCGGAGGCCCCCTGCAACGGGGCGCCGTCCTTGTGCCGGGCGGCGAGCGTGATGCGCTCCGCCTCGGCGGGGTCGATCTCGGCCAGGTCGAGCTTGCCTTCGGCGAGCGCGGTGGCCCGCTTGTCACGGGCCACGGCCACCAGGTCGATCTCGGCGAGCTTGCTGGGGCGGCCCCACCAGCGCGGGTTGCGCGTGAGGCGGACCTCGCCGCCCTTGCGGTCGACCTGCTTCACCGCGAAGGGCCCCGCCGTGGTCTTGAGCTTGCGCCGCGCGGCGTCGTTGAAGGAGTCCGCGGTACCCATGACGTCCTTCGGGTACAGCGGCGAGAACAGCGCCTTCCAGTCGGCGTAGGGCCGGCTGAACGTGACGCGGACCTCCAGGTTGTTCTTGCCCCGCTCGATCTTCTCGATGCGGTCGTAGCCGGCGTTGCGGGCCGTCCAGTACGCGGAGTCCTTGCCGGACAGGGCGCGCCACTGGGCGGCGAAGTCGGCGGCGCCGATCTCGCGTCCGTCGCTCCACACGGCCTGCTGGTTGAGCTTGTACACCACGACCTGCTTGGGCTCGGTGTCGACGACCTTCGCCGACTCCAGGTAGTCGGGGTTGATCTGCGGCCGCCCGTTCGCGTCGAGCCGGTACATCGACGGCAGTACGGCACCGGCGACACGGGAGGTCGCGGCGTCGGCGTCCGCCTGGAACGCGTTCAGCGTCTCCGGTACGGCGTCCACGGCCCAGCGCAGGGTGCCGCCGTCGGCGATCAGGTCACGGGACGCGGGCGCGATGTCCTGCACGGCCGTGGGCTTGTCCGCCTCGTCGTCCGCGCTGCACGCGGCGAGGGCGGGTACCGCGAGCACGCCCGCGGTGAGGAATGCGGCCGAGCGCATCACCGCGCGCAGTCCGACGCCGTCGTGGGACATCACTGCAACCTCCGGGGGACGCACCGCTGTGTGGGGCAGGTCTGCTTCTGATCACGTTTGGCGGTATATGGAGCTGATCTGATCTATGTGCTAACTGAAGGGGAGGGCGGCCGGGCGGAGGCGACGACACGGCGGCGGGCATCCGGAACCCCACCCGTGCGGCGCAATCCGGGACCGTGCCCTCCTGCCGCACCCCCGTCCCGGCCCCGTGGTGCGGCGCCCGGAAGAGCGAGGGGCCTGTCACTCGCTTCCCGGCGCCACCAGGGAGCGCGGGGAAACCGGACGGCGCGCGGGAAACCAGGACAGCGCGCGGGGAAACCGGAGGGCGCGCGCGGCGCGTTCTGATGCGCGCGAGCCCTCAATCCGTGCACACGCCTTCACACGGGTGCGTGTGACGCGCAACACTCGCAGGCGCATGAACGTTGCCGCCTGGGGCCGCTGGGCCCGCGGAAGTGAGGGCAAGTCATGTCCGTGCACGACGACCTGACGTCGGTCCAGCGCTGCCTCGACGATCTGCAGCGGTCGGTACGGCGCCTGGAACAGCAGATGGGCGCCGGTCTGGAGATGCGCCGCGTACGCGCCGACGCCGACCACCTGCGCGAAAGCGTCGCGCTGCTGCGCGAGGCCACCGCGGGCGCCTCCTCCGGACTCGCCACCGCGCCCGGACCGGCGGGACCCGCGTCCGGCCGACGGCCCGACCTGGTGTCCATTCCCGACACCCCGTACGACAGCTCCTTGTGGACCGATTCCGACGACGAGGGTCTCGGCGCGCACCACGGTCCCACCCACTGAGCGCCCTCGACACCGGCGCACCCCCGAACCCGACCGGAGTGCGAAGTTGGCCACTGGTACGGAACCTCATCTGAACAGCGGCGGCGTACGAACCGGTACGCGCGCCGCGATCGCCGCCCCGCATCTGCGGACCGACCGCTGGTGGCTGGCGCCCGCCGCCACCGCGGCCGGGTTGCTGGCCTTCATCGTGTACTCGACCTGGCGGGCCTTCTCGGACGCGCACTACTACGCGGCGCCGTACGTCTCGCCGTTCTACTCGCCCTGTCTGGCGGAGCGGTGCGGAACCATGCACGCCGGACCGAACGCGGACCTGTTCGGGAGCTGGTGGGCCATCTCCCCCGCGATCATCATCCTGATCTTCCCGCTCGGCTTCCGGCTGACCTGCTACTACTACCGCAAGGCCTACTACCGGGGCTTCTGGGCGAGCCCGCCGGCCTGCGCGGTCGCCGAGCCGCACAAGAAGTACACCGGCGAGACCCGCTTCCCGCTGATCCTGCAGAACATCCACCGGTACTTCTTCTACGCGGCCCTCGTCGTCGCCGGCATCCTCACGTACGACACCGTGCTCTCCTTCCGCGACGAGCACTACAACTGGGGCCACATGGGCCTCGGCACGCTGGTGTTCCTGGTCAACATCACGCTGATCTGGGCGTACACCCTTTCCTGCCACTCCTGCCGGCACATCGTCGGCGGGAAGCTCAAGCACTTCTCCCGGCACCCCGTGCGCTACCGGATGTGGCAGTGGGTCGGGAAGCTGAACGCCCGTCACATGCTGCTGGCCTGGGCGTCGTTGGTGAGTGTGGCGCTCGCCGACTTCTACGTGTACCTGGTCGCGTCCGGCGCCTTCGACGATCCGCGCTTCTTCTGACATGAGTGGGGCCTTCTGATGTCCGTGGTCGATCGGCAGGAGTGGGACGTCGTCGTGGTCGGCGCCGGTGGCGCGGGACTGCGTGCCGCCATCGAGGCACGCGAGCGCGGCGCCCGTACGGCGGTGATCTGCAAGTCGCTGTTCGGCAAGGCCCACACGGTGATGGCCGAGGGCGGCATCGCGGCCGCCATGGGCAATGTGAACTCCGGCGACAACTGGCAGGTCCACTTCCGCGACACCATGCGCGGCGGCAAGTTCCTCAACCAGTGGCGGATGGCCGAGCTGCACGCCAGGGAAGCCCCGGACCGGGTGTGGGAGTTGGAGACCTGGGGCGCGCTCTTCGACCGGACCAAGGACGGGCGGATCTCGCAGCGCAACTTCGGCGGCCACGAGTATCCGCGCCTCGCCCACGTCGGCGACCGCACCGGACTCGAACTGATCCGCACGCTCCAGCAGAAGATCGTGGCCCTCCAGCAGGAGGACATGAAGGAGACCGGTGACTACGAGTCACGCCTGAAGGTCTATCAGGAGTGCACCGTCACACGGATTCTGAAGGACGGCCGACGCGTCTCCGGGGCGTTCTGCTACGAGCGCGAGTCCGGCCGCTTCTTCGTCCTCGAAGCGCCCTCCGTCGTGATCGCCACCGGCGGCATCGGCAAGTCCTTCAAGGTGACGTCCAACTCGTGGGAGTACACGGGCGACGGGCACGCGCTGGCACTCCTCGCCGGGGCGCCGCTGCTGAACATGGAGTTCGTGCAGTTCCATCCGACGGGCATGGTCTGGCCGCCGTCGGTCAAGGGCATCCTCGTCACCGAGTCGGTGCGCGGCGACGGCGGAGTGCTCCGGAACTCCGACGGCAAGCGGTTCATGTTCGACTACATCCCCGACGTCTTCAAGGAGAAGTACGCGCAGTCGGAGGAGGAGGGCGACCGCTGGTACGAGGACCCGGACCACAACCGGCGCCCACCGGAGCTGCTGCCGCGCGACGAGGTCGCGCGGGCGATCAACTCCGAGGTGAAGGCGGGCCGCGGATCACCCCACGGCGGCGTCTTCCTCGACGTGTCGACCCGGATGCCGGCGGAGGTGATCAAGCGCCGACTCCCGTCCATGTACCACCAGTTCAAGGAGCTGGCCGACGTCGACATCACGGCGGAGGCCATGGAGGTCGGGCCCACCTGCCACTACGTGATGGGCGGCATCGCGGTCGAGTCGGACACGGCCGCAGCTCGCGGCGTACCGGGACTGTTCGCGGCCGGTGAGGTCGCGGGCGGCATGCACGGTTCCAACCGGCTGGGCGGCAACTCGCTCTCCGACCTTCTGGTGTTCGGGCGGCGGGCCGGATGGCACGCGGCCCAGTACGCGGCCGGTCTCGCCGGGGAGGGCGCCCGCCCGCCCCTGGACGACACCCAGATCGACGCGGCGGCCGCGGAGGCACTGCGGCCCTTCTCGGCCGAGGGCCCGGAATCCGCCCCCGCCGCCTCGGCCGACGGCGCCCGGCTCTCCGGTGCGCACCCGCCCGAGAACCCGTACACCCTGCACCAGGAACTCCAGCAGACCATGAACGACCTGGTCGGCATCATCCGCCGCGAGGCCGAGATGGCCCAGGCCCTGGAGAAACTCGCCGAACTGCGGGTACGGGCGCGCCGGGCCGGCGTGGAGGGCCACCGCCAGTTCAACCCGGGCTGGCACCTCTCCCTCGACCTGCGGAACATGCTCCTCGTCAGCGAGTGCGTGGCACGGGCGGCGCTGGAGCGCGAGGAGTCGCGCGGCGGGCACACCCGTGAGGACCACCCGGCGATGGAGCGCTCCTGGCGCCGGATCAACCTGCTGTGCCAACTCACCGACCCGACCGGCGGGTTGGCCGCCACCGACCCGGTGGCCGGGCAGATCGATCTGGTGAACGAGACCACCCGGCCCATCCGCCCCGACCTGCTCGCCCTCTTCGAGAAGGAGGAGCTGGTCAAGTACCTCGCCGAAGAGGAGCTGTACGAGTGAGCAGCGAGCAGGAGCGGTACGAGGAGGCGCGGTACGCGTGAGCAGCTACGAGGCCCGCTTCAAGGTGTGGCGCGGAGATGTGAAGGGCGGCGGCCTGAAGGACTTCGAGATCGAGGTCAACGACGGCGAAGTGGTGCTGGACATCATCCACCGGATCCAGGCCACCCAGGCCCCCGACCTCGCGGTGCGCTGGAACTGCAAGGCGGGCAAGTGCGGTTCGTGCTCGGCGGAGATCAACGGACGGCCGCGGCTGATGTGCATGACGCGGATGTCGGTGTTCACCCGGGAGGAGACGATCACCGTCACACCGCTGCGCGCGTTCCCGGTCGTACGGGATCTGGTGACCGACGTCGGTTTCAACTACGACAAGGCCCGGGAGGTCCCCGCATTCGTGGCGCCCGCCGGTGTCGGACCCGGTGAGTACCGGATGATGCAGGAGGACGTCGACCGCTCGCAGGAGTTCCGCAAGTGCATCGAGTGCTTCCTGTGCCAGGACACCTGCCATGTCGTCCGTGACCACGAGGAGAACAAGCCGGCGTTCGCCGGACCGCGCTTCCTGATGCGGGTGGCGGAGCTGGACATGCACCCGCTGGACGCGGCGGCGGACTCCGGCCTTGACCGCAAGCGCACGGCCCAGGACGAACACGGCCTCGGCTACTGCAACATCACCAAGTGCTGCACGGAGGTCTGCCCCGAGGGCATCAAGATCACCGACAACGCGCTGATCCCCTTGAAGGAGCGGGCCGTCGACCGCAAGTACGACCCGCTCGTGTGGCTGGGATCGAAGATCGGCAGGCGGCGGACGTAGGCGAGGGCGGCACACGGTCCCTTGCCATCGCGCGACCTGACGTCATCGCGCGTTCCTGCCGTCATCGCGTACTCCGTCGTCACCGCGCGCCCCGCCGCGGCGTCATCCCGCTGCCTAGTTCAGCGGGTTCACGTCGCGGCCGGGTCGCTGCCCCATGGTCAGGAGCACCAGGCTCGCGAAGTACAGGGCCAGCCCGCCCATGGCGTACGGCGTCAGGTCGGCGTCGGGCCCGTGGAACGGTCCGAGGAACATGAACAGGGACATGCCCACGGCCCCCGTCAGCGCGCCCCATCCCCACTGCTTCGGCCGCAGGACCCGGCGGCGGAACCACGGCGGAATCCAGCCCGTCGTGATGGCCGCGATCCCGAATCCGGCCTGCGCGGTGACGACCAGCGCGGCCAGCCCCACGAGATACCAGTGCATCGCCCCTCCGTTGCCCCGGCGCACCGGCGACAGCGCGCGCCCTGATCATGGCACGCGGGGCCGCCGCGGTCATCCCTCGCGGACCCATCCTTCGCGGTACGCCGTCCAGTCGGTCTCCGTGGCGGCGAAGTCCACGTACAGGGCGACTCCGAAGCGCTCGCGGGTGCGGTCCGTGCGGGTCAGACCGAGGCGGGTTCCGCGGACGGCCGCCTCGACCGTCTCGGCGTACGCGTGGTGGCCGATGCCGTCGTCGTGGAAGAACGGCAGGCCCATCAGCAGGTCGGTCGACTCGGGGGTGACCTCCAGGGCGAGGGAGGTCTGCTGGGCAACGTAACCGCCGTAGAGGCTCTGGAGCGGCATGCCGGTGTCGTACGACATGACGGCGATCTGGTCCACCCGGCGGGCCACCTGCCCGAAGAACGCCTGGGACCACCACTTGGGGTGGCCGGTGAGGGTGCCGGCGACCGAGTGGAGGGCCGGGAGCGGGTCGATCTGGTGGGAGGCGACGGAGAGGGGGACGTGCCGGGCGCGGGTGAGCGCGTGCAGGTCGTCGAGGAGGGAGAGGTAGTGGGTGTCGCCCGAGTGGAGTGGCTCCAGGTCGAAGTGGACGCCGTCGAACCCGGCGTCCAGGACCTGCCCGGCCGACCGCACGACGGCGTCCCGCGTCCCGGCCCGCTCCAGCCGCAGCCCGTCCGGCCCCTCGCTCGCCAGCTTGTCGCCCAGCCAGGCCTGGACCCGTACGCCGTCCACGCGCCGGTGCACCGCCGCGATCAGCCGACCGGCGGACGGATACGCCGTCGCCGGCAGCGAGCCGTCGTGCTCCAGCGGCCCGGCGTGCACGTACAGATCCCGGATGCCGCTGTCCCGCAGTCGCGCCGCCAGCGCCTCGACGTCCGCCTCGCTCTTCCGGCCGTCCACCCAGGCGTGCCCGAGCCAGAGCGCGTCCCGGTTCCTGGTCTGGGTCCCGGGAGCCGGATCGCCCGCGTAGTTCACCCGCAGGGCGATGCCGGCGGCGAGGGTGGGGAGCAGCAGGACGAGCACCAGCCCGACGGCGACCCGCTTCGGCAGACGCAGCCGCGGGTGCCGCCAGACCTGGGAGACACGGCGTGACTCATCGTCGGCGGCCACCAGCTTCACCTCGTCGGCGGTCGGCTCCGGCACAGGGTTCGTGTGCCGTGTGTCCGGTGCTTCCTCCGCCGGATTCGTCGACTCGTCCTGGCGCCCCGCGTCCATCCCCCGCACCCCTCCCGTACGCCCCCGTATCTCCCGTACCTTAGGCGCCCCCACCTCCCGGTATCCCGGTCGCGGGGGTGCTCGGGCGGCCATACGCTCCCAAATGTGACGTCGCCCCAGAGTCGAAGCCGGTCGCGCAGGGCCCCGTCGCGCAGAGGCGTGCGGGTTGCGCATGCCGTGCTCGGGGGGCTGATTGCGGTGGGATGGCTGGTGCTGCCGCCGGCACGGGCGGGAGCCGTCGATCCGGCGACCGCGGCGCGGCGTGCGGGTGTTGCCGCTCCGGCCGTCGCCGCCCCGGAGGACGGGACGACGACCGGCGATCTCGTACCGCCCCTTGTCGCGGTCGGCGCCGCGGGTGCGCTGGCCGCGTACGCGTACGCGCGCCGCAGGCGGCGGGCGACGACACGGACGACGCCCGGAGGCAACGCCCCCGGGCTCATACCCCTCCACGAACTCGACCGGCAGGCCCGGCAGTTGCTCGTCGACATCGACGACTGCGTGCGCACCGGCGCCGAGGAGCTGGGACTCGCCGCGGCCCGGTCGACGGGCGACGCGGTCGAACCGTACGCGGACGCGCTGGCGTACGCGGAAGCCGAACTCGCCGCGTCCTTCCGGCTGCGCCGACGCCTCGACGAGGCGGGCGCGCGCCCGGGACTGGGCCTGGGACCGGGCCTGGGCGAGGGGGACAGCAGGGGTGCCCTGGAGGAGATCGTCGCCCGGTGCGGGAACGCCGGAGAGCGGCTGGACGCGGCGGCGCCGGGGTTCGACCAGCTCCGGGCGCTGGAGCGGAACGCGGTGGCCGCCCTGGAGTCCGCCGGGACCCGCCTCCGGGAAGTGTCGGCGCGCACCCCGGCCGCCGAGGCCACGCTCGCCGAACTTCACAAGCGGTACGCCCCCACCGCATCCATCCGGGTCGTCGGAGACGTCGAACAGGCCAAGGACCGGCTCGCGTTCACCACCCTCCAGCTCGACCAGGCACGGGGGTACGCGGACAGCGGCGACAGCGCGAGGGCGGCCGCCCATCTCCGGGCGGCGGAGGGGGCTGTGGAGCAGGCCGCCGTCCTGGTGAACGGCGTGGACCGGCTCGCGGGTGAACTGGCGTCGGCGGCGGCGCAGTTGCCGGCGGCGCTCGCGGTGATGGCGGCGGCCGTTCCGCGTGCGGCCCGTGAACTGCCTCCGGACGCTTCCGGTGGACTCGGCGGGCTGGGCAGGCCGTTCGGCCGTATCGAGGTGCTTCTCTCCGGGGTGCGTCGTGAGATGGCGTCCGGGCCGTACGATCCGCTGGACGCGCTGCGCCGGGTGGTCGAGGCGGAGGCGACCCTCGCCGGGGCGGGGGGCGGCGACGTTCACGACGGGCGCGCCCATGCCCTTCTGCCCGCCCGCAGCGCGCTCGCCGGAGCGTCGGACTTCATCGGCACGCATCGCGGAGCGGTCGGCAGCGAGGCCCGAACACGGTTGGCGGAGGCGGAACGCCTGCTCGGGGCGGGGGCCATCCCCCTGTCCGAGGTGCGGCGGGCCGACGACCTCGCCCGGGAGGCGCGACGGCTCGCCGAGCGGGACGTACGGGCGTACGGCAGTCCCGCGGGCGGTCGCGGGGGCGCCGGAGCGGGCGGCGCGGTGCTCGGCGGGGTCCTCCTGGGCGACGGCGAGGGGCCGGTGAGTTACGGCGGCCCGCACACCCGGGGCCGCCGGGCGGCATCGTTCAGCTGACACGGCCGACCGGCCCGGCCGACGCACGGCTCCGAGGGTTTCGCTTGCTCCGTCGTGAACGGTTACGCGCACTCCGCCGCGGAGGGGCCTCGCTTGCTCGGCCCCAGGAGAGCCCGTGGACCGGTTCTGCGGCCCGGCGGGGCGGCAGACCATCCGGACGGCCCTCGGTGCCGCGCCACCGCCCTCAGAACAGGCTCAGCAACGCCTCCGCCGGGTCGGCGAGCCCCGACTCCCCGTCCGGCAGCGGGAGTTCGAACCACACGGTCTTGCCGCGCGGGGTCCGGCGCGAGCCCCACCCGGCCGAGAGCAGACCGACGAGCTGCAGGCCCCGCCCGCCCTCGTCGGTGTCGCGCGCCCGGCGGCGGCGCGGCTGGACGAGGCCGGCGTCCCAGACCTCGCAGACGAGGGTGCGGTCGAGGAGCAGCCGCAGCCTGATCTCGCCCTCGCCGTACCGCAGGGCGTTGGTCACCAGCTCACTGACCAGCAGTTCCGTCGTGTCGACGAGCGGCTCCAGGTCCCAGGCGACGAGCTGGTTGCGCGCGTACTCCCGGGCCCGGCCGACGCTGCGGGGCTCGCGCGGCAGGGTCCAGTCGCCGACGGACTCGGCGGGCAGCCCCTGGACGCGCGCCATGAGCAGTGCGATGTCGTCCTCGCCGTGGTGGGTGTCGAGGGTGTTGAGGACGTGGTCGCAGACGTCCTCCAGCGGGCTGGAGGGGTCGGTGAGGGCGCCGACGAAGGCTTGCAGGCCCTCGTCGAGGGGGTGGTCGCGCGATTCGACCAGTCCATCCGTGTAGAGCGCCAACAGCGCGCCTTCGGGTAGTTCGACCTCCACCTCCTCGAAGGGCTCGCCGCCCACCCCGAGCGGCATGCCGGGCGGCACGTCGAGCATCAGCGCGCTCTCGCCGGGCTCGACCAGGACGGGGGGCAGATGGCCCGCGTTGGCGAAGGTGCACCGGCGGGTCACGGAGTCGTAGACGGCGTACACGCACGTCGCGAGGTACACCTCGGAGAGGTCGGCGTCGCGGGGCTGGCGGGCCGTGCGGGTGGCCTGCTGGACCCCTCCGGGGGTGCCGAGGCCGCGCGCGATCTCGTCCAGCGCCGAGAGGACCTCGGCGGGTTCGAGATCGAGCAGGGCCAAGGTGCGTACCGCGGTGCGGAGTTCACCCATCGCCACCGCGGCGCGCAGTCCGCGGCCCATCACGTCGCCCACCACAAGGGCCGTGCGGTGGCCGGGGAGTTCGATGACGTCGAACCAGTCGCCGCCGACCTCCGTCGCCGCGTTGCCGGGAAGGTAGCGGCACGCGATGTCGAGGCCGGAGGCCTCGGGGTCGCCCGGGGGCAGCAGGGACCGCTGCAGGATGAGGGCGCGTTCGTGCTCGCGGCGGTACAGGCGCGCGTTGTCGATGCAGACGGCCGCGCGGGCGGCCAGTTCCACCGCCAGGGCGCGGTCGCGTTCCCCGAACGGCTCGCTGCCCTTCGTACGGGAGAACTGGGCGAGTCCCACGACCGTGTCGTGGGCGACCATCGGGACCGCGAGCGTGGACTGGATGAGGCCGCCCTCTTCGGCGGGGATGTGCTGCGGCCGGGCGGTGCGCAGGGCGTCCGCGCAGGGCGAGTTGAACGGGTAGTGGTGGACCGCGCCGACGGCGACGGGCGCCGGACCGCCGACGAACGGCGCGTCGGAGACGGCGCTGGCGAAGGCGACACGGCGGAGTTCGGCGCTGCCGTCCGCGAGGCCCGGCGGGGCCTCGTCGCCGGCCAGCAGACCCTGGTACAGGTCGACCGTCGCGAGGTCGCAGAAGCCGGGGACCACGACGTCGAGGAGTTCGCGTGCGGTGGTCTCCAGGTCGAGCGAGTTGCCTATGCGGGCGCCCGCCTCGTTCAGAAGGGCGAGATTGCGCCGTGCGGCGGCCGCTTCCCGGGCGGCGGCGCGGCGGGCGGTGATGTCGGTTCCGAGCCAGGCGATACCGATGGGACGGCCGCTTCCGCTGTGTACGCGGTAGAGGTTGATGGACCAGTGACGGCGTTCCTCGGAGCCGGGCGCGTACCCGGTGACATGCATGTCCGTGATGGAGTCGCCGGTCTCCAGGACGCGGCGCAGGACCGCCGTGACGCGGTCGGCCTCGGAGCGCGGGAGATAGTCCTGGACACCCTTGCCGCGGTGGTCGTCGACCGTGCCGCCGAAGATCGAGGCGAACCGCTGGTTGGCACGCCGGACCCGCAGGTCCGTGTCGATCAGCAGGAAGCCGAACGGAGATTGACCGAAAATCGCCTGCGAGGCGGCGAGATCCGTCTCGATGCTGCGCAGGGTACTGACGTCCACGACGATGCATACGGCGGCCCGCTCGCCGTCCTCGGTCGTGGTGGGCATCACATAGACCTCGGCGAGGCCCTCGGCGCCCTCGCCGACGCTCTCACCGGCGTCTTCGGAGGCGGGCACCTTGAAGGGCACGACGCCGGTCCACTCGCGGCCGTCCAGGATCTCCGCCATCTTGCGCTGGCCGGACTCGCGCCGGTCGGCGGTGACAAACGCTTCGATGGGGTCCATGCCGACGGCCCGCTCCGCGGAGATACCGAAGATCCGCTCGGCCCGCAGACTCCACTGGTCGACCAGCCCGTCGGCGCCGATGGAGAAGGAGGCGGCCTTGATGTAGTCGTAGATCGAACCGGGCGGACTGCTCTGCCACATCGCGTCGCCCAACGCCTCGCCGACCACGTCGTCGCCCGCGTCGGCCACCGCGCCGCCTGCCCGTTCGCCCGTGGTGCTGCCCGCGTCCTCGCCGGGAACCGTGCGCGCGAGATCGCCCGCCGCATCAGCCCTCGCACCGTCCGACGGGTCCTCGGACCCCGTGGCCTTCGCTGGTATCTCGCTCACGCGAACCGTCCCCTCCAGCTCACCGCGTCCGGCACCGGTCACCGGGGGCGGCTGCCCGCAGTATCCAGCACTACGGCGCCGCACGACACGGTGTTCACGATCACAGCACGGTCCCGATGGTTTTTGGACCGGCCGCGACATACTCCCAGTCTTCTAACCAGGTGGCGCCCCGTCGAATCAAAGAATCCGACACCCGCCGAAGGCTGAACCGGCCGAGCGCCGTGCGGACATCCGAACCCTCCGTGTCTCAGCCCGGCACGGCCAGTTCGAACCAGACGGTCTTGCCGGTGTCTCCGGGCCGGGTCCCCCAGCGTCTGCACGAGCCTGCCACGAGCTGGAGTCCGCGGCCGCTCTCGTCCGAGGCGTCGGCGGCCCGTTCGCGGGGCGGGTCCGGCAGCGGATCGGAGACCTCGACGCGCAGAGCGCCCGGCACGTCCTCGGGACGCACCAGCCGGACGCCGATCGGGCCCGTCGCGTGCCGCAGCGAGTTCGTCACCAACTCACTGACCAGGAGCGCGGCGATGTCGCCGAGGGAGTCGAGTCCCCAATCGTGCAGCTGTCGCCGGACGACGGCTCGCGCGGTACGGACGGCACCCGGTTCAGCGGGAAAGGTCCACTCGGCGCAGTCGCCTTCGGTGTCGATCAAGCCGATCACTTCCCAGACCAGGAACCCACCCATGTCCGGTTTCGTGGGGTTAATGGGCACATACCCGATATCTTGGATGCTTTACCGCGCCCAGGGGCACACTGTGGCGCGAACGGCGTACGAACCTCACACCCGGCTCATCGCGCGCCCGGATCGAGCCACGGCAGTGCGCCCTTGACCGCCGGTACGTCCTGATCCAGCCAGTCCACGTCCCAGATCTCTCCGGGGGCCAGCCAGCGCAGCTCGTCGTGATCCTCCAGGGGCTCGGGCCGGACCGAGCCGGGCAGCAGCCGGGCGGCCCACACCACCAGGACGTATCCCGGCTTCAGGGGCCACTCGCCGGGGACGCGCTCCAGCGGTTCCGCCTCGACGCCGAGTTCTTCGCGCAGCTCGCGCACGAGGGCGCGCTCGGGGGTCTCACCCGGCTCGACCTTGCCGCCCGGCAGTTCCCAGCGCCCGGCGAGATCGGGGGGCGCGCTGCGGCGGGCGGCGAGCAGGCGCCCGGCGTGCACCAGGGCGCCCGCGACCACCACGATCCGTTCCGTCATGCGCCGGAGCCTACGGGAGCGGGGCGGGGTCCCGGGGCGGACGGATCACCGGCTTCCGTTCTGCCCGATCCGCTCGACCCAGTAGAGCTGCTTGTGCCCGCGGTCGTCGAGGCTGTCCGCGATCTTCTGAGCCTCGGCGCGGGTCGCGTACCTGCCCACGCGATAGCGATTGCCGTTGTCGTCCTGCCGTATGACGAGCCAGGGAAGAGTGATCGTGCCGTCGTTCATCCAGCCCCTCCGCTTCCCGCCCCGGGCCCCCGCCGAACCCCGCACTCCAAGGAAACCGCAATACGCATATGCCCGAGCCTACGCCTAACCTTCACGCAGCGATTACGGCTTTTCACAAAGAGGTACGCAACCGGCCAGTAGGGAGCGTCGACCCGGGGGGCGCACGCCGTCGAACACGCCGCCCACGGTTCCCGGCGCGCCCGCGAGCAGGGCGAAGTCCGTTCCCGGCGCGCCACTTGAGAAAGGCCAGATTCCAACCGGGTTCACCGGCCGTCCGGTTGAGGCGGACTCCAACCGGGTCCAGGGGCCGTCCGATCGAGGCGGGCACCAACCGGATCCACGGGCCGTCCGGTTGAGCCGCGGGCCCGCGACCGGGCACTACGCCGCGGCCCGACGCCATCCCCTGGCCGGACACTCCGCCCTGCCCGGACGCCAACCCGTGGCCGGTCGCTAACCCGTGCCCGGACGCCAACCCGCCCGGAGGTGACGGGCGGTCATTTCACCGGCAGGTGGTAGGCGATCCGGTACCGGTCCGCCGGGACCACCACGTCCGCCGTCTCCACCGGACGGCCCGAGGCGAAGAAGGTCCGCTGGATGACGACGACCACGTGCCCGGGCACGCCGCCCAGCGCGAGGAGCTCCTCGGCGAGGCCGGGGCGCGCGCCCACCTCCTCGGTGACGTTGTCCACGATCACGTCGATGGCCGCCATGCGCTCGACGACACCCATGCCGCCGAGCGGGCCCTCCTCCGGGAGCATCACCGGCGTCCGCCCGGTGACGGCGAGCGGCTCCCAGGACGTGGACAGCATCATCGCCTCGCCGCCGTCCCGGTAGACGTAGTTCGTGCACATCACGCGGTCGCCCGGCTGGATGGCCAGCCGCTCGGCGATCGCGCCGCTCGCCTCGACCTGCCGGCTGTGGGACTCCCAGGTGCCGCGCACGGCGATGTCGGCCTGCTCCTGGCGGAAGGGGGTGGCGCCGCTGTCCGGCCGGTATCCGGTACGGGCCACGCGGCGCGGGACCGGCCTCTCCCGCACATAGGTGCCCGACCCGGAGCGGCCCTCGACCAGGCCCTCGGCCATCAGCACCTTGCGCGCCTCCAGGGCGACCGTGTCGGAGACCCCGTACTCCTCGCGGATTCTGGCCTGCGAGGGGAGGCGGGTGTGCGGTGGTAGCGAGCCGTCGACGATCTTCTTGCGGAGATCACCCGCGACACGCAAGTACGCCGGCTGCTCACCGAAAGTCACTTAGCCGCTCCCATCAGGTTGTACAGACAGCAACAGCGTGGCAACCGTGGGTTGTGCCATGCAAGCAAAGGCCAGAGAATCACTCGATGTGATGACGCGCGCCCCCCAAGGCCTTACGCAGGCACTTTCTCCCCGCTATGGCCGCCGTCACACCTCCATTCCGGCGCCGCCTTCACCGCCGTCACCGTTGTCGCCGCCCTCGTCGTACTTCGGCGGGGTGGTGGCGAGCCCCAGAGCTTTGCGGGTGGTGACCGTCTTCCTGGGGTCGATGAGCTTCACGGCCTTCTCGTAGTGCGTGTAGAAGGTGTCCACGTCCGGCGCGTCGGCGGCCTTCGCCCACTCCTTCGCCGAGAGGGCCATGTCCTTGGCCAGGGCTGCGATCCGTCCACGCGCGGCCGGCCCGAACCTGTGGGCGGGCAGCCCGTCCGCCTCCCACGCCACTCTCTCCGAGACGAAGGCCGCCCACTTCTTGTAGCCGGGCAGATCGTCCTCGATGGACTCCGCCTCGGGCACCCCGGCCAGCGCGTTGTTGATTTCCCGCGCCGAACTCAGATAGGAGTACTGGTCGGGGTCCAGCGTCAGCTGGTCGTTGCGCAGGGAGCCCGTCAGGCTGCCCTTCTCGTCGGTGTTCCCGAACAGACAGCTGACCTCGCGGTCGCCGCGGCGCCAGCTCTGCGACGTCGGCGTGAAGGAGTACACGTCGACGTCGTCCGGGACGGCCCAGGAGTCCATCGCGTAGCCGCTCTGTTCCCGGTAACACCGCCGGTCGGCCTCATCGCCGAGCGCAATGTCCCCCGGGTAGTCGCCGTCGCCCATCGCGAATTCCGCGAACACCTCGGCGTCGTGCTCGCCCGAGCACGGCACCTTGTCGACGTCGAACGCCAGGCCCTTCAGGGAGCCGTTGAGCGAGTCGAAGCACTCGCCCACCTCCAGTGAGAACGCGGCGCCTCCCGAGTCGTTCGCAGCGCCCTGGAAGCCGTCCCAGAAATCGCGCGCGCCACCCGTGGCGACCATGAGCGCGAGCAGCACCACGCCGATCGACGACATCACCATGCCGCCCACCGCCATCCCCTTGCCCCGCTCCCCGCGCTTCTTGATCTGGACGAGCGCCACGATCCCGAGCACCAGCCCGACGGCGGGCAGGAAGCAGAGGATGCCGAGGACGAGCGCCGCGATCGCGAGCCCGTTGAAGGGCACCGGCCGGTTGTACGGGGAGTAGCCCTGCCCCCAGGTCTGATACGGGCCCGCGTACGGGGACTGCTGGTACGGGGACTGCTGGTACGGGCCTTCCGGGTAGGGGCCCTGGGGGTGCGCGGCGTGCGGATACGGCGGCGGGTAGGCGCCGGGGGTCCCCTGCGGTATCCCCGGGGTGCCCGGCGGTATCCCTGGAGCGCCCGGCGGTGTCCCCGGAGCGCCCGGGGGCGTCCCGGGCGGCGGGTACTGCCCCTCTGGCTGCTGCGGCCCGGGCGGCGGAGGTGTGGCCACGACTTCCCTTGCTCCTCATCCACATGCGATGGAACCTGTGTACGACTGCCGGATGGCTGCGCGCATCGTAAGCGCGGCACGGGCCGGGCCATAACAGAGGCCGTCCTGGTGACGGCCGGAGCGACGGACGAACGACCCCCGTGTCCTCCGCCACCCAGCGCCGCCAGCCGGCGGAGGGCACGGGGGCGGCGGCCGCGGGGGTTCGCCCGAACCGGGCGGCGGGCGCGGGCGCGCGGCCGGGCCCCGTGGGGCGCCTCTGCCGTAACCCGCCTGCCGTGACGCAGTGGTGACACCCCGTCACCCGGTGCCGCCCCCGTCTAACCTGCGTCTATGACTCCACTGCCGGACTGCTTCTGCCCGACGGACGGCACCCGTGTCCCCGCCGGCTCGCTCGCCTGGTGCTGCCCGGTCTGCCGCGGCCCGCTCGATCTGGACTTCGCGCCGACGCCGGCTCCCCTCAGCTCCCTCACCGGGCGGGTGAACTCGCTGTGGCGCTACGCGGAGTGTCTGCCGCTGGGCACGCCCACGGTCAGCCTGGGCGAGGGCCGCACACCCCTGGTCCCCCTCCGCGAGGGCATCTCCGCGAAGCTCGACTTCCTGATGCCGACGCTGTCGTTCAAGGACCGCGGGGCCGTGCTGCTGGCCGAGCTGGCGCTGCGGCTGCGGCCCCGACAGGTGCTCGCGGACAGCAGCGGCAACGCGGGCACGGCGATCGCCGCGTACTGCGCGCGGGCGGGACTGCCCTGCACGGTGTACGTCCCCGAGGGCACCTCCGCGAAGAAGCTGGAGCAGATCGAGGCGCACGGGGCACGGCTGCGGGTGGTCGAGGGCGACCGCGAGGCGACGGCACGCGCGGCGCGCGAAGCGGCCGACGAGGAGGGCGTGTTCTACGCCTCGCACGTCTTCAACCCGTACTTCCTGCACGGCACGAAGACGTACGTCCACGAGCTCTGGGAGGACCTCGGCGGACGCCTGCCGGACGTCGTGGTGGTGCCCGTCGGCAACGGCACGCTGCTCCTCGGCGCCGCCCTCGCCGTGGCCGAGCTGCACGCGGCGGGGCTGATCGACCGCAGGCCCGCCCTGTACGCCGTCCAGTCCGCCGCGGTCGCCCCGCTGGCCCATGCCTGGTCCGAGGGCGCCGACGAACTCGTCGGCGTCACCCCCATGGCGCCCACGTTCGCCGAGGGCATCGCGATCCCGAACCCGCCCCGGGCCCGCCAGATCCTGCGCGCGGTACGCGCCTCCGGGGGCGCCTTCCTGACCGTGACGGAGGACCAGATCCGGCACGCCCAGGCGGACCTGGCGGGACGGGGCCTGTACGTGGAGTCCACGGGCGTGGCCTGCTGGGCGGCGGTCCGTGAGGGCGCACTCGGCCGACGGGAGGCCGTGGTGCCGCTGTGCGGGGCCGGGGTGAAGACGGGGATGGCCCAGGACTGATCCCGGGGTCGGCCCGGACCAGGGAGTTTCGCTGGGAGCGCCCCTCAGGGGCGGGAGCGTTCCTTCTCCAGGACCGCGACGCACCGGCCGAGCAGGGCTGCGATGGTGTCGCGCTCCTCAGCGGTGAACTCGGCGGCCAGGGCGCGCTCGACCCGTACGGCGCGGGCGTCGGCGTCGGCGAGCGCTGTCCTGCCCTCGTCGGTGAGCCGGGTCTCCAGGACGTTCTTGTGCCAGGCGTGCGGCGTGCGCTCGATGAGGCCGCGGTCCTGGAGGTTGTTCAGGACCGTGTTCATGGTCGGCGGTGTGACCAGGCAGAGGCGGGCCAGCGCGGCGGCCGAGATGCCGGGGTTCTCGCTGAGGTGGAGCAGCGCCGCGTACTGGGCGACGGTCACGCCCGCCGGTTTGAGCACCGCGGCCTTGGTCGCGCCGAGGGCCTGCTCGGCCCGTTTGAGGTGGGAGCCGAGGCGCTCGGACACGGGCATGGACGTCATCTCCGCATGGTAGCCGCGGATCGTACGGACTATACGACGATGAGCCTCCACCCATCCGTAAAGACATTGACGAGCATTAGAGCTCTAACATACGTTCGTACTCATCGCTCAGCTCGTCGACGCCCGAGATGCAGACCGAGAGGTTCCGCCGTGTCCCGTTCGATCCAGCGCCGCACCTTCCTGACCGCCACCGCCGCCGCCATCGCGGCGACCGCCGCGGGCGCCCCGCCCGCGAGCGCCGCACCCGGCCTCTCCACGGCCCCGGTCTCCACCCCCCATAGCTCCACCCGCAGCATCTCCACCCCCCGCATCTCCACCGCCTTCGAACTTCCCGACGACCGCGCCTACCCGGAGGGCATCGCCGCCGACCCGCGCACCGGAGCCCTGTACGTGGGCTCGTACACCACCGGCGCCGTCTACCGCGCGGCGCCCGGACGCCGTGCGGCCGAGACCTTCCTGCCCCCGGGCGCGGACGGCCGGAACACCGCGAACGGGCTGAAGGTCGACGGGTCCGGCCGTCTCTGGGTGACCGACTCGACGGCCGGGGTCGCCGTCTACGACGTGCGCACCCGCGCCCTGCTGGCCCGCTTCGACGTCCCCGGTGACGCGCCGCGTTTCGTCAACGACCTGGCGATCGCCGCGGACGGCAGCGCCTACCTGACGGACAGCGTGCGCGAGGTCGTCTACCGGGTGACACCGGCCGAGCTCGCCCGGGCCGCGGCCCACGGCGGTCGTGCCACGCTCACCCCCGCCTACGACTTCGGCGGCATCCTGGCCCCGCACCCGGCCGGCACGTTCACCCTGAACGGCATCGCCGCCGGGGACCGCTGCCTGTTCACCGTCGACATGACCGGGGGCGCCCTCTACCGGGTGGACCTCATCACCGGCAGGATCCGCCAAGTCGCCCTGCACGGAGGTGACCTGGTGAACGGCGATGGACTGGAACTGGTCGGCACCACCTTGTGGGCCGCCCTCAACAGGACCGACACGATCACCCGCTGGCGCCTGTCGCCGGACGGCACCGCGGCCCGTCTGGAGCGCAGCCTCACCGATCCCGCGCTCCAGATCCCGACCACGCTGGTACGCCACGACGGCCGCACACTCGTCGTCCGCTCCCAGTTCGACAAGGGCGGACCGATGGGACCGGGCACACCCGAGACACCGTTCACCGTGGCGTGGGTACGGGGCATCTGAACACACCCGGCCCGAGCCGGGTCCCGTCCGCACGAGCTGGAGCCGGGGCGCCCAGGGGCGTCGGACCCTGTATCTGCGGCGGGCAGGCTACCCATCAAGCACGACGAGGCACCGATCAGTAGTGATAACGAGCCGCGAGAATGACAATTTCCTTGTCCGTGACCAGGTAGACGAGACGGTGCTCGTCGTCGATCCGCCTCGACCAGGCCCCAGGCAAGTGGTACTTGAGCGCCTCAGGCTTGCCGATCCCCGTGAAGGGGTCACGCATGACGTCCTCGATGAGCCTGTTGATCCGAACGAGCATCTTGCGGTCGCTCTTGAGCCAGGACGTGTAGTCCTCCCAGCCCTGATCCTCGAAGGCGAGCCTCACACGACACCCGCAGCAGGATCCGCCGCATCCGGATCGATCAGCTCGCGCTCCGACACGTTGATGTTGCTCAAGGCATTCTCGTACGCCTTGAGCAGTCGCCGCGCGTTCGCAGGCGAGCGCAACAGGTACGAGCCCTCGCGCAGCGCCGCATAGTCCTCGGCCGAGACAAGCACGGCATTGCCGTGCTTGGAGACGATCTCGATGGCCTCGTGATCGTCATTGACCTTCTTGATCAGCGGGAAGAGAGCCTTGCGGGCTTCGCTCGCGGTTATGGACATGAGCCGACTCCCTCTATCAAGTGGTACCGAATAACGTACCACTCTCATTGCTCTCCGTGCGGGGCGAACAGCTGACGAAAAAGGGCAAGGGGCCGACCCCCGGAGGAGTCGGCCCCTTTTTACCTGCATGTTTGCCGCGTCGGCGGCGTGGTGTCCCCTCGTCCGCTCAGACGTTGAAGCGGAACTCCACCACGTCGCCGTCCTGCATGACGTAGTCCTTGCCCTCCATGCGGGCCTTGCCCTTGGCGCGGGCCTCGGCGACCGAGCCCGTCTCGACCAGGTCGGCGAAGGAGATGACCTCGGCCTTGATGAAGCCCTTCTGGAAGTCGGTGTGGATGACACCGGCGGCCTCGGGGGCGGTGGCGCCCTTCTTGATCGTCCAGGCGCGGGATTCCTTGGGACCTGCCGTCAGGTAGGTCTGCAGGCCGAGGGTGTTGAAGCCGACGCGGGCCAGGGTCGCCATGCCGGGCTCCTCCACGCCGACCGACTCCAGGAGCTCCCTCGCGTCCTCCTCGTCGAGCTCGGCGAGGTCCGCCTCCAGCTTGGCGTTGAGGAAGATCGCTTCGGCCGGAGCGACCAGGGCGCTCTGCTCGGCCTTGAAGGCGTCGTCGACCAGCTCGTCCTCGTCGACGTTGAAGACGTACAGGAACGGCTTGGTGGTGAGCAGGTGCAGGTCGTGCAGCAGTTCCTCATTGCCGGAGCCCTGGACGATGCCCGCGGAGAAGAGGGTCTCGCCCTTCTCCAGGATCGCCTGGGCCGCCTCGACCGCCGCGACCTTCGGGCCGATGTCCTTCTTGATGCGCGACTCCCTCTGGAGGCGCGGCAGGACCTTCTCGATCGTCTGGAGGTCCGCGAGGATCAGCTCGGTGTTGATCGTCTCGATGTCGTCCTTGGGCGAGACCTTGCCGTCGACGTGTACGACGTTCTCGTCCTTGAAGGCGCGGATGACCTGACAGATCGCGTCCGACTCGCGGATGTTCGCGAGGAACTTGTTGCCCAGGCCCTCACCCTCCGAGGCGCCCTTCACGATGCCCGCGATGTCGACGAAGTCGACGGTCGCCGGGAGGATCTTCTGCGAACCGAAGATCTCGGCCAGCTTGGTCAGCCGGGCGTCGGGGACGCCGACCACGCCCACGTTGGGCTCGATCGTGGCGAACGGGTAGTTGGCCGCGAGCACGTCGTTCTTGGTCAGGGCGTTGAACATGGTCGACTTGCCGACATTGGGCAGACCGACGATTCCGATCGTGAGCGACACGTTGCGACTTCCCGTACGAGAGGATGGGCGAAGGGCCCTCGAGGAGTGCGGGCCGATCCACCAGTCTACGGCGTGACACGGCTCGTACCGGCGAGGTATCGAACGCATGGCCAAGCTCTTGCCACGACCTCGCCTTCGGCTTGTCTCCGGCGTGTCTGAAGAGCCATTCCACACATAAAACGACCTAAGTTGTTCCAGTGGAGCAACACAGGACGCGTCCCCCTCAGTACAGACCGCGACGCGGCGCACCCGTTCCGGCACAGGCCGGACGGGGTGCGGGCGGCGGTGTCCGGCGGGGCGCCCCGCCGGCGCGGCGGCCCGCGCCCGGGGGTGTCCGGGAGACGCGGCGGGCGCCGAGTCCCCGGCTCACCGGGCTCGGCAGCGGGTTGTTCTGCGGCGCGTCGATGTTCGCACTGGCCTGCCTCGACCACCTGCTGTTCGGGGGATCACCGACGGTGTACGGGGTGCTGTTCCTGCCGGTGTGCGCGCTGACGGCGCTGTGGGTGCGGCCCGGCGACCTGGTGACCGCCCCCGTGGTCGTACCGATCGCCTTCACCTTCGGGCTGCTGCCGATCGCGGACGACAGCGGCGGCGGCGGCATCAGCGGCCGTTTCATGGGCCTGGTCACCGGCCTCGCCCTCCAGGCGGGCTGGCTGTACGGGGGAACGCTGGTCGCGGGCCTCGTCGTGACCGTCCGCAAGGTCCGCCGGATGAGCCGCCGGGCCGCCCGGCGCCGGGCGGCGGCGCGCGGTCTGCCGGACAGCCGACAGACCCGCTGACCCCAGCTCCGGGGCGCCGCCACCGCCGCGTACGGGCCCGCGTTCCGGGGCGGGCCCCCTTCCGGGGCAGGCCCCCTTCCGGGGCAGGCCCCCTTCCGGGGCAGGCCCCCTTCCGGGGCAGGCCCCCTTCCGGGGCAGGCCCCCTTCCGGGGCAGGCCCCCTTCCGGGGCAGGCCTCCGTTCCGGGGCGGGCCCCCCTTCCGGACAGGCCCCCGTTCCGGCGTGGCGGCGTCGCCGCTACTGCGCGACCTTCGCCGCGCGCATCGCCGCGCCCACGATCCCCGCGTTGTTCTGGAGCTGTGCCGGGACGATCTCCGCCTTGATGTCCTCGATCAGCGGCAGGAACTTGTCGGCCTTGCGGCTGACGCCGCCGCCGATGATGAAGAGCTCCGGGGAGAAGAGCATCTCGACGTGGGCGAGGTACTTGGTGACCCGGCGCGCCCAGTGCTCCCAGGTCAGCTCGTTGTCGTCCTTGGCCTTGGTGGAGGCCCGCTTCTCGGCGTCGTGGCCGTGCAGCTCCAGGTGGCCCAGCTCGGTGTTCGGGACCAGCTCGCCGTCGATGAAGAGGGCGCTGCCGATGCCGGTGCCGAAGGTGAGCAGGATGACCGTGCCCCGACGGTCGCGCCCGGCGCCGAACTGCATCTCGGCGACGCCCGCCGCGTCCGCGTCGTTCAGCACGGTCACCGGCAGTCCGCCCAGCCGCTCGCTCAGCAACGCGCGCGCGTCGGTGTCGATCCAGGCCTTGTCGACATTGGCCGCCGTGCGGATGGTGGAACCGCCGGTCACCACACCCGGGAACGTGATGCCCACCGGACCCGACCAGCCGAAGTGACCGATGACGTCCTTCACGCCGTCGGCCACCGCGTCGGGCGTCGAGGGGTGCGGGGTGAGCACCTTGAAGCGCTCCTCCGCCAGGTCCCCGCGGTCAAGGTCCACAGGGGCACCCTTGATCCCGGATCCGCCAATGTCCACACCGAAGATCTGCATGGACCCACGTTACGTCGTACGACGGAGCGTCACTTCCCGGGCGTACCACCGGTGCGCAGCTCCACGAGCGCGGCCGCCTCGGCGCGCAGATCGCGGCGCAGCTCCTTGGGCAGCGAGAAGGTGATGGACTCCTCGGCGGCCTTGACGATCTCCACGTCCTCGAAGCCGCGCTGGGACAGCCACTCCAGGACCTGCTCGACGAGGACCTCGGGAACGGAGGCACCGGAGGTGACGCCGACCGTGCTCACGCCCTCCAGCCACGCCTCCTCGATCTCGTCGGCGAAGTCCACGAGATACGCGGCGCGGGAGCCGGCGAGCTTGGCCACCTCGACCAGCCGCACGGAGTTGGAGGAGTTGCGCGATCCCACCACGATCACCAGCTCGGCCTCCGCGCCCATCTGCTTCACGGCGAGCTGACGGTTCTGCGTGGCGTAGCAGATGTCGTCGCTCGGCGGGGAGATGAGCTGCGGGAACTTCTCCTTCAGGGCGTCGACCGTCTCCATGGTCTCGTCGACCGAGAGGGTGGTCTGGGAGAGCCAGACGACCCGGGAGGGGTCGCGGACCTCGACCTTGGCGACATCCTCGGGGCCGTCGACCAGGGTGATGTGGTCGGGTGCCTCTCCGGAGGTGCCGATGACCTCCTCGTGGCCCTCGTGCCCGATGAGGAGGATGTCGAAGTCGTCGTTCGCGAACCGGACGGCTTCCTTGTGGACCTTGGTGACCAGCGGGCACGTCGCGTCGATGGTGGCGAGCTTGCCCGCGGCGGCCTCGTCGTGGACGACCGGGGCGACGCCGTGCGCCGAGAACATGACGATGGACCCCTCGGGGACCTCCGCCGTCTGCTCGACGAAGATCGCGCCCTTCTTCTCCAGGGTCTGCACGACGTACTTGTTGTGGACGATCTCGTGACGGACATAGATCGGGGCCCCGTACTGCTCAAGGGCCTTCTCGACGGCGATCACGGCGCGGTCCACGCCCGCGCAGTAGCCCCGGGGGGCGGCGAGCAGGACACGGCGGCCAGGCGAAGCAGTCATGCCCCCCATCGTAAGGCCGCGCCCGGCAGGTCAAAGATCGCCTCCTTGGAGAGACTGTGAGGAGCCGGGGGGTGGGCCGGGCGCGACCCTCGGGAGGCACGATGTCCGACACCCAGACCACCGCCGGCTCGGGCGCGGCGGAGCCCGGACTGCGGCGCAGCCTCGGTTTTCGGGACCTGGTCGTCTACGGGCTGCTGTTCATCGCCCCGATGGCGCCGGTCGGGGTCTTCGGGACCCTGGACGCGAAGTCGCACGGGGCGGTCGCGCTGGTCTACGTCGTCGCCACGGTCGCCATGGCCTTCACCGCGTTCAGCTACGCGCAGATGGTCCGCGTGGTCCCCCAGGCGGGTTCGGTGTTCGCCTACGCGCGCGCGGGGCTCGGAAAAGAGGCCGGGTTCATCGCCGGGTGGATGGTGATGCTGGACTATCTGCTCATTCCGGCGGTGGCCTATCTGTTCTCCGGGATCGCGATGAACGCCCTGGTCCCGGAGGTCTCCCGGTGGGTGTGGACCACACTCGCCGTCGTCATCACGACGTTCCTCAACCTCTGGGGTGTCCGCACCGCGGCGCGGGTCGGCCTCCTGGTGCTCGCGATGGAGATCGTGGTCCTTCTCGTCTTCGCCGTGTCGGCGATCGTGGTGCTCGCGCGCGACGGCGCGCACCGCGGCTGGCTGTCCCCGCTGTCGGGTGACGGCACGCAGGGCGCGTTCGCGCTGTCGGCGGTCATCGGCGCGGTCTCGGTCGCCGTCCTCTCCTTTCTGGGCTTCGACGCGATCGCCTCCTTCGCCGAGGAGGTCACGGGCGGCTCGGAGAAGGTGGCCCGCGCGGTCCTGTTCTGTCTGGCGCTGGCGGGCCTGCTGTTCGTGGCGCAGACCTACCTGGCGTCGCTTCTGGAGCCGCTGTCGTCGGCGCGGCTCGCCACCGACCCCGCGAAGCAGGGTTCGGCCTTCTACGACGCCGTGGACGCCTCCGTCGGTTCGTGGCTGCACAACCTGGTGGCGGTCAGCAAGGCGATCGGCGCGGCCTTCGCGGCGCTGGCCGGGCAGGCCGCGGCCGGGCGTCTCGTCTTCGCGATGGCCCGCGACCGGCGGCTGCCGCGGGCGCTGGCGCGGACCGACTCCGGGCTGCCGCGGGCGGCACTGCTGTGCGCCGCGGTGATCACGCTGGTCGCCGCGGTCTGGGCGGCGCGCCGCGACGACGGCCTCGACAAGCTGGTCTCGGTGGTCGACATCGGCGCGCTGACGGCGTTCACGCTGCTGCACGCGTCCGTGGTGGGCTGGTTCGCCGTGCGGCACAGGGACGGGCCGATGGTGTGGTGGCGGCACGTCCTCGTACCCGTGCTGGGCGCCGCGATCACCGTCACGGTGATCGTCGAGGCCTCGGAGACGGCCCAGGTGGTCGGCCTCGTCTGGCTGACGGTGGGGCTGGCGGTGCTGATCGCCCAGCGGGGGCGGGGCGGGTCCGGGTCCGGGTCCGGGTAGCGCGTGGTGGCGGAGCAGGTCCCGGGCCGGGACCGGGTGGTGCCTGTCGGGCGGGGCGGGAACGGGGCTGGGGCCGGGTGGCGCCTGTCGGGGCGGGGCGGGGCCGCCTGGGCCGGTAGCCCTGTCGGGCAGGGCGGGACCGGGGCTGGGTGGCGCCTGTCGGGCGGGGCGGGAACGGGGCCGGACAGCGCCTGTCGGGCCAGCCGGGTCCGAGGCCGGATGGTGCCCGCCGGGCGGGCCGGGGCCAGGAGGCCGGGTCGGCCCGAGCCGCGTCGGGGGTGCGGGCGTTGTCGGTGGGGGCCACTACGCTCGGGCGCATGGCTCTCAACACGTCCGCGGACGCTCCGCTGCCCGTCGGCGAGGTGTCACGGCTCATCGGGGGATGGATCGACCGGCTCGGCGCGGTGTGGGTCGAGGGGCAGATCACCCAGTTGTCGCGGCGCCCCGGAGCGGGCGTCGTCTTCCTGACGCTGCGCGACCCGTCGTACGACATCTCGGTGGGCGTGACCTGCTACCGGCAGGTCTTCGACGCGGTCGCCGACGTGGTGAGCGAGGGCGCCCGGGTGGTGGTCCACGCCAAGCCCGAGTGGTACGCGCCGCGCGGGCAGCTGTCCCTGCGCGCCGCCGAGATCAAGCCGGTCGGCGTGGGTGAGCTCCTGGCCCGCCTTGAGCAGCTGAAGAAGTCGCTGGCGGCCGAGGGACTGTTCGCGGCCGAGCGCAAGAAGGCGCTGCCGTTCCTGCCGCAGCTCGTCGGGCTGGTGTGCGGGCGCGCGTCGGCGGCCGAGCGGGACGTGCTGGAGAACGCGCGGCACCGCTGGCCCGCCGTCCGCTTCGAGGTGCGCAATGTCGCCGTACAGGGCGTCCACGCCGTACCGCAGGTCGTACAGGCGGTGAAGGAACTCGACGCACTCGCCGAGGTCGACGTGATCATCGTGGCGCGCGGCGGCGGCAGCGTGGAGGATCTGCTGCCGTTCTCCGACGAGCAGCTCGTCCGGGCGGTCGCGGCCTGCCGTACGCCCGTCGTGTCGGCCATCGGGCACGAACCCGACAACCCGCTGCTCGACCATGTGGCCGACCTGCGGGCGTCCACGCCGACCGACGCCGCCAAGAAGATCGTGCCGGACGTCGGTGAGGAGTACGAGCGGGTGCGGTTCCTGCGGGACCGTGCGCGACGCTGCGTCCGGTCGTTCATCGACCGCGAGGAGCGCGGCCTCGCGCACGCGCTGGCCCGGCCCTCGATAGAGGATCCGCACCGGATGATCGACGTGCGGGCGGACCAGGTCGCCGCACTGCTCGAACGGGGCCGGCGCACCCTCGGGCATCTCCTGGACCGCGCGGACTCGGAGCTGACGCACACCCACGCGCGTGTGGTGGCCCTCTCCCCCGCCGCGACCCTCCAGCGGGGGTACGCGGTGCTGCAGAAGGCCGACGGGCATGTGGTCCGGGACCCGGCCGAGGTCGCGGCGGACGAGACGCTGCGGGCGCGGGTCGCCGAGGGTGAATTCACGGTTCGAGTCGATGCATAGGGTGGGCGCATGACCAGCAAGGTGGACGAGGCGCTCGGGTACGAGCAGGCACGGGACGAGCTGATCGAGGTCGTACGCCGCCTGGAGGCGGGTGGTACGACCCTGGAGGAGTCCCTGGCGCTCTGGGAGCGGGGCGAGGAGCTGGCGAAGGTCTGCCGGCGCTGGCTGGAGGGCGCGCGGGCCCGCCTGGACGCGGCCCTGGCCGAGGAAGAGTCCCAGGAAGAGGACCCGGACACCGGCTCCGGCTCCGGCTCCGGCTCCGGCTCCGGCTCCGGCTCCGAGTAACGACGGACAGCGACGGCGGCCGGCTCCCGCGGGGGCCGGCCGCCGTCGTCATGCGGGCGCACCGGCCGCCGTCATGAGGCGGAACACCCGCTCTCCGCACCTGCCCTTTCCGGGCCCGCATCTGTGAAGCGGATCACCATGCCCCGCTTTTGGTTGAACTTTAAACCTCTTCGTCGTACTGTCGTCATTGCCAACAGATCCTCCGGGATCCACCGCACATACCGAGAAGGTTCTTCATGTCTCTCGTCCTTGACCCCACCGCTCAGGACCTGCTGTTCCGCGAGGCCCGCACCGCGAACACGTTCACCGACGAGCCGGTGACCGACGAGCAGGTGCAGGCGATCTACGACCTGGTCAAGTACGGCCCGACCGCCTTCAACCAGTCGCCCCTGCGTATCACCCTGGTCCGCTCCCCCGAGGCCCGTGAGCGCCTCGTGCAGCACCTCGCCGAGGGCAACCAGGCGAAGACCGCCGCCGCCCCGCTGGTCGCGATCCTCGCCGCGGACAACGAGTTCCACGAGGAGCTGCCGGCGCTCCTGCCGCACTTCCCGGCCGCGAAGGACCTCTTCTTCTCCGAGCGCCCGGCCCGTGAAGGCGCCGCCGCGCTGAACGCCGCGCTCCAGGCCGCGTACTTCATCATCGGCGTCCGCGCCGCGGGTCTCGCCGCGGGCCCGATGACCGGCGCCGACCTCGCCGGCATCCAGAAGGAGTTCCTGGACGACGACCACACCCCGCTGATGATCGTCAACATCGGCAAGCCGGGCGATGACGCCTGGTTCCCGCGCTCCCCGCGCCTGGAGGCCGACCAGGTCATCACGACCGTCTGATCACCGGCACCACCGTTCGATCCCGAGCGGATGCGAGAAGGGCCCCCGGCGCAGCGCCGGGGGCCCTTCTCGTGCGTGTACGGGATCGATCTACGGCCGCGGGATCCACGACCGCGGGGACTACGACCGCTGGGACTACGACGTCTTCAGGGCCTGTGCCATCTTCTCCAGCGTGCCGAACGACCCGGTGCCGGTCACCACGGTCGTGGAGCCCTTGGCCTTGAGGACGAGGGCGTCGTAGTGGTCGCCCTCGTAGCGCTGCCAGGTCTGGTCACCGATGCGCCGGGTGACCTTGGTCTGCCGCGCGCCCTGGCTCGCCGAGTCGATGAACACGGCCGGCCTCTGAGTGGACTGCTCGACCGCCACGTACTGACCGTCGGGGGCCTGGAAGCCCAGGTGCCAGACGTCGAACTCGCTGCCGTCGTAGCGCACCGAGGTCGGCTTCCACGCCGTGGGCAGACCCTCGGGCGCCGCCACGGGATAACTCGCCGCGCGGCGAGCCGTGAGCAGCTCGACCCGATAGTCGACACGCTTGAGATCGGGCTTGGAGTCGTCATGCGGGATGAAGATGTAGATAACGCCCGCCATGAGCCCGATAAGGCCCAGGGAGAGAATCATGTCCCGGACCGACTGCTTGCCTTTCATACCTGCCACGGACCTATCGTCGCAGGTGCCCTGGCCTGCTCATCCGTGGGGCCCCCTGCTCATTTTTCAAGTCTGGCGATAGAGTCGGGGTCATCACCCTCATCCGGCCGTCGTCGTATCAGAAAGGTGCGTGTCGATGACCGAGCATCATCTGCCGTCCGAACTCGAAGTCCCGTCGGAAGCCCCCGACCGAAACCTCGCCCTCGAACTCGTCCGCGTCACCGAGGCCGCCGCGATGGCCGCGGGCCGCTGGGTCGGCCGCGGCGACAAGAACGGTGCCGACGGCGCCGCCGTCCGGGCCATGCGCACCCTCGTCTCCACCGTCTCGATGAACGGCGTCGTCGTCATCGGCGAGGGGGAGAAGGACGAGGCCCCGATGCTCTTCAACGGGGAGCGCGTGGGCGACGGGACCGGTCCCGAGTGCGACATCGCCGTCGACCCGATCGACGGGACCACGCTCACCGCCAAGGGCATGACGAACGCGATCGCCGTGCTGGCCGCCGCCGACCGCGGCACCATGTTCGACCCGTCCGCGGTCTTCTACATGGACAAGCTGGTCACCGGCCCGGAGGCCGCCGACTTCGTCGACATCAACGCGCCCGTGTCGGTGAACATCCGCCGGGTCGCCAAGGCCAAGCGGGTCACCCCCGAGGACGTCACCGTCGTCATCCTCGACCGGCCGCGCCACGACGGCATCATCAAGGAGATCCGGGAGACCGGCGCGCGCATCAAGCTGATCTCCGACGGTGATGTCGCGGGCTCCATCCTCGCGCTGCGCGAGGGCACCGGCATCGATCTGCTGCTCGGCATCGGCGGCACGCCCGAGGGCATCATCTCGGCCTGTGCGGTCAAGTGCCTCGGCGGCACCATCCAGGGCAAGCTGTGGCCGAAGGACGACGAGGAGCGGCAACGGGCGGTCGACGCCGGGCACGACCTCGACCGCGTCCTGACCACGAACGACCTGGTCTCCGGCGAGAACGTCTTCTTCGTCGCGACCGGAATCACCGACGGCGAGCTGCTGCGCGGCGTGCGCTACCGCTCCGAGACCGCGACGACCGAGTCGATCGTGATGCGGTCCAAGTCCGGGACGGTCCGCCAGATCACCTCGGAGCACCGGCTGAGCAAGCTGCGTGCGTACAGCGCGATCGACTTCGACCGCGCCAAGTAGGACCACCGGCCCACCGGGCCGGACGCCGTGAAGGCGCGGAAGGGGCGCCCCTTGTGCGGAGGGGCGCCCCTTTGCCGTACGTGTGTCAGCCGGCTTCCGTACGTGTGTCAGCCGGCCGCGGCTATCGTCCCCCGCGCGGCCTTCTTGAGCTCCAGGTCGCGACGGCGGCGCCGGGCGAGCACGACGCGGCGCTCGGCGGCGGTGAGACCGCCCCAGACGCCGTACGGCTCGGGTTGCAGCAGCGCGTGTTCGCGGCACTCGACCATGACCGGGCAGCGGGCACAGACGCGCTTGGCGGCCTCTTCACGGGAGAGCCGGGCCGCGGTCGGCTCCTTGGACGGGGCGAAGAACAGGCCGGCTTCGTCGCGTCGGCACACCGCTTCCGTGTGCCATGGCGCTTCCTGATCCCTGTCCCGCACTGGCGCCCGCTGGGCCGGAACGGCAGCTACCTGCAGGGACTGATGCGGCGGTTGCAGCACGGTCTACTCCTGACGACGGCTTCGCGAGCGTGCCGGGCACCGTGGAAAGTTCCACGGCGCCCTCCAAGAGGGGATGCAGCAAGCCCTACCCGCTGTGCGCGCGCCTATGCACTGTGTTCCGAAGCCCGGCCCTTCTCGCGCGTGATCGATCGTCCGTCTCTGGACCACCGCGCGTCCGTCGCCGCCGCGTTCACAAGCGTCAACGATCCAGGTGCTTGCGCAAGCTCCGGTCCACCCGGTCGGCCACCCGGTCGTTCACCCGGCTGGTGACCCGGTCGAGGATGTCCGCGATCAGCTTGCCTCGCTTGGGCCGCGCCTCGACGTTCCCCAGGACGGCCAGGCCGTCGACATACACCACGGGCGCGTCGGGGTCGCCCGAATCCAGCGTGTCCACCTCGAAGTTGCCCAGCACGCCGCCGCCGTTGCCCCGCAGCGAGACATTCTCCGGGACCCGGATCTCGACGCTGCCGAAGACGGAGATCGCCTTGATCACGACCTGCTGGTACTCGAAGATCGCCTCGCTCAGGTCGATCTCGACACTGCCGAAGACCGCGTACGCGTGGATGCGCCGGCCCGCTCGCCAGCGGCCCTTGCGGACGGCGGCGCTGAAGACCGCCACCACGTTGTCGTCGGCCTCCACCGGGATCGCGCCCTGGGTGGGGCGGTTGGGCGCCGAGCCGTACGAGGAGGTCGCGCGGCCGGTGTGGGCGGCGGGCAGGTCCCGGACGAACTGGTCGAGCTCACCCACCGTCTTTGTGGCCAGCACCCCCTCCACCCGCTCGGCATGCTCCTCCGGCGTCAGGCGCCCCTCGGCGAGGGCCTCGCGCAGGATGTCGGTGATCCGGTCGCGGTCGGCGTCGGAGGCACGCAGCTCGGCGGGCTTCGCCGCCGTGGCGGGGGTCGCGTCGGGGTGCTTTTGAAGGTCCACGGCAGCAGCGTACCCAAACGCGATAGATCGCGACTACCCCTCGCCCGCCGCCTGTGGAAAACCCGCCATCCGTCCGGGCCGTCGGTCCGGTGTCCGAACTGAGCCTTACCTCACAGCCTCGGCGTCCCTGTCAGGTTCTACGCTGGTGGACGCTGCCGACGAAGGCCGGCCTCCGGCGAGTGAGCCGACGGGGCGCGCCCGCGGCGTAACGAGCCCCAAAAGCTGTCTGTCGAGTGAGGAATGGGCGAGATGCCTGAGTTCGCGTACACCGATCTGCTCCCCCAGGGAGAGGACACCACCCCGTACCGGCTGGTGACCTCCGAGGGTGTCTCCACCTTCGAGGCCGACGGGCGCACCTTCCTCAAGGTGGAGCCGGAGGCGCTGCGCAAGCTCGCCACGGAGGCCATCCACGACATCCAGCACTATCTGCGGCCCGCGCACCTCGCCCAGCTGCGCCGCATCATCGACGACCCCGAGGCGTCGAGCAACGACAAGTTCGTCGCCCTGGACCTGCTGAAGAACGCGAACATCGCGGCGGCGGGCGTCCTGCCCATGTGCCAGGACACCGGCACCGCGATCGTCATGGGCAAGCGCGGTCAGAACGTGCTCACCGAGGGCGGTGACGAGGCCGCGCTCTCGCGCGGGATCTACGACGCGTACCAGAACCTGAACCTGCGCTACTCGCAGATGGCCCCGCTGACCATGTGGGACGAGAAGAACACGGGCTCGAACCTGCCGGCGCAGATCGAGCTGTACGCCACGGACGGCGGCGCCTACAAGTTCCTGTTCATGGCGAAGGGCGGCGGCTCCGCCAACAAGTCGTTCCTCTACCAGGAGACGAAGGCGGTCCTCAACGAGGGCTCCATGATGAAGTTCCTGGAGGAGAAGATCCGTTCCCTCGGGACGGCCGCCTGCCCGCCGTACCACCTGGCGATCGTCGTCGGCGGCACGAGCGCCGAGTACGCGCTGAAGACCGCGAAGTACGCCTCCGCGCACTACCTGGACGAGATTCCGTCCGAGGGCTCCGAGCTCGGGCACGGCTTCCGGGACAAGGAGCTGGAGGAGAAGGTCTTCGAGCTGACGCAGAAGATCGGCATCGGCGCGCAGTTCGGCGGCAAGTACTTCTGCCACGACGTGCGCGTGGTGCGCCTGCCGCGGCACGGCGCGTCCTGCCCGGTCGCGATCGCCGTCTCCTGCTCGGCCGACCGTCAGGCCGTCGCGAAGATCACCGCCGAGGGCGTCTTCCTGGAGCAGCTGGAGACCGACCCCGCGCGCTTCCTGCCGGAGACCACGGACGAGCACCTCGACGAGGCCGGCGACGTCGTGAGGATCGACCTCAACCAGCCGATGGACGACATCCTCGCCGCGCTGACCAAGTACCCGGTCAAGACCCGGCTCTCGCTCTCCGGCCCGCTCGTCGTGGCGCGCGACATCGCGCACGCCAAGATCAAGGAGCGGCTGGACGCGGGCGAGGAGATGCCGCAGTACCTGAAGGACCACCCGGTGTACTACGCGGGCCCGGCCAAGACGCCCGAGGGTTACGCGTCCGGCTCCTTCGGCCCGACGACCGCCGGCCGCATGGACTCCTACGTCGAGCAGTTCCAGGCGGCGGGCGGCTCCAAGGTGATGCTCGCCAAGGGCAACCGCAGCAAGCAGGTCACGGACGCCTGTGACGCGCACGGCGGCTTCTACCTCGGCTCCATCGGCGGCCCGGCCGCGCGCCTCGCCCAGGACTGCATCAAGAAGGTCGAGGTCGTCGAGTACGAGGAGCTCGGCATGGAGGCCGTCTGGAAGATCGAGGTCGAGGACTTCCCGGCGTTCGTCGTCGTCGACGACAAGGGCAACGACTTCTTCCAGGATCCGGCGCCCGCCCCGACCTTCACGTCGATCCCGGTGCGGGGCCCCGGGCTGGCGTAGTGCGGACCGTGCGACGTACGACCTTTCGGGTGACGTCGTACGGGTGACGCGCGCGTGAAGCGCTGCGAGCCAGGGGAACGGCCGCCGACGAGGCGGCCGTTCGTCCGTCGCGGGCCGTACCGGCACTGGGCCGCTCGGGCGAACGGCTTCGTGCGCGCCGGGCGGGAACACCCGGGGGCTCCGGGATGCTGTCCCCCATGGAGGTGTCACCGATGGCAGATGGCCAGGGCGAAGGCGCGTACCGGATCGAACACGACTCCATGGGCGAGGTGCGGGTGCCCGCGGAGGCGAAGTGGCGGGCGCAGACACAGCGGGCCGTGGAGAACTTCCCGATCTCGGGGCAGCGCCTGGAGCGCGCGCACATCGAGGCTCTCGCCCGGATCAAGGCGGCCGCCGCGAAGGTGAACGGCGACCTCGGCGTGATCGACAAGGATGTCGCGGAGGCGATCCAGGAGGCGGCCGCGGAGGTCGCCGAGGGGCGCTGGGACGCGGAGTTCCCGGTCGACGTCTTCCAGACGGGCTCCGGAACGTCCTCCAACATGAACACCAACGAGGTCATCGCGACGCTCGCCACCGAGCGTCTCGGCAGGGACGTCCACCCCAACGACCACGTGAACGCGTCGCAGTCGAGCAACGACGTGTTCCCGTCCTCCATCCACATCGCCGCGACCGCCGCCGTGACCCGCGATCTCGTCCCCGCGCTGGAGCACCTCGCCGCCTCGCTCGGGCGCAAGTCCCAGGAGTTCGCCGATGTGGTGAAGTCGGGGCGCACCCACCTCATGGACGCGACCCCGGTGACGCTGGGGCAGGAGTTCGGGGGATACGCGGCTCAGGTGCGGTACGGGGTCGAGCGGCTGGAGGCCTCGCTGCCGCGGCTGGCCGAACTCCCGCTCGGGGGCACGGCCGTGGGGACAGGGATCAACACGCCGCCCGGGTTCTCCGCCGCGGTGATCGCGGAGGTGGCGCGGGCGACCGGGCTGCCGCTGACCGAGGCCCGCGACCACTTCGAGGCGCAGGGGGCGCGCGACGGGATCGTGGAGACGAGCGGGCAGCTCAGGACCATCGCCGTCGGACTGACCAAGATCGCGAACGATCTGCGGTGGATGGCCTCCGGGCCGCGCACCGGGCTGGCGGAGATCAGCCTCCCGGATCTCCAGCCGGGGTCCTCGATCATGCCGGGCAAGGTGAATCCGGTGATTCCCGAGGCGGTGCTGATGGTCGCCGCCCAGGTGACGGGGAACGACGCGACCGTCGCCGCCGCGGGCGCGGCCGGGAACTTCGAGCTCAACGTCATGCTGCCGGTGATCGCCAAGAACGTCCTGGAGTCGGTCCGGCTGCTCGCGAACGTCTCGCGGCTGCTCGCCGACCGCACGGTGGACGGGATCGTCGCGCACCGCGAGCGGGCTCGTGAGTACGCGGAGTCGTCGCCGTCCGTGGTGACGCCGCTGAACAAGTACATCGGGTACGAGGAGGCCGCCAAGGTCGCCAAGAAGGCACTCGCGGAGCGGAAGACGATTCGCCGGGTGGTGCTGGAGTCCGGCTACGTGGAGCGCGGAGACCTGACCCTGGAGCAGTTGGACGAGGCGTTGGATGTCCTGCGGATGACACACCCGTAACGGCCCGTGCCCTAGGAGAAACGCCTGATGACGGCTCCGTAACAGCAGTTCGCCGATGATGAGAACCGTGACGCGTGCCGCAGCGTCGTATGCCCGGGGCACCTAATATCTGGTCATGGCAGAGGGTGGAGCGGTGAGACGGGCGGAAGCGGGCGGGCCGGCGGCGTACTGGGAGCCCGGGAGTCAGATCCTGTGGCGGTACCGGGAGAACGCCGGCGAGCGCGTCCACATCTGCCGTCCCGTGACGGTCGCACGCGACGACGCCGACCTGCTCGCGGTGTGGATGGCGCCGGGCACGGAGTGCGTGAAGCCCGTGCTCGCCGACGGTTCGCCGGTGCACGGGGAGCCGCTGGAGTCGCGCTACACCAAACCGCGCGCGGTGCGGCGCGACCGCTGGTTCGGGACCGGGGTGCTGAAGCTGGCGCGGCCGGGCGACGCCTGGTCGGTGTGGCTGTTCTGGGACCAGGGCTGGCGTTTCAAGAACTGGTACGTGAACCTGGAGGCTCCGCTGGCCCGTTGGGCGGGCGGGGTGGACTCCGAGGATCACTTCCTCGACATCTCGGTCCACCCGGACCGGACTTGGCGATGGCTCGACGAGGACGAGTTCGCGATGGCGCAACGGGCCGGACTGATGGATGCTCAACTGGCGACACGCGTGCGGGAGGCGGGGTGGTCCGCGGTCGAGGTGATCCGCGCCTGGGGCGCGCCGTTCTCGGACGGATGGCAGCACTGGAGGCCCGATCCGGGCTGGCCGGTTCCCGCGCTGCCGGATGACTGGGACCGTACGCCCGCGCACGTGTCCTCATGAGACCCTTGATGCGCCCCCGTGGTACAACCGTAGGATCGTCTTCCGCAAGGGCGCACGGCAGCAGCAACTCCCGCAGGATGAGCCGGGCTTGACCATATGTCACCGAGGGGCGGCAGGACGTGAGCGAGGGGTACGAGGCGTACGGCGGCGTGACCGGCCAGGGACCGGCCGCACCGCGCGGGCTCGCCACGACGGCCGCGCGGGCGAGGGCTTCGGCCACCGCCCCCTTGTCGGCACGGATCGTTTCCGGCCGTGTGCGGGCCGTACCGTGCCGGGCGACGGCGGTCCTTGCCGTCGGTCCCGGCCCTGACGACGCGCAGAATCCGTTCCTGGGGCACACATTCCGGGTATCGGGGCTGCGGGACGAACTGCACGCACGGCGCGCAGCCCCGGACGGATGGATTCGACACGCGTGACGGAGCACCCCACCTCGCACGAGCGCCGGCAGAGCGGCGCCGGCCGGCCGCCCGCCCCCGCGGACCCTCGCGGGGCGCTCCTGCGTACCTCGGAACAGACCTCCCAGCTGCCGGGCTCCGGAGCGTTACCGGTACAGGCCCGTACGGGCGACGCGCCGAGGAGTTCGGGTACGGCCACGCCGCGCGGCAAGCGCGGCAAGGCCGACGCTTCGGCGTCCGCCGACGCCGGTAGGTCCGCGTCCTCCGGCACGGACGCGTCCTCGCCGTCACCCGCCCCTCCCGGGCCCGGTGCGGAGCACTCCCAGCCCTCGGCGGCCGAACCCGATCCGCACCGCCCCCGCCCGGCGCCGGAGAGCATCCCGATCCAGCCGGACGCCGAGCAGGACCGGTCCTCGCGGACCTCCGGCGGCAAGGAGCGCCGTACCGGGAAGAGCCTGCCGCAGGGCGGCCCCATGCCGATGCGGCGCGACGGGGACCGGCTGCGCTTCGTGGGCGCCGCGACCCGGCGGATCGCCCGGGGCATCGACCTCGACGAGATCGTGATGGGGCTGTGCCGGGCCACCGTGCCGACCTTCTCGGACGCGATCCTCGTCTATCTGCGCGACCCGCTGCCGGTCGGCGACGAGCGGCCGACGGGTCCCCTCGTGCTGCGGCTGCGGCGCACCGACCGGATTCCCGAGGAGCGGGACACCGAGAGCGGCTTCCTGTCCGCGTTGCGGCCGGAGCCCAGTGAGCTGTCGGCGATGACGGCCGAGCTGTGCGAGGTGCGTCCCGGTGGCGCGCTCGCCGAGGTCCTGCGCGGGGTGCGGCCGGTGTTCGCGGACGCGCCCGCCGCCCGGGCCGCGCTGCCCGAGCTGCTCGGCGACGATCTGCCGGTCCCGAGCGGGCAGCGCGCGATCCTCGCCCCGCTGCGCGGCCGGCGCCGGGTGATCGGCGCGGCGCTGTTCCTGCGCCGCCCGGAGCGGCTCGCCTTCGAGGCGGACGATCTGCTGGTCGCGGCGCAGCTCGCCACGCACAGCGCGCTCGGCATCGACAAGGCGGTGCTGTACGGCCGTGAGGCGTACATCGCCGACGAGCTCCAGCGCACGATGCTGCCCGAGACGCTGCCGCGGCCCACGGGTGTACGGCTCGCGTCCCGCTATCTGCCGGCCGCGGAGACGGCGCGGGTGGGTGGCGACTGGTACGACGCGATCCCGCTGCCGGGCAGCCGGGTCGCCCTGGTCGTCGGTGACGTGATGGGCCACTCCATGACGTCGGCGGCGATCATGGGCCAGCTGCGGACGACGGCGCAGACCCTCGCCGGGCTCGATCTGCCGCCGCAGGAGGTGCTGCACCATCTCGACGAGCAGGCGCAGCGGCTCGGCACCGACCGCATGGCGACCTGCCTGTACGCCGTCTACGACCCGGTGTCGCACCGGATCACCATCGCCAACGCGGGCCATCCGCCGCCGGTGCTGCTGCACCTGGGCGGGCGGGCCGAGGTGCTGCGGGTGCCGCCGGGTGCTCCCATCGGCGTGGGCGGGGTCGACTTCGAGGCGGTGGAGCTGGACGCGCCGGCCGGGGCGACGCTGCTGCTGTACACCGACGGGCTGGTCGAGTCGCGGCTCAGGGACGTCTGGACGGGCATAGAGCAGCTGCGGGAGAAACTCGCGGCGGTCGCGGCGCTCACCGGGCCCGATCATCCGCCGCCGCTGGAAGCGCTGTGCGACGAGGTGCTGGACATGCTCGGCCCGGGTGACCGGGACGACGACATCGCGCTGCTCGCGGCGCGGTTCGACGGGATCGCGCCGAGCGATGTCGCGTACTGGTTCCTGGAGCCGGAGGACGCGGCGCCCGGCCGGGCCCGCCGCCTGGCGCGGCGCGCGCTGGCCCGTTGGGGCATGGAGGACATGACCGACTCCGTGGAGTTGCTGGTCAGCGAGGTCGTGACGAACGCGGTGCGTTACGCGTCCCGGCCGGTGACGCTGCGGCTGCTGCGGACGGACGTCCTGCGCTGCGAGGTCGGTGACGATGTGCCGCAGCTGCCGCGGCTGCGACAGGCGCGGGCCACGGACGAGGACGGTCGCGGGCTGTTCCTGGTGAACCGGCTGGCACGGCGGTGGGGGGCGACCCGGCTGAGTACGGGAAAGGTCGTCTGGTTCGAGTTGAACCGGAACTGACCGGGTACTCGTCCGGCCTCGCCCCGGCGGGCCGACGCTGAACCGGTGCCGGCCGTGCCGACGCCGAACCGGTGCCGGCCCGTGCCGGCATTGGACCGTGTCGGCATCGGACCCTGCCGGTACAGGGCCCCGTCCCATGTTGCCGACATGGTGTCGGCGGCGTTGACTGCTGGGGTGAGCGAAGCGACCTGACGATCTTCATCTCCGACGGGAGGACGCTCGTGACGCAGGCATCCCGGAAGGCTCCGTACACCACGAACAACGTCGGGGTTCCGGTGGAGAGCGACGAACACTCGCTCACCGTCGGACCCGACGGCCCGATCCTGCTCCAGGACCACTACCTCATCGAGAAGATGGCGCAGTTCAACCGGGAGCGGGTCCCCGAGCGGGTGGTGCACGCCAAGGGCAGTGGCGCGTACGGATTCTTCGAAGTGACCAACGACGTCGGTCAGTTCACCAGGGCCGACCTCTTCCAGCCCGGCAGGCGCACCGAGATGCTGGCCCGCTTCTCGACCGTCGCCGGTGAGCAGGGCTCGCCCGACACCTGGCGCGACCCCCGCGGCTTCGCGCTGAAGTTCTACACCGAGCACGGCAATTACGACATGGTGGGCAACAACACCCCGGTCTTCTTCGTCCGCGACACGATCAAGTTCCAGGACTTCATCCGCTCGCAGAAGCGCCACCCGGCGACGGGGCTGCGCAACCACGACATGCAGTGGGACTTCTGGACGCTCTCGCCCGAATCGGCGCACCAGGTGACCTGGCTGATGGGCGACCGCGGCATCCCGAAGACGTACCGCAACATGAACGGCTACAGCTCCCACGCCTATATGTGGATCAACGGCGGCGGTGAGCGGTTCTGGGTGAAGTACCACTTCAAGACCGACCAGGGCGTCGACTTCCTCACCCAGGCCGAGGCCGACGAGCTGGCGGGGACGGACCCCGACCTGCACCGCCGGGATCTGTACGAGTCGATCGAGTCCGGGAACGCGCCGAGCTGGCGGCTGAAGGTCCAGATCATGCCGTTCGAGGACGCGGCGGACTACCGGTTCAACCCGTTCGACCTGACCAAGGTCTGGCCGCACGGCGACTACCCGCTGATCGACGTGGGCCGCATGGTCCTGCACAGGAACCCCGAGGACTACTTCGTCCACATCGAGCAGGCCGCCTTCGAGCCCTCGAACATGGTGCCGGGCATCGGGCCCTCACCGGACAAGATGCTGCTGGGCCGGCTGTTCTCGTACCCCGACACCCACCGGTACCGGATCGGCCCCAACTACGCCCAGCTGCCGCCCAACCGGCCGCACTCCCCGGTGAGCTCGTACGCCAAGGACGGTCCGATGCGCTACGAGCCGTCGAACGCGGCCCGTCCCTACGCGCCCAACTCCTACGGCGGTCCGGCGGCCGACCACGGGCGGTTCGGTGACCCCGCGAGCTGGCAGACCGCCGGTGAGCTGGTGCGCGAGGCGTACAAGCCGCACCGCGAGGACGACGACTGGGGCCAGGCGGGCACGATGGTCCGCCAGGTCCTCGACGACGCGGCCCGCGACCGGCTGGTGGGGAACGTGAGCGGCCATCTCAAGGACGGCGTGTCCCGCCCGGTGCTGGACCGCGCCGTCCAGTACTGGCGCGCCGTGGACAAGGAGATCGGCGACCGGATCGCGCACAGCGTCAACGGGGGCTGACCCGACGAGCGGACGAGCGGACGAGAAGAGGGGGCACCCGGAGTTCCGGGTGCCCCCTCCTACGCGCTTGGCGTCAGGTGCCTACGCGCCTCGTCACTGCTCACTGCTCTGGTCGAACGGATTGTCCGGGATGCCGTCGGTGGCTGTCTCCGACGGCGTGGACGGGCTCGTCGTCGTCGGCGCGGTCGTCGTCGGCTCGTCCGTGGGGGTCGGCGGGCTGCTGCTGGTGGGCGGCTCCGACGACGGTTCCTCGGTGGTCGGCGTCGACGACGGCGTGCTGGACGGTGTCTGGGTGAAGGTGGGGAGCTCGGTCGGCGCCACCGCCGCACCCGACGTGGTGTCGAGGTCGAACTTCGTGACCCGGCCACCCATCGCGTCGAAGGTGTACGCCGCCCAGATCTTCGCCGGGAAGCCACCACCGTTGACACGGCCGCCCTCCGCGAAGAGGCCCGTGGCGCCCTTCATGGAGACCTGGGCGTGGGTCTTCGCGTCCTCGCCGAACAGCAGGACCGAGGTGACGAGGTTCGGCGTGTAGCCGGTGAACCAGGCCGACTTGTTGTTGTCGGACGTACCGGTCTTGCCGGCGACCTGCTGGCCGTCGCGGTTCGGGTTGTCCCGCACCGAGAGCCGGGCCGTACCGTCGTCGACCACGCCGGTCAGCACCGAGGTGACCGTGTCGGCGGCCTCCTCGCTGATGACCCGCTCGCCGGTCGGGTCCGGCATCGTGACCGTACGGTCCTTGTGCTCGGCCGAGGCGACGATCGCCGGGGTGACCTTCTTGCCGTGGTTGTCGAGCGTGGCGTACACGCCCGCCATCTCCAGCGGGCTCGCGCCCATGGAGCCGAGGGTCTGCGCGGGCACGGCCTGGAGTCCCTTGGTGTTCATGCCGAGCTCGCCGGCGACCTTCAGCACCTCGTCCATGCCGACGTCGACGCCCATCTGCGCGAAGACGGAGTTGATGGACTTGTTCATCGCGGTCTGCACGGTGACGTCGCCGTAGTTGTGCTCGTCCTCGTTCGGCGGCGCGAAGGCGATGTTGCTGCCCACGACGGGACGGCGGCTGGTGCCGTCGTAGATCGTGTTCGCGGTGATCGGCCTGCCGGAGCGCGTCTTGGCCTCCTCGGCGAGGGCGGCCGCGAGGATCAGCGGCTTGAACGTCGAGGCGGCCTGGTAGTCCCGGCGCGTCGCGTTGTTGACGTAGTGCTTGAAGTAGTCCTTGCCGCCGTACATCGCGAGGACCTTGCCGGTCTTGGGGTCGACCGACACGGCACCGGCCTGGATGTTGGCGTCGACCTTGCGCTTCTTCGGGTCCAGCTTGCTGGTGAGCTGCTGCTTGACCGTCTTCTCCAGCAGGGTCTGCTTCTTCTTGTCGATGTTGAGCGTGATGGTCCAGCCGCCCGCGTCGATGAGAGCGTGGGCGTCGTCCAGGTCGGCCGCGGCGTCCTGGGCGACGAGCTGCTTGGCCAGCTCGGCCTCGGCCTGGAACACCAGATAGCCGGTCTGACCCTCCATGCCGGGGGCGCCCTTCGGGTCCTTGGGGACCGGGAACTTCATGCCCGCGCGCTTGCCCGAGTCGAGCCAGCCCTGCTCGACCATGTTGTCGAGGGTGTAGTTCCAGCGGGCCTCGACCAGCCTCTTGCCGACCTTCGAGGCGACCGCCCAGTCGTACTGGCTCGGAGCCTGGAGCAGCGAGGCGAGGTAGGCGCCCTGCTCGACCTTGAGCTTGCTGGCGTCGACTTGGTAGTAGGCCTGCGCCGCCGCCTGGATGCCGTACGCGTTGCGGCCGTAGTAGCTGGTGTTGATGTAGCCCGCGAGGATGTCGTCCTTGGACTTCTTGCGGTCCACCTTCAACGAGATGACCAGTTCCTTCAGCTTGCGCGTGACGGTCTGGTCCTGGCTGAGGTAGTAGTTCTTGACGTACTGCTGGGTGATCGTCGAACCACCCTGCTTGCCCTTGCCGGAGAGGGTGTTGATCAGACCTCGGGTGGTGCCCTTGAGGTCGACGCCCGAGTCCTTGTAGAACGACTTGTTCTCGGCGGCGACGAAGGTCTTCTGGACGCCCTTGGGCACCTTGGTCAGGTCGACGATCTCTCGGTTGACCTTGCCGGTGCGCCCGAGGAGCTCGCCGTCGCTGTACTTGTAGATGTTGCTCTGCCGCTTCGCGGCCGCGTTGCCCTCGGGCACGGACACGACCATGTAGAGCACGATGAAGGCGCCCATGCCGAGCAGGCAGAGGCCGAAGAACGTCCCGAGGACCGTCTTCCAGTTCACGAACCGGCGTATGCCGGTGCGGCGGACCTTGCCGCCCGCCTTCGCGCCGGACGCCGGGCCCGCCGACTCGTGCCCCGACGAGCGCTGGGGCGCCGCGCGGCGGCCCTGCGCCTGCCGCGCTCGTCTCTCTTCAGCTCGTCCCATGGGTCGATCCGCTCCGCTTCACTCTCGTGTGGAACACAAGTTCGTCGCTCAGGTCAGCTCAGCAAGCTAACACCGCGCGCTATGACAAAGGGCCGCCGATCCGGTCTTTTCCGGACGTGACAATCAGCACGCCTTGCGCACATGCCCCAACGAAACCGACGAGCGGGAAGGGCAGAAGGTTGCCATGCTGGATAAAGTGATAACACTTCGATAGACCGAAGTTATCCCGCAGGAAACGGGGGATCTTCCATGTCGTCCCATGCTTCTCAACAGCGCAAGCAGGTGCTGCTGCGCCTCGATCCGCTGGTGTACGAGGCTCTGGCCCGGTGGGCGGGCGACGAACTGCGCTCGGCCAACGCTCAGATCGAGTTCCTGCTGCGCCGCGCGCTCGCCGAGGCCGGGCGGCTGCCCGGCGGGGCGGGGCCGATTCCCCGCCGGGGTCGGCCGCCGGTCGCCGGGGACCCGGAGGATCGCGAGGACCGGGAGAGGTAGGCGCGGTCGCGGTTCTTCCACCGCCTCCGCCGCGGCCCCATCCCCGCCTCCACCGCCTCCGCCCCATCCCCGGCACCGCCGCCGCCGCCGTCCCATCCCCGGCTCCGCCCCGAGGGCCCGCCCCAGTGGCCGGGGTCGCTCCCGGACGCACGGCTTCGCGCTTCTCACTCGCTCCCGAGCGCCCTACGGGCTGGTTCAGAACCGTGACAATCGGCCGTGACCAGCCACGTCTCGCCCTCAGGTTCCTCTCCGTCATGACCTCTACGCGGCGTGTATACACACTGCGTATACACGCTGTGTAGAGTGCTCCGCATGTCCATCGGTCACACGCTCCTAGGGCTCCTGGAGTCCGGGCCACGCCACGGTTACGACCTGAAGCGGGCCTTCGACGAGAAGTTCGGTCACGACCGGCCACTGCACTACGGCCAGGTCTACTCGACGATGTCACGGCTGCTCAAGAACGGACTCGTCGAGGTCGACGGGATCGAGGCGGGCGGCGGGCCCGAGCGCAAGCGGTACGCGATCACCGAAGCCGGGGTCACCGACGTGCAGCGCTGGCTCGCGACGCCGGAGAAGCCCGAGCCCTATCTCCAGTCGACCCTGTACACGAAGGTCGTCCTCGCCCTGCTGACGCACCGCGACGCGAGCGAGCTCCTCGACACCCAGCGTTCGGAGCATCTGCGGATGATGCGCATGCTGACCGAACGCAAGCGCAAGGGCGACCTGGCCGATCAACTGATCTGCGACCACGCCCTGTTCCACCTGGAGGCCGATCTGCGCTGGCTGGAACTGACCGCCGCGCGCCTCGACAAGCTCGCCGAGGCGGTGACCCGATGACCATGACCACCCCTCCTCCGGGTTCCCTGCTCACCGCGTCGGAACTGCGCAAGACGTACGGCCCGACCACCGCGCTGGACGGTGCCGCGTTCTCCATCCACCCCGGCGAGGTCGTCGCCGTGATGGGTCCCTCAGGCTCCGGCAAGTCCACCCTGCTGCACTGTCTCGCCGGGATCGTCACACCCGACTCCGGCTCGATCACGTACAACGGCCACGAGATGGCGACGATGAACGACGCCCAGCGCAGTGCGCTGCGCCGCTCCGAGTTCGGGTTCGTCTTCCAGTTCGGCCAGCTCGTGCCGGAGCTGACCTGTGTGGAGAACGTCGCGCTGCCGCTGCGGCTGAACGGCAAGGGCCGCAAGGACGCCGAGCGCGTCGCGCTGTCGTGGATGGAGCGGCTGGAGGTCGACGATCTCAAGGGCAAGCGGCCCGGTGAGGTCTCGGGCGGTCAGGGACAGCGCGTGGCGGTCGCCCGTTCGCTGGTCACCGACCCGCGGGTGCTGTTCGCCGACGAGCCGACCGGCGCGCTCGACTCCCTCAACGGCGAGCGCGTGATGGAGCTGCTGACCGAGGCGGCTCGCTCGACGAACGCCGCCGTCGTGCTGGTCACGCACGAGGCGCGCGTGGCCGCGTACTCGGACCGCGAGATCGTCGTACGGGACGGAAAATCCAGGGACATGGAGCGGATCGTATGAGTGCCCGCCAGTGGTCCCGCGACCTCACCATGGGCGCCAGGTTCGCGGTGACGGGGGGCCGCGAGGCCTGGGTGCGGGTTCTGCTGACGGCCGTCGGGGTCGGGCTCGGGGTGGCGCTGCTGCTGCTCACCACGGCGATCCCCAGCGCGCTGGCCTCCCGGCACGACCGGGAGCGCGACCGCAACGACATGACGTACAGCTCGGTGGTCAAGAAGAAGTCCGACCGTACGCTGCTCGTCGCGTCCGCGGACACCACCTTCCGCGACGAGGACGTACGCGGCCGGCTGCTCGAACCCGACGGGTCCCGCGCGCCGTTGCCGCCGGGCCTGTCCACGTTCCCCGCGGTCGGCGACATGGTCGTCTCGCCCGCGCTCGACCGGTTGCTGAAGTCCCCGGACGGCAAGCTCCTGCGCGAGAGGCTCGACTACCGCGTCAGCGGCACGATCGCCGACAGCGGGCTCATCGGTCCGCACGAACTCGCCTTCTACGCGGGCGCCGACGACCTGGGCGCGACCGGTCTGAGCACCGGCCGCATCGAACGCATCGACGCGTTCGGCTCCAGCGGGCAGTCCGAGGCGATGGACCCCGTCCTGCTGCTGCTCGTGCTGATCGTCTTCGTGGTGCTGCTGATGCCCGTCGGCGTCTTCATCGCCGCGGCCGTACGGTTCGGCGGCGAGCGGCGCGACCGCCGGCTGGCGGCGCTGCGGCTGGTCGGCGCGGACGGGCGGATGGCCCGGCGGATCGCGGCCGGCGAGGCGCTGGCCGGGGCGCTGGTCGGACTGGTCCTCGGCGCCGGGTTCTTCCTGATCGGGCGCCAACTGGTGGGCCTGATCAATCTCTTCAGGATCAGCGTCTTCCCGAGCGACCTCAATCCGACGCCCGCCCTGGTGGCGCTGGTGGCCCTCGCCGTCCCGGCCGCCGCGGTCGCGGTGACGCTCTTCGCGCTGCGCGGCGTCGTCATCGAACCGCTCGGCGTGGTGCGCACCGCCCGGCCCTCGCGGCGCCGGCTGTGGTGGCGGCTGCTGCTGCCGCTGGGCGGCCTCGCGATGCTCTACCCGATGATCGGGCAGGGGCGGTCCAACGGCGACTTCAACCAGTACCTCGTCGTCGGCGGCGTCATCCTGCTCCTGGTCGGCATCACCGCGCTGCTGCCCTGGGTGGTCGAGGCGGTCGTCGCCCGGCTGAACTCCGGTGGTATCGCCTGGCAGCTGGCCGTCCGCAGGCTCCAGTTGAGCAGCGGCACAGCGGCTCGTATGGTCAACGGCATCGCGGTCGCGGTGGCCGGAGCGATAGCCCTGCAGATGCTGTTCGCCGGGGTCGACGGCGACTACACCAAGGTCAGCAAGAACGACCTCACACGCGCCCAGATGTCCGTCGCCGTACCGGCCAAGGTGCCGCTGGACGAAGCGGTCCGGCAGATGTCCGGGACCAAGGGCGTCACCCACACGACCGCCCTCGGACGGACCGAACTGGGCGACGCGCGCTTCGAACCCGAGCGCCAGTCGTCCGTGACGGTCGGCGACTGCGCGGCCCTGCTGGAGGCGGCCGAGCTGCCCTCCTGCAAGGACGGCGACATCTTCGCGGTGGAGAACGCCAAGTGGGACACGACCACCGCGGAGCTCGACAAGGCCGGCACCAAGCTCTACCTCGACCCTTCCTACGGCTCGTCCGTCAAGGGCGAGGAGATCGCCTGGACGGTGCCGAAGGGCGTCAAGCGGGCGGACTCGCGCGAGGACCCGTCGGGCGACGAGCGCGGCGGTTTCCTGTTCACGCCGGGCGCGCTGCCCGAGCGGGCCGCGTCCGTCACGCGCGGGACGGTCTACCTCCAGCTCGACGAGTCGGTGCCGGACGTCCGTGAACTCGTCCGCAACAGCGCGGTGCGGATCGACCCGCTGGCCGACGCCAGCGCCTGGACGGCGACGACCCGGTCCGAGAAGTTCACGTCCATCCGTACCGGGCTGTTCGTCGGTGCGACCTGCGTTCTCGTGCTGATCGGCGCGAGCCTGCTCGTCTCCCAGCTGGAGCAGCTCCGCGAGCGCAAGAAGCTGCTGTCGGCGCTGGTCGCCTTCGGCACCCGGCGCCGCACCCTGAGCATGTCGGTGCTGTGGCAGACCGCGATCCCGATCGCCCTGGGGCTCGCCCTCGCGTCGGTCGTCGGGCTCACGCTCGGCACGGTCCTGCTGAAGATGACGGGCACCTCGGTGAGCGTGGACTGGGCGAGCGTGCTGTCGATGACCGGCATCGGAGCGGGAGTCGTGCTCCTGGTGACGCTGCTCAGTCTGCCGCCGCTGATCCGCCTGATGCGGCCGGACGGACTCCGCACGGAGTAGGACGCCGCCCGCGTCACGCGCCGCCGCCGGTGGCCCTCCCCGCCCGGGAGGGCCACCGGTTCACGTTCAGATGCTGTACTCCCGTACCACGCGCCGGACTTGGGCGAAGAGCATGCCCACGTTCACCGCCTTGCGGCAGACGACCACGGCGACCACGTCCTGCTGGTCGTTCATGCGCACGAACAGATGCGTGAGGTTGTCGCTGTTGACCAGGATCTCCTGGAAGAAGTGCGTGTCGGACTCGATGCCGCGGCGTTCTTTGAAGACGTCCTCGATCATCTGGACCGTGCGTCCCTGGAACAGGTCGAGGGTCGCGCCCGCGAGCAGGTCCAGGACCTCCGGTGGATGGTTGTCGACGGTCTCGTACGACAGCAGCATTCCGGTCGACATGTCGACGGCTCCGGAGGCGACGCAGTCCGGCGCGTCGGTGCGCAGTGATTTGACCAGGCCCATGATCTGGTCGGAGAAACCCGGCGTCATTCGCTTGGTGGCCATGTCGTCATACCCCTTCGGTCGCGGATTCGGTCACAGCTCCGACGAGCGGGTCGGCCGCGGTCGGGCTCCCGTCGAGCGGGTCGGGGTCGGCGCCTTCGAGGATCGACCCGATACGGCCGAGGGCCGGCCGGGTCTGCTCGTGGAGCCGTTCGAGGTCGATGCCCTCGTCACCGAGGACGATCATCAGCGCGGTGTCACCGACCGCGTAGAAGGCCGCGAGGCCCTGGCTGCCGTAGGTCACGGTCTGGCGGAACGCGCCCCGAGCGGTCACGGCGGTCGCGCGGCGCGCGATGCCGAGGCCCGCGGCGGCGATCGCGGCGAGGCTCTCCGGGTCGATGGTGTCGGCGGTGTCGGCCGCGATGAGCATTCCGTCGGCGGCCGCCACCGCCGTATCGGTGATTCCGGTCACCCGTTCCCGGAGGCCTCTCATTTCCTTGGCCAATGCCTCGTGATTCATATAGTGAACTCCCTGGTGATCGGACGCATTCGATGGATGACAGGCATGCGGTTTCAGGTACCGGAATCCGGGGTCCAGATCCGGTGCCGCAGACGGAAGAACCCTCTCCAGCTCGCCGCGGCCCTTTCGGGGGCGAGTGTTTCGGTGATTCCGCTCGCGCCGGGCTCACGGCGGGGCAGGGACGGAGCGCTCTCTCCGGGCTCACGGCGCGGCAGAGGCGGAGCGCTCGCTCCGGGAAGCGGGACGGAAGCCGCCCGGGACTCCGGTGCCGGGGTCACTTCGGAGCCCACCGCGGAGGCCAGGGCCGAGAACACCGTGGAGTCCATCGCGGGGGCGGCCGAGGGTCGCTGCCGGAGCGCGCCGGCCGGCGGAACGCGCACGGTGACCGGGGCGGCCGAGGCCGGTTCCCCCGGCAGCTCCAGCAGACCCTCGCCGAGCATGCGGGCCATCCCCACCGTCACGGTGTAGGCGCCGAGGCCGGTCGCGAAGGCGATGTCCCGGGCGGTCCGCCGGCCGTCGGCGTGGGTCAGCAACTCCTTCTGCGAGGGCGGTAGTTGCTCGCGTATCTCGTCCGACACGTCGGCGGGCACGGGACGTTCGCGGTCCGGTCGTACGGGCTGCGGCAGGGCGGCGACGGCCGCGAGCTTCCTCGCCGCGTCCTGCAACAACCGCCCCGGCGCCTCCCCGAGGGCCACCGTCGCGTACGGCTCGAAGGCGGCGTCGAGCGGGTCGCACGCCTCCACGTCACCGGCCACCACGGCGAACGCCGCGTCCTGCATCGCCATCATGCAGACGACCCGGAGCTGCGCGGCCCCCGCGTAGCCGTGGGCGATCAGCCCGGCCTGGGGCCACCGGGTGGCCCCTGCCTCCCGGAGCAGTTCGGCCCACTGCTCGCCGCTGACGCGGCCGGAGCGCAGCAATCGCGCCTCGGGGCCGGGTGCGCCCGGACTTTCGACGGCGACGACGCAGCCGTCACGGAGATGGAAAACTCCCCCGGGCTTTCCGGACACGCGCAGTTTCCCCGTCGCCCGGGTGCCCTGGCATTCGCTCAGCGCGCGCGACAGCAGGTCGTATCCGACCCTGCCAAGGGAATCCCGAATGGCCGACATCACTCCCCTTGGAACGTCCGGCGCTTCGCACTGACGCCTGATGATTCACACTGAGGGAGTATGTGTATCAGCCGGGGGCGTATATCCCAGCGAGAGTCGCACTACCTGACGGAAGTTGAAATATCCCGCCTGCCGAAGGGCCTTATCGGTCGTTCGAATGACCGACTATGCACGGCGGTTCAGGCCTCCGCACCCAACACCCGTACGGGCAGCGGGCGCAGCGCCTCACGCAGGGCCGCCGCCAGTTCCTCGTACTCGCTGCCCCGCACGGCACCCGCCCGCATCGCGAGCGCGATCCGCCGGGTGGGCGCCGGATCCGCGAAGTACCCGGTGAGGAGTTCATCGCTGCGGGTCGTCTCCACCTTGACGGCGGTGCGCGGCAGCAGCGTCACGCCGAGACCGCCGGCGACGAGCTGGACGAGGGTCGACAGGCCCGCGGCGGTGGTGGTGACGGGGGCGTCCGCGCGTCCGGCCTCACGGCAGATGTCCAGGGCCTGGTCGCGCAGGCAGTGGCCCTCGTCGAGCAGCAGGAGACGGAGTTCGCGCAGCGCCTCGCGTGGAATGCCCTCCCGGCCGCCCAGCCAGTGGTCGAGCGGGGTCACCAGCACGAAGTCCTCGTCGAACAGCGGGAGTTCGACCACACCGGGCACGCCGAGGGGTACGGCGAGCAGCAGCAGGTCGAGCCGTCCGACCGTGAGGCCCTCCAGCAGGCTGGCCGTCTGTTCCTCGTGCACCTGGAGGTCGAGGTCGGGGTAGCGGTCGTGGACGAGCCGCAGGACGGTGGGCAGGAGGTAGGGGGCCACGGTGGGGATGACGCCGAGGCGCAGCGCCCCGGTGAACGGCGCGCGCACGGCCTCCGCCTCCTCCATCAGCGCGCCGACCTCGTCCAGCACCGCCTTGGCGCGTACGGCGAGACGCTCGCCGGCGGGCGACAGCAGCACCTTGCGGGTCGTACGCTCCAGCAGGGTCACCCCGAGGATGTCCTCCAGCGCGGAGACCGCGCCGGAGAGTGCGGGCTGGCTCATGCCGATCGCGGCGGCCGCGTCACGGAAGTGCAGGTACTCGGCCACGGCGGCGAAGGCGCGCAGTTGCGCGAGGCTGGGCCGGCGGCGGCCGTTCCCCTTGCCGCCCGCTCTGCCGACGGCTCCCGCTCTGCCGAGGGGGGAACCCGTCCTGCCGGCGGCGCCGGTCCCGCCGGTGGAGCTCGCCATGGCCGCACCTCTCCCTCCGCGCCGTTTCACCGACGGTCACTGATAGTCGCATCCGATCAACCCGACCGAGTGTAGCTATTTCCCGGATCAATGCAGCCTGTGCCAACATCAAGTTCGTCCAACCCAAGGGAAAAGTCCTCAAAAGGGGCGATCCCTCGCTACAAGGAGAGCGTGTGCTCACTGTCGGTGACAAGTTCCCCGAGTTCGAACTGGCTGCCTGCGTCTCGCTGGAGAAGGGCAAGGAGTTCGAGACGATCAACCACAAGACCTACGAGGGCTCGTGGAAAATCGTTTTTGCGTGGCCCAAGGACTTCACTTTCGTGTGCCCGACCGAGATCGCCGCTTTCGGCAAGCTGAACGAGGAGTTCGCCGACCGTGACGCCCAGGTCCTCGGCTTCTCCGGCGACTCCGAGTTCGTGCACCACGCCTGGCGCAAGGACCACGACGACCTGCGTGACCTGCCCTTCCCGATGATGGCCGACTCGAAGCACGAGCTCATGCGTGACCTCGGCATCGAGGGCGAGGACGGCTTCGCCAAGCGCGCCGTCTTCATCGTCGACCAGAACAACGAGATCCAGTTCTCCATGGTGACCGCCGGTTCCGTCGGCCGTAACCCCAAGGAGGTCCTGCGGGTCCTCGACGCTCTCCAGACGGACGAGCTCTGCCCGTGCAACTGGACCAAGGGCGAGAACACCCTCGACCCGGTCGCGCTGCTGGCCGGTGAGTGACCTTCCATGGCCCTCGACGAACTGAAGTCCGCCGTACCGGACTACGCCAAGGACCTGCGCCTGAACCTCGGTTCGGTGATCGGCAACAGTGACCTTCCGCAGCAGCAGCTGTGGGGCACCGTGCTGGCCTGCGCCATCGCCTCGCGCTCACCGCGGGTGCTGCGTGAGCTGGAGCCCGAGGCGAAGGCCCAGCTGTCGCCCGAGGCGTACACGGCCGCCAAGTCGGCCGCCGCGATCATGGCGATGAACAACGTCTTCTACCGGACGCGGCACCTGCTCTCCGACCCGGAGTACGGGACCCTGCGGGCCGGTCTGCGGATGAACGTCATCGGCAACCCGGGCGTGGACAAGGTCGACTTCGAGCTGTGGTCGCTCGCCGTCTCCGCCGTCAACGGCTGCGGCCAGTGCCTCGACTCCCACGAGCAGGTGCTCCGCAAGGCGGGCGTCGACCGGGAGACGATCCAGGAGGCGTTCAAGATCGCGGCCGTCCTCCAGGCGGTCGGTGCCACGCTGGACGCCGAGGCCGTTCTCGCCGAGTAGTCCGTACCCGCTTGAGCTTTCAGGGCCCCGTTCACCTGTGTGGTGGGCGGGGCCCCGAGTGTTTCGTTCGTCCCGCCGGCTCCTGCCGCGCAATCCCGTGAACGGTGGAAGAACCGCTACGGCGTCAGGCGGTGGGCCGGGGACGCGTCCAACGCGGTGGCGCCCCGGGGCTCCGGGGCGTGGCGCAGGTCCGCTTCGCGGGCGTACGAACGCAGGTACACGACCACCGTGTTGGTCACCGCGACCAGCGGGACCGCGACGACCGCTCCGCCGATGCCGGCGATCATGCCGCCCGCGGCGACCGAGAGGACGACCGCCAGGGGGTGGACGCGGACCGCGCGGCCGAGGATGAAGGGCTGGAGGATGTGGCCCTCGATCTGCTGGACGGCGAGGACCACGGCGAGGGTCATGACGGCGGTGAAGACACCTTGGGTCACCAGCGCGACCACCACCGCCAGCGCCCCGGAGATCACCGCGCCCACCAGGGGGATGAACGCGCCGAGGAAGATGAAGACGGCGAGCGGCACGGCCATGGGGACGTCGAGGAAGTAGATGCCCAGGCCGATGAAGGTCGCGTCGATCAGGGCGACGATCACCGTGCCGCGGACGTACGCCGTGAGTGTGCGCCAGGCGCGCGGACCCGCGCCCGCGACGCCGGTCCGGGCGGCGGCCGGGACGAGCTTGAGCGACCACTCCCAGATCCGCTTGCCGTCGTAGAGCAGGAAGAGGGTCGAGAACATCGTGAGCAGGATGCCGGTGAGGGCTTCGACGATGACCGTCACGCCCTGCAGGCCGGCCGACGTGATCTGGTCCGTGTTCGCGCCGATCGCCTCGCGGAGGTTCTTCGCGATCTCGTTGATCTGCTTGTCCGTCACATGGAACGGGCCCTTGAGGAGCCACTTGCGCAGCTCGTCGATGCCGTCCTGGATCTGGTTGGAGAGGTTGTCGATGTTCTCCTGGACCTGCCAGACCACGAACCAGCCGACCAGCCCCATGATGACGAAGCCGAGGATCGCGGTGAGCGCGGTGGCGAGCCCGCGCGGCACCCCGTAGCGCGTCAGCCGGGCCACCGTCGGCTGGAGCAGCGCGGTGATGAGCAGCGCGGCCACGAAGGCCAGCACCACGAGCTGCACGGCGCTGATGACCCGCATCAGCACCCAGACGGTGCCCGCGAGGATGAGCAGCCGCCAGCCGGCCTCGGCGGCGACGCGCACCCCCCACGGCACGGCGAGGGCGGGGTCGGGACGCTGCGTGGGCACGTACGCGACGGTCGCGGCCGACTCCTCGGAGGGGCGCTGGACCGGGAGCGCGGACGGCTCGGCGTCCGTCGCCGGGTCCGTCGGAGGCTCGGGGGCCTCGGGGCGGGTGACGGGTGCGTCGGCGGGCGCCCGCCCGTCGGGGACGCCCTCGCCGTCGAGGGATCCCTGTGACTCCAGCTCCACTTCGGCGCGGCGTTCGTCCAACCGCTCCCCCAGCTCGGTGAGTCCGGCGCCGAGCCGGCCGAGCCACCCTGGTACTCGCGACATGATGCGTCCTTTTCCCCCGTTGCTCCCCACCACTCCCCCCTGGAGTCGTCGGGTCCGACCGTACATGGCCGAAGCCCCTCCCCCTAGGACGGGGAGGGGCTTCGCAAGGTTGAGCGGCCGACGTACGGCGTGGGGCTCAGTACCAGTTGTTGGCCTGCCAGAACGACCATGCGTCACAAGGACTGCCGTACCGGCTGTCCATGTAGTTGAGGCCCCACTTGATCTGTGTGGCCGGGTTCGTCTGCCAGTCGGAACCGACGGACGACATCTTGGAGCCGGGCAGAGCCTGGAAGAGACCGTAGGCACCCGAGGAGGCGTTGACCGCCTTGTAGTTCCAGCTCGACTCGTGGTTCACGATGTTGCTGAAGCACTGGAACTGACCGCTCGGCACCATCTGGCGCGCCATCGCCTGGATCTGGGCGACGGTGTACGAGGACTGGACGGAGAAGCTGGAGGCTTCGCGCGTCGCGGAGCGGCTGGCCGCTTCCTGCGCCGCCTTGCGCTCCTTGGCTTCCTTCTCGGCCTTCTCCGCAGCCTTCTGCTTCGCGACGGCGTCGTCGGCCGCCTGCTTGCGGGCGGCTTCCTCCGCGTCCTTCTTGGCGCCTGCGTCCGCGGCGATGGCCTGGGCATCGGCCTGCTGCGTCAGGGACGCGGTCTGCACCTGGGCCTGCTGGCCCGCAGGTATGTCTGCGAGGAGGGTCGAGTCGCTCGCCGTCGCCTCGGCGTCGTTCGAGGGCTGAGCGACGCTGCCAGAGGCAACTCCGACGACGCTTCCGACAGCGGTGACCGCGGTGGCCGAAGCCACTGCGAATCCCCGGACCGAAATCCGGCTCACACGGTTTCCTTCCAGCATCGCCCGCTTAGGTGACCCTCGCGGACGCAATCGTGCCCCTCGGCGCTGGCCTCCCAACTGCGGGGTCACAGGGAAGCACGGGCCCGGTGGGCAACTCCCGCTCGGGGAGCGCCGCGTGGTGCGCGGGCGGCATACGACGGCTCTATGGAGTTCTGAGGTTCCGGTGTTGCCGTACCGCTGGGGATACAGCTGTGTCGCATGCGGGGCCTGACAGGAGTGAGACTTTAGCCGTAACCCGACGCCGCACGGCAATTCCGCGTCGCGTGTGAAAGCTCACACCTCGTTCGCCTCAGCTGTTTCCCGGAAAGCCCAGCGCAGCAAGACGCCGCCCGGCTAGGCTTTTCGCCTTTGCCGGACGGCGCCAACCAGCGTGTATCAACCACCCTTTGACCAGGTGGGGACAGCCGCTATCAGATCTGCCCGTCCTCCAGCATTTCGGTCACGAGTGCCGCAATCTGGGACCTCTCCGAACGATTCAGCGTGACGTGCGCGAAGAGCGGATGGCCCTTCAACTTCTCGACGACGGCGACCACTCCGTCGTACCGACCGACACGCAGATTGTCCCTTTGCGCCACATCATGGGTCAGAACAACCCGGGAATTCGCGCCGATCCGGGACAGAACAGTCAGCAGGACGTTCCGTTCCAGGGACTGGGCCTCGTCCACGATCACGAACGCGTCGTGGAGCGAACGGCCACGGATGTGCGTGAGCGGCAGGACCTCCAGCATGCCGCGCGCGGTGACCTCCTCGATGACCTCGCGGCTGGTGACCGCGGAGAGCGTGTCGAAGACCGCCTGGGCCCAGGGGCTCATCTTCTCGGACTCGGAGCCGGGCAGATAGCCGAGCTCCTGCCCGCCCACCGCGTACAGCGGCCGGAAGACCATCACCTTCTGGTGCTGGCGGCGTTCGAGGACGGCCTCCAGGCCCGCGCAGAGCGCGAGCGCGGACTTGCCGGTGCCGGCCCGGCCGCCCATCGACACGATCCCGATGTCCGGGTCGAGCAGCAGATCGAGCGCGATGCGCTGCTCGGCACTGCGGCCCTTGATGCCGAACGCCTCCCGATCGCCGCGTACGAGCCGGACGTTGCCGTCGGAGGTGACGCGGCCGAGGGCCTTGCCGCGCTCCGACTGGATCGTCAGGCCCGTGTGCACGGGCAGACCGGCCGCTTCGGGGACATGGGCGTGCCCGTCCTCGAACAGGGCGTCCACCTGCTCGCCGGCCAGGGTCAGTTCGGACATTCCGGTCCAGCCGGAGGAGCCCGTGATGGCGAGCTCCGCGCGGTACTCCTCGGCGAGGAGACCCACGGAGGACGCCTTGATCCTGAGCGGCAGGTCCTTCGAGACGACGGTGACGTCGTACCCCTCGGCCTGCAGGTTCCGGGCGACCGCGAGGATGCGGGAGTCGTTGTCCCCCAGGCGGTACCCGCTGGGCAGGACGCTGGGGTCCGAGTGGTTGAGCTCGACGCGTACCGTCCCGCCGAGCTCCCCGACGGGAATCGGGGAGTCGAGGCGGCCGTGCCGGACCCGGAACTCGTCGAGCAGGCGTAGGGCCTGCCGGGCGAAGTACCCGAGTTCGGGATGGTGCCGCTTGGCCTCCAGCTCCGTGACCACGACGATCGGGAGCACCACTTCATGCTCGTCGAAGCGGCTCAGGGCGTTGGGATCGGCCAGCAGGACGCTGGTGTCGAGAACATAGGTGCGCCGGTCAGGCGTGCGGCGCTTTGTGCTGGTCACCACGGAAGGACGTACCCCCTCGGATGAGGTCGGGGAGCGACGAAGGAGATCTGGACCGGTCTCGGACACCGATGCACGGGCCGAAAACCGGCCCTCCGCTTCGTCCGTACTGACCGCACGGTCGGGCTGGTGCAAAGGGCCTCCCGGGCGGACGGCCCCGTGCCGTCCGCTGAGATCCGACACCCGTGGTTCGGGTGTCGACCTGCAAGGCTTATGCCCTCGAACGAGCCAAGCCATGCCACGGCATATGACGGCGCGTTCGTTAACTCCCGGTGACGTACGTCCCCGCAGGGTGCCCCGGACCTCTCGGGGCACCCCGGAATTCAGCCTCCGTAACGGCGGTGTCGCGCGGCGTAGTCACGCAGGGCGCGCAGGAAGTCGACCTTGCGGAAGGCGGGCCAGAAGACTTCGCAGAAGTAGTACTCGGAGTGAGCGGTCTGCCAGAGCATGAATCCGGACAGCCGCTGCTCGCCGCTCGTGCGGATCACCAGGTCCGGATCGGGCTGGGCGCCGGTGTAGAGGTGCTTGCCGATGAGGTCGACGTCGACACGGTCCGCGAGGTCCTCCATCGAGGTGCCCTTGTCGGCGGCGTCGAGGATCATCGAGCGCACGGCGTCGGCGATCTCCTGGCGGCCGCCGTAGCCGATGGCGACGTTGACGACTATCCCCTCGACGTGCGCGGTCGCCTCCTCGGCCTCCTTGAGGGCCGACTGCATCGCGGACGGCAGGATGTCCCGGGTGCCGACGTGGTGCACCCGCCAGCGGCCGTCGGCGGCGAGGGTGCGGACGACGCCCTCGATGATGCCGAGCAGCGGGCCGAGCTCCTCCTGCGGACGGTCGAAGTTGTCGGTGGACAGCAGCCACAGGGTGACGACCTCGACATCGGTCTCGGAGCACCAGCCGAGGAACTCCCCGATCTTGTCCGCTCCGGCCCGATGACCCTGGGCGGTGGTGGAGCCCGCCGCCTTCGCCCAGCGCCGGTTGCCGTCCATGATGACGCCGATGTGCTTGGGCACCTGGTCGTGGTCGAGGTGGCCTTCCACCCTGCGTGCATAGAACCTGACCAGCAGGCGGCGCAGGTTGTCGCGCAAGGTCACGTGTTGTCAGCCCCTTTGTGCGGATCGGACAGACGCGCCCGAGCACAGTCCCTGTCCATATGGCGGCCCCCGGGGCGAAGCCTACCGCTGTGAGACGCGAGGGCTCCCGTGGGGCCTCCGCACCCTGACATAGGTTCGTCCCCATGAACGACCCCTCTCTGTACAGGGCCGCAACGGAGCGGTACGACGCGATGGAATACCGGCGTGCCGGCCGCAGCGGCCTCAAGCTGCCCGCGATCTCGCTCGGCCTGTGGCACAACTTCGGCGACGACCGCGCGCTGGACCCCCAGCGGGCGATCCTGCGCCGCGCCTTCGACCTCGGCGTCACGCATTTCGACCTCGCCAACAACTACGGGCCACCGCCCGGCTCGGCGGAGCTCAACTTCGGCAAGCTCCTGAAGGAGGACTTCACCCCCTACCGGGACGAGCTGGTCATCTCGACCAAGGCGGGCTACGACATGTGGCCCGGTCCGTACGGCGAGTGGGGCAGCCGCAAATACCTGCTGGCCTCGCTGGACCAGTCGCTGAAGCGGATGGGCCTCGACTACGTCGACATCTTCTACTCGCACCGCTTCGACCCGGACACCCCGCTGGAGGAGACGATGGGCGCGCTCGCGTCCGCCGTCCAGCAGGGCAAGGCGCTCTACGTCGGCGTCTCCTCGTACACCAGTGAGCAGACGGCGGAGGCGGCCCGGATCCTCACCTCGATGGGCGTCCGTCCGCTCATCCACCAGCCCTCGTACTCGATGCTCAACCGCTGGACCGAGGACGACAACCTGCTCGACACGCTGGAGGCGGCCGGCATGGGCTGCATCTCCTTCGCCCCGCTCGCTCAGGGGCTGCTGACGGGCAAGTACCTCCAGGGCATCCCGGAGGGCTCGCGCGCCACCCAGGGCAAGTCGCTGGACCCGGATCTGCTCAGCGACGACGTCGTACGCCGCCTGAACGGGCTGAACGGCATCGCGGCCCGGCGCGGCCAGTCCCTCGCCCAGCTCGCGCTCACCTGGGTGCTGCGCGACGAGCGGATGACCTCCGCCCTCATCGGCGCGTCCAGCGTGAAGCAGCTGGAGGAGAACGTGGCGGCCCTGGCGGCCCCGAAGCTCACGAACGAGGAGCTGAAGGAGATCGACACGTTCGCGGTGTCGACGCCGGGCACGAACATCTGGGCCGGAGCGCACTGAGTCACCGAATTCCCCGCCGCACGAGGCGGCCCGTCCGGGGGGGGCGCACGGGGGCGCCCGCCGGACGGGCCGTCGCGGGCACAAAAAACGGGCCGGTCCGTGGGGGGGAGACGGACCGGCCCGAGGGGGGGTTTCCACCATAACCCTTCGTAAGTGATGCTGCGTGCATCCGCGTGCCACAACTACTCTCCGAAACCGTCCGGCAACGCCCCGATGAGTGCGGAACCATCGATTCCGGGTGTGATCATGGCCGAATCACAGCTGATTCAAAGGGAATCGCGGAGGATCGAGGGAGATCCAATGGGTCTGGGCCCGCTTGGGGGGCGTGGCGCCGACTTGTCCCGACGTACTCCGGGTGGGTGATGCGCGCGGCGCGCTCCCGCTTGACGCCGCCGCTAACTTCGCACCCATGGCCACGTTCACCACGGACCCGACGGACCCGGCGGAGGGGACGCGCGCGCCGGTGCCCCTGGAGGTCGCCGCGTCGGCACGCGCCCGGCGGCGCGGACTGCTCGGGCGCGAGGGGATCGAGGGCGCGCTGCTGCTGACTCCGGCGAACTCGGTGCACACGCTGGGGATGCGGTTCGCGATCGACGTCGCCTATCTGGACCGGACGTCTCGGGTCCTGGCGGTGCGCACGATGCGTCCGGGCCGGCTGGGGCTGCCGCGGCCGCGGGCCCGGCAGGTCCTGGAGGCGGAGGCCGGGACGATGGAACGGTGGGGCGTTCGGCGCGGGGTGCGGGTCACGGTCCAGGACGGCTGACGTCACGTCACGGAGGAAGGCAGCACCGCGCAGCCCCCTCCTCTGCGCGGTGCCACACGCGCAGCTTTGCTGACGCGAATTACCTTGGTCTGAACTTACGTGAGCCGAACGGCCCAGGCGACACACGCTCGATAACGATGTGGAAAACCCGTGCAGATGTACGGTCGCGCCGCCCGGCACACCGCCCGGCTCCCGTCCGTCATCCGGACGGACATCTCACGCCGAGCGCCCCTCAATAGGGTGTTTTCGGTCAATCACCTCGCGCATGCGTCCATCCCTCGTTCGCCCGCGCGGCACCCCTCCCGGAACCTCCGTGCGGAGGACAGGATCGGACCTCTTTCCCGTCCGGCGGGGGAAGGTGACGCCGCCCGTGCGGCGCACTGGGCTTCGGCCCGATGAGCGCGTTAGGTTCCGGGCATGACGACGCATCCGGAAGTCGCGCCGACGCTGTACACCTGCGGCGAGAAGGAAACTCTGCACGCCAGTCTCGACCGGCATCGGGACGCCGTGCTGTGGAAGCTCAAGGGCCTGGACGACGAGCAGGTCAGACGAGTGATGACCCCGTCGGGCACCAATCTGCTCGGGCTGGTGAAGCACCTCGCGTCCGTCGAGTACGGCTGGTTCTGCTCGACCTTCGGACGCGAGGTCGAGCCGCTCTGGTTCGACCCCGCCGGCGAGGAGGACATGAGCGCGGGCCAGGGCGAGACGACGGAACAGATCGTCGAGTTCTACGGCCGTGCCCGCGCCGCCGCCGACAAGACCATCACCGAGCTGTCGCCCGACGACGTGGGCACGTCGTCGCACGGCCGGACGGTCTCGTTGCGCTGGGTGCTGGTCCACATGATCGAGGAGACGGCACGGCACGCGGGCCACATGGACATCGTGCGGGAGCTGATCGACGGGGGGACGGGGGATCACCGGCCGCCCGGGTGACCGGCCGGACAGGTCCTCAGGGGACCAGGGGACCAAGGGACCAGGGGCTCAGGGGACCAGCGGGCGCACCTGCCCGGCCGCGAACCGGACGAACCCCTCGGGGTCCGGCTCGTCCGCGGTGGGCTGGAGGACCACCGTGTCGGCGCCGGCGTCCACGAGACGCCGTACGGCCTTGGCGACGGTCGCCGCGTCGCCCGCGACGCCGTGTTCCTGGGCGGGGTTCTCGCCGTCGGCCTCGATCTCGGCGCGCAGCCGCGCGGCCGCGTCGGCCCCGGTGGCGGTGTGCAGATAGACGACCACCCGGTGATGTCCGGCCGTCCGTCCCGCCGCCCGGCGTCCCTCGTCGATGAGCCGGCGGGCCCGCCGTACCCCGTCGACGGTGGTCGAGGCGGTGAGGACGGTGCCGTCGGCGGCCTCACCCGCGAGGCGGAGCGTACGGGGCCCGGTGGCGCCGGTGAGGACCTCGGGCGCCTCGGCGGGCGGCCAGTCCAGGGCGACGCCGTCGAGCTTCACGTACCGCCCGTCGGTGGTCACCCGCTCGCCGCGCAACAGGGCCCGCAGGGCTTCGAGATGCTCACGCAGCAACGTCACGGGCGACTCGGCCCGCGCCCCCACCTGCCCCATCCAGTCCTGGACGCCGTGGCCGACCGCGAGGACGGCCCGCCCGGGGAACAGCCGGTGCAGGGTGGCGGCCTCCATCGCGGTGACGGCGACGTTCCGCAGCGGGACGGGCAGCAGGCCCACGCCCACCCGCAGCCGCTCGGTCCAGGCGAGTGCGGCCGCGGCGGCCGAGATGCCTCCTTCGAGGAAGCAGTCCTCCCACAGCCACAGTTCCTCAAGACCCGCCTCCTCCGCTTCACGCGCCAGGGCGCGCAGCCGCTCAGGGGGCAGTTGGGGCCGGAAGACAACACCGAGTGACGTCATGCCGCCTTCCTATCCACACCGGTCTCCAGGGACAACCGCTTTACGCTTCCTCGGTGTCGGTGGTGCCGGTGGTGCCGACGGCCTCGGTGGTTTCGGTGGCTTCGGTGGTTCCGGTGGTGTCGGCCGCGCGGTCTCGCTCGTAGCGCAGGAGTACGACGCCGTTCTCGAAGGTCCGCGTCTCGATGAGACGGAGCCCGGTCATGGCCTCGGACTCGGGGAAGAGCCGCCTGCCGCGTCCGATCAGCACGGGGTGGACGTACAGCCTGAACTGGTCCACGAGGTCGTGCCGCAGGAACTCCGCGGCGAGATCTGCGCCCCCGAGGCCGAGGTCGCCGCCCGCCTGCGCCTTGAGCGCCCGGATCTCCTCGGGCACGACCTCCGAGACGACCGTGGTGTGCCAATCGGCGTGCTTGAGCGTCCGCGAGAACACCACCTTGGGCATGTTCCGCCAGATCCCGGCGAACTCGGCCATCTCCGGGCCGATCTGCGGGTCCTTGTCGGCCGTCGGCCAGTACGCGGCCATCAGCTCGTGCGTCACCCGTCCGCTGAGCAGGGCGCCGAACGCACTGATCTCCTCGTTGAAGTGCCGCAGCATCTCGGCGTTGACCCGGTGCCAGTCGATCTCGCGGTTCGGGCCCTCGAAGAATCCGTCGAGGGACACCGACATCATCAACACGATTTTCCTCATGGCGGACTCCATCGACCTCGTGCGCGACCCGTTCGTCGGAGGAATGCTGCCAGGAGGCCGGGCGCCGGAGAAGGTGACGCGCTCGTCAGGCCTTGTCCCCGTTGGCCGAGCCCCTCGGGAAGGTCACCTCCACGCGGCGGTTCTTGCGGCGGCCCTGTTCCGAGGTGTTGTCGGCGATCGGATAGTCCTCGCTGTAGCCCCGCACCTCGAACGTGATGTCCGTGGAGCCGAGCGCGGCGGCCAGCCGGTCGTGGACCTGTTCCGCGCGGTTCTTGGAGAGGGTCAGGCCGTGCGCGTACGAGCCCAGGTTGTCGGTGAAGCCGAAGACGCGCACGGTCGTCGCGTTCTGCGCCTTGATCTCGTCCGCGATCGCCTGGATACGGGACTGGGCGTCCGGGTTGAGTTTCGAGCTGTCCTTCGGGAAGAGAACCTCCGCCTGGAGCGCGAACGACACGTCCGAGTTGGTGTCCTCCCGCCGTTCCTCGCCCCCCAGGTCCTCCACGACCGACTTGATGTCCAGCACCTTGGCGGGCGCCAGCGTCGCACCGTCGGCGAGCTTGAGCCCGGGGCTGTTGGCGTCGACGTCGGGGGGCGGGGAGGTGGTGACACTGCCGGGCGGGGCGCTGGGGTCGTCGTCGTCCGCGTACGCGGGACCCGGGAGACCGAGGGTGATCAGCACGGCGAGGGCCGTGAACGTCGTCGCGGCTGCGCGGGGCGGGAGGGCCATGGCTCAGCCCTCGGAGATCTCGATGGCGGCGGGGGGCATGGAGCCGACCTGGAAGTCGACGGCGGTGGTGCCGGCGGGGGGTGCGGGGAACTGGGCGAACCAGTCGGCCGACTTACCGGCTTCCACACCACCGCCGTTGAACTTGGTGCACAGGCACCTTCCCTGGGTGTCCCGGAGGACCAGGTACTTCTTCTTGCCCTTGCTGTCGACCAAGGAGGCTCCGGCCATGGAGGCTCCGTTCCTGCTCAACTCGCGCTCGTCGCCGCGCCAGTTCGAGGCGACCCAGAACTGGCCGCCAGCGTTGGTCACCTTGCCGCTCAGAGTCACGAATCCGCCCCCGTCCCGCACCGCCGAGGTGATCGTGAGCGTGACGTCGTCGCCCTTGACCTCGGCCAGTACCTGGTCCTCGCTCGCCGCCGGAGACTCCTGCTTCGCTGCGTCGTCGCCCCCCTTGCCCGACGAGGAAGAGGACGAGGTCGCTTTCGGCTTGTCGCCACCGTCTCCCCCGCCGCACCCGGACACCGTGAGGAGCAATCCAGTCGTGATCGCCACCGCGGCCATGGCCCTGCGGCCCTTCATGGTGTGCCGGAGATCCATCGGTACGGCTTCCTCTCACTCGGCCAGATGCACAGAGAACAGCACGGACGCGTCGGGAAGGTCGTCCGAATCGAAGTCTTCGGGATCGATGTCCACTTGATCGCCGCCGCAGTCCAACTGCACGAGCTTCGTGGGATCCGCGTCAGCGGCGAAGGTGCAACGCGGCTCGATGACCGCCGTCGCCTGGGCCTTGGCATGACGGGTCTCCGTGCCCGGGATGATCGAGTCGCCGACCGTGTAACGGGTCTCGATCGCCACGTGATAGCCGGGGAATCCGTTCACGATGGCGGGCTGGGCTCCACCCAGCACCGTCGAATCGTTCTCGGCGGCCAGCCGGTCGGCAGCGGCGGATGCCCCCGCGCCCTGGTACTTGTCGCCGTTGAGCCAGTCCAGCCACTGGTCGTCCGTGCCGATGGCTCCCGTCAACCCGTCCACCAGTTCGTCGCGGGAGTCCTGCGCGGCCGCCAACGCCGCAGCGTCCGCCGCGGATTGAGCTCCATTGCGAGCGGACGCTGCTTGGGCGAAGGCGAAGAAGGCGAACGCGGCGAAGAGCAGGATCCCCGTCAGCCAGATGTAGATGGGGAGGGTCTGTCCCCGGTCGCCGCTGACCCGTCGGCTCAGCCGCCGGTGACCTGGGTGACCGCGGTCCTGATCGCGCCCGAGATCAACCCGTCCAGGCCGATCTGGTCGATCAACGTGAAGATCCCCGCAATGATGATCATCAACCCCGCGTACTCCACGAACCCCGCTCCCGCGTCCCGGTTCGTGCCCCGCGTCCGGGAGATCACGGTTCGTGTCCACCTGGTGAACCTGCTCATCAGCACTGCCCTCCCACCCGACGCCACTAACGACTTGGGCACCGTACGTGAGAAGTCGCCTACTCCGGGTGGGCCCAGGGGCCCAACTTCGCGGCCGGGGAGTCATCGGCTCCACCCCTCGTGGGCGGTGCCCAGCCAACGGGCGATCGCTTCGCTGCGCGAAGAACTGTGCAGCTTCGCGAAGATGCGGTTGATGTGGTTCTTGACGGTCTTCTCGGTGATGAAGCAGGTGGCGGCGATCTGGCGGTTGTTCATGCCGGCCGCGATGAGGTCCATCACCTCCACCTCCCTTGAACTCAGGCCGAAGTCGGGCTGGTTGAGAGCGCGACGGTGAAGTCCCGCCGTTGGTACGGACCGAGCCTCCGTCGACTGTGACACAGTTGGTTGCAGATGCGAAGCGGATGCGGTCGGTTGGTACGAAACTCCGAGTGAATCCGGGACAGTCGGGCGTCCGTGTCGAACATCCCGCACGGCGGCGATCAGTTCGGCCGCCGTGAACTCGCCATGGACGAGATAGCCGGACGCGCCCTTGCGCAGGGCTTCCGCCACGACCTCGGGTTCGCGGCTGTAGGTCAGCATCATCACCGGGGCGATCCGGGTCAGTTCGGGCAGCGCCGTGAGGCCGTCCGTGCCGGGCATCCGAACGTCGAGCAGGACCACGTCGGGGGTGAGGCGGGCCGCACAGGCCAGTGCCTCCTCGCCGTCCCGCGCCGCCGCGACGACCGCGATGTCGGGGTGCGCGTTCAGCAGAGCGGTCAGGCCGGCCCGTACGACCGGGTTGTCGTCGGCCACGAGAACACGCAGGGGCGGGCCGGAAAGTGCCTGGTCAGGCATGTGCGGCCTCCTCTTGGGGAGTGGGGGGAGAGGGAAGGGCGGCCGACGGGAGCGGGAGGGTCAGACGGACCTCGGTGCCTCCGCGCGAGGATCGGTCCAGCGCGATGAGGCCGCCGACACAGGCGGCCCGTTCCGTCATGCCGAGCAGACCGAAATGGCCGGATCTCGTCCAGGCGGCGAGCGTGGCGGGGGTCGCGGGCGTCGGCAGGCCCACTCCGTCGTCCCGCACGTGCAACGAGAACTCGTGTGCCGACACGTCGAGTTCGACCGTCACCGCGCTCGCGCCCGCGTGGCGGTGGGCGTTCTCCAGGGCCTCGGACACGATCGCCAGGACGTGGTGGGCGGCCGTACCGGGAAGGACCGGGTTCGCGCCCCGGTGTCGTACGACGACGGCGATGCGGGTGCGGGCCTCGAAGTCGGATGTCATGGAACGGAGTTCGGGGAGAACGTCGGTGTCCGGGTCCGTCAGGTCCGTGTGGCGCCGCAGGTCCGACAGGAGGGTGCGTGACTCCGCGGCGGCGATGCGCGCCGCGTCGGCCACGACCGTCGCCTGACGTTTGAGCGCCGCTGGGTCGGCGCCGTCCGCCGAGGCGGCCAGGGCCTCCGCCGCCAGCGCGAGGCCGTGCAGCGTCTTGGCCACCGAGTCGTGCATCTCGCGTGCCAGGCGGGCCCGTTCGGAGTCGACGGCCTCCGCGACGGCCAGTCTGCTGGTCGCCTCGGACAGGGCCTGACTGGCCGTGCCGAAGCGGAACATCAGATTGCGCAGGGTGACGCCGATGATGCCGGCGCCGATGCAGAAGCCCGCGACGAGGAGGGTGTTGGCGCCCGCGCCCGGCCGGTGTTCCCAGGCGCGGAACACCGTGAGCAGGACGATGAACTGGAGTCCGGTGAAGACGCCCGCGCCGCGCCAGCCGTACAGCAGGCCCGAGAGGAGCGGGGTGCAGACCGTGGCGTAGGCGAGGGGGGAGGCCGGGGACGCGGTGAGGAGCAGGACCGCGCCGAAGGTGAGGTCGAGGGCCATCAGGGTCGGGTGGGCCAGGAGGCGGGGGCCGAAGCGGTCCCAGTCCCTGAGCATGGCGTAGGAGCCCATGACGCCGAGGACGGCCGCGGCGAGGACCGCGTAGCGGGGAAGGCCGTCGGTGGCGTTCGTCATCGCGAAGGGGGCGCCGATCGCGATGGCCGCCAGGCGCACGGCGAAGGCCTGGCGGCACAGGGCCTGGAGGGCGTTGAGCTGGAGGCGGACGCCGCCGGGTGCGGGGGCGTCGTCCGCGAGGTAGCCGGTGGGCCGTTCGCGGCGCCGCCCGAACGGGGAGGACCAGCGTCGGCCCGTGCGGCCCGCGGATCCGAAGGGGTGCAGGATGCCGTCCATCAGCGCCCCAGGATCGAGCCGAAGTTCGTTCCCGAGCCCAGGAACATTCCCGTCGCGATCAGGATCATCGTCGCCGGGAGCATGAAGACGAGGGTGACCATCGTGGCCTTGGGGATGGTCTTGGCGGCGCGGCGGCGGGCGTTCTGGGCGTCGGTGCGGCGCATGTCCGTGGCGAGCTGGATGAGGGTCTCGGCGATCGGGGAGCCCAGTTCCTCGCCCTGCTGGAGGGCCGAGACGAACTGGGCGACCTGCTCGGAGGAGTTGCGCCGGCGGAGTTCGTCGAAGGCCTGGCGGCGGCTGACTCCCACGTCCATCTGGCGCAGGGTGATGCGCAGTTCGTCCGCCCAGGGCCCCTCGTACTTCTCCGCGACGCGGTCCAGGGCCTGGCGGAAGCCGAGGCCCGCCGAGACGACGACCGCGAGGACGTCGAGGAAGTCGGGCAGGGTGCGGTCGATGACCTCCTTGCGCTCACGGACGGCCTGCCAGATGAGGGCGTCGGCCGCGATCAGGCCGAAGGCCAGCGTGAGGGCGGCGAAGAGGAGTTGCCCGTTGGAGAGGAAGACCAGGCCGAGGACGACGCCGAAGATCCCGTACACCGCGCGGCGGGCCGCGTAGCGGTTCAGGGTCAGACCGCCGGGGTTGCCCGCCATGTCGATGCGGCGGCGTTTGGCGTCCACGCGCCGGGGGCCCATGAGGCGCAGGACGGTCGGCGCGAAGCGCATGCCGAGGCGGTCGACGGCCGAGTCCGCGGCGGAGACACGGGTGCCGCCGACCTCCAGGGCGAGCTGGAGGTCGCTGGGGAGTTTGGCGTCGGCGCGGATCATCCGGACGCCCAGGAGGACGCCCGCGATCGCCGCGCCCATCAGGACGGCGAGCAGCAGCGGCAGCAACGTAACCCCTCCCTCACACTTCGATCTTGCCGAGCCGGCGGATGACGAAGAAGCCCACGGTGTAGAGGCCGAGGGCGAGCAGGACCAGGCCCTGGCCGAGCGGCGAGCCGGTGACGCGGGCCAGGGCTCCCTCGTTCGAGGAGTTGATCAGGACCAGGGAGCCGATGCCGAGGAAGGGGACCGTGAAGGCGGTCGCGTTGACCTCGGAGAGCATCGTGCGGACCTCGCGACGGGTCTCCTTGCGGTCCTCCAGGGTCTGGGTGAGGTTGCGCAGGGAGCTGACGACGGAGCCGCCCGCCTTGTTGGCGAGGACGAGGGTGGTGACGAGGACGATCAATTCGCGGGACGGGAGACGCTCGGAGAGTTCGCCGAGGGCGTCGTCGATGGTGCGGCCGAGCATCAACTGGTCGGCCACATGCGCGAGTTCCTCGCCCGCCGGGGCCTCCAGCTCCTCCGCCGCCATGGCGAGCGCCGTGCGCAGGGCGAGGCCCGCCGCCGTGGCGTTCGCCAGCAGGCGTGCCACGTCGGGGAGTTGGTTGATGAACGCCTCGATGCGTTTCTGGCGCTGCCAGTTGAGGAAGATGGCCGCGCTCCACACGCCGAGTACGGCGGCGATCGGGCCGAAGAACGGGGCGAGCGTCGCGGCGGCGATCAGCCACAGGGCGACGACCACGGCGGCGACGTAGGTGAAGAACTCACCCGCCGTGATGTCGAGTCCGGTGGCCGACAGGCGCAGGTGGATCGTGCGGCCGAGGCGGGTGCGGCGCAGCCGGCGGTCGATGCCCGCGAAGCGGCGTACCCGGCCGGCCGCCGTGCGCAGCGGGCCGCCGCCGGAGAGCCGGTCGACGAGCGCCTGGCGCTGGGCGCGGCCCGAGGCGTAGGAGTGCACGCCCGCGACGGCGAGTGTGCCACCGAGGACGGTCCCGCCGAGGGCGAGGAGGGCGGGGTCGTTCATGGCTGCTGCCTCCCTTCGGAAGCGGGCGACTCGGAGGTGGGCGAGGTGGGGGACCCGGGGGTGGGGGATGTCATCCGATGGCCTGCCGCGTGTTGAGTACGTCGATGGCTTCAGCAACGCCGAAGGCGGGCGGCGGCGGTTCGTTGGCGACGTACAGCTTCTCGGCGACCGAGCGCGGGAGCGGGAGGTGCTCGAAGTGGCCCCGGACGACGCGGTCGGGGCCGACCGGGCGGGGCACGAACCGGGTGACGGGGGTGACGCGGAACTGTTCGCGGCCGTGCGAGACCAGCAGCGCGATCTCCGTGACCTTGCGGGAGCCGTCGGCGTGCCGGGACAGCTGGACAACGACGTCGACGGCGGAGTTGATCTGGTCCTTGAGCGCCTCGAAGGGGATCTGCACCTCGGACATCGAGCCGAGGGTCTGCAGCCGCATGAGAGCGTCCTCGGCGGAGTTCGCGTGGACGGTGGCGAGCGAGCCGTCGTGGCCGGTCGACATGGCCTGGAGCATGTCGAGGGTCTCGCCGCCGCGGACCTCACCGACGATGATGCGGTCGGGGCGCATGCGCAGGGAGTTGCGGACCAGGTCGCGGATGGTGATCTGGCCCTTGCCCTCCACGTTCGGGGGGCGGGATTCGAGGCGGATGACGTGCTCCTGCTGGAGCTGGAGTTCGGCGGAGTCCTCGATCGTGATGATGCGCTCGTGGGACGGGATCAGGCCGGAGAGCGCGTTCAGCAGGGTGGTCTTCCCGCTGCCGGTGCCGCCGCTGACGATGAGGTTGAAGCGGGCCCGGACGAAGGCCGCGAGCAGCATGAGCATCTGCTCGTCGAGGGAGCCGAGGTCGATCAGCTCCGGGAGCGTGTACGCGCGGGGGAAGCGGCGGATGGTGAGGGTGGGGCCGGTCAGGGCGAGCGGCGGGATGATCACGTTGACGCGCTCGCCGGTGGGCAGGCGGGCGTCGACCATCGGGTTGGACTCGTCGACGCGGCGGTTGACCGTCGAGACGATGCGTTCGATGGTCTGCATGAGCTGCTCGTTGGACGCGAAGCGCAGCGGGAGCTGTTCGACGCGGCCGGCTCGCTCCACGAAGATCGAGTCCGGGCCGTTGACCATGATCTCGGTGATCGAGGCGTCGGCGAGGAGCGGTTCGAGGACGCCGAGCCCGAGGGCCTCGTCGACCACCCTGCGGATCAGCTGGGAGCGCTCGGCGGTGGAGAGGACCGGTCCCTCGCGGCTGATGATGTGGCCGAGGACGCGTTCGAGACGGACCCGGCGTTCGGCCGCCGCCAGGCTGGACATCTCGGCGAGGTCGATCTCTTCGAGGAGTTTGGCCCGGTAGACGGCGACGAGGTGTCCGTCCTCACGGGCGGGTCCCCCCTCGTCGGGGGCGGCGATTCGGGAACGCAGGCTCATGGTGTCGGCTCCTCCCGGTCAGTCGTCGGTGGGCATGGTGGCGCGGCGGGTCACGTCGTAGCCGCCGAAGAGGGGGATGACGCCGGGGACGTGGACCACGACCGTCGCGGTGGTGGTCTCGGCGCCCTTCTCGGGCGAGACCTGCGGGTCGAGCCATCCGCTCACGGCGGCCTGGCCCGCGGCCACGCCCGCCGGGGGGCCGCCCTGTTGCGAGGCGGCCCGCGCGGCGGCCCGCGCCCCGGAACCGGCCTGGTTGACGCCGTACCCGATGAGGCCGAGCTGGATGGCCGCCATCCCGATGAGCAGCAGGATGGGCAGGAACCCGGTGAACTCCAGGATGGAGACACCCCGGTCCCCACGAAGCCGACGCCCGGCACGGAACCCGCCGGAGGGGCGGAGCCCGGTCATGGCGCGAAGCCGGGTCGTGGCGCGGTGCCAGGCCGTGGACCGGCGACCGGTCACGGCACGGAGGAAGCGGGTGGGGCCGGACCTGTGCGCGGCGCGGCATCCGCTCGCGGAACCGGCACGGCGCGCGGCGCGAAGCCCGTTCGTGGGCCCGGACCGGCGCGCGGCGCGAAGCCCGTTCGTAGGCCCGGACCGGGGCACCGCACGAAGCCGGGTCGTGGCGTCGGTTCCGGGCCTGGCTCGGGGCCCGCGCCGCAGGGGTGTCCTCATCCGTCGTCCCCCTCCAGTGCCGCCCCCGCGGTGCCCCGTACGTGGAAGCCCGCGTCGAAGCCCGGGAAGAACAGCGGGACGTCGACGTCGACGGTGGCCCTCATGACCGGGCCCGCCGGACCGCAGTCGATGCCCGCGTCCTTCCAGGAGCCCGGCAGATGCTTGCTCCCGGCCGCCGCGCACGCGCCCGGGACGTCGCCGTTCACCGCGTACGCGGCGGTGGCGGCCCGGGCCGCCTCGTCCGCCGCGTTCCCGGCCAGCGAGTACGAGTAGCCGTACAGCACGCACTGCCACAGGATCGTCATGACGACCAGCAACAGCGGGAACATCCCGGCGAATTCGAGGGTGACCGCTCCCCGGTCGCCGCCCCGGCGCCGCAATGCGAGCGCGCCCCGGTCCGACGCGGACGCCTTACGACGCCTGCCGCCGCCCCCGCCTTCCTGGGGGACGACGAGACCCAGCTCGCCGGCCAGTGCCCACAGCGCCTGTTTGACGGTCGAGCGGGCGTCCAGGTCCTGCAGCCGCCCCGCGTCGACGACCGACTGGAGTTCCTTGAAGGCGGCGGGGACCGCGGAGCGGGCGACCTTGGTGCCGGTGACGCGTTCGACGAGGGACGGCTGGATCTCCGTACCGCGGGAGAAGCGGTTCACGACCGTCGTGGTCTCCTCCGCCTTGCGTATCTGGAGGCGGTCCCACATGCGGACCATGCGTTTGGCGGCGCGGACGGCGATGACGTCGGGGGTGACGAGGAGCAGGGCCTGGTCGGCCATCTCGACGGCCGCCGCGGTGGCCGAGTTCATCTGGGAGCCGCAGTCGACGATCACCACGTCGTGGCGGGAGCGCAGCGCGCCGAGGACCTGGCGGGCCACCCGGTCGGTGACCTCCTCGCCCCGTTCGCCCTCGGCGGGGGCGAGCAGCAGGGCGATGCCGCTGTCGTGGGTGTAGACGGCGTCCTGGAGGACGCGCGGGTTGATGTCGGTGATGGCCGCGAGGTCGGCCACCGAGCGGCGGAACTGCACGTCGAGGTACGAGGCCACGTCCCCGGACTGGAGGTCGAGGTCGAGCAGCGCCACGTTGTGGCCGGACGCCCGTGCGGCGAGGGCGAGTTGGACCGCCGTGACGGTCGCGCCGACGCCGCCCTTCGCGCCGGTCACCGTGACGACGGTGCCGCCGGGGCCCGCGTACAGCTCGGGCGCGCCGCTGTGCAGGTGGCGGCGCATGCCGGCGGACCAGGCGGCGGCGGCCTGGACGCGTTCGGCGAGGGCGTCGTAGCCGAGGGGCAGGCCGATGATGCCGCGTGCGCCGGAGTCCATGGCGGCGGTGAGGACGCCGGTGCTGGCGTCGGCGGTGATGAGGACGACGCCGACCGCGGGGAAGCGCATCACCACGTCGCGGATCAGGTCCAACGCCGGTACGGGGCCGATGCGTTCGTGGACCAGGACCACTTCGGGGAGCTCGTCGAGGGACTCGGCGGCGAGACGCGCGAGGGTGTCGAGGAGGGCCGTCGAGTCGGGTACGGGCGGGGCGGGTTCGGTGTCGGCGAGCTGGCTCAGCAGGGTGGTGAGCGCGCGGGCCGAGTCGATGTCGCCGACAGCGGGAAGGATGCGGACGGTCATCGGCCCAGCCCCTCACCCAGGTGCCGTACACCGGTTCCCGCGTCCGGCACCCTGCGTTCTCGCGCCGTCGCCGGCCGTCGGTCCGGACCCGTACACGTGGGCCTCGTACGCGTCGGCCTCGTACGCGACCCTCGGTACCGCCCCGTGGGCATGGACCTCATGCGCGGCCTCCTACTTGTCCTCGTCGAGGGTGTACGTACGGTCGCCGGGCGCGACGGCCGCGTCGGAGCCGCCCGCGACCAGGGCGAGCCGGACATGTTCGGCGAACGACTCGGCGTACGCGACGCGTTGGGCGTCGGCGGTGCCGAGTGCGAAGGTGATGGGGACGGCCTGACTGGCGCTGTTGCGGCGGTCCGAGCTGGACTGGCCGGGGTCGAGCGCGGTGAGCTTGCCGACGTCGATGACGCGGGCGTTCTCGACGATCACCTTGGACTGGTCGGTGCCCTTGTCGTTCTCGGCCTTGAAGGTGGCGTAGATGTTCACCCGGGAGCCGGGGTTGATCTTGCCCGCGACACCGGTCGCGGCGTCGATCATGATGGCGATCTCCTGCTGCCCGGCGGCCAGTCGGGGCCGGTCCACGATCATGTCGTCCTGCAGCAGGGAGCCCTTCCGCAGCTGGGTGACGGCGATCTTGCCGCGGATCCGGGAGAGGCTGGTGACGGCGGTGGACGACAGCCACCGCTCGGGCATCGAGATCTTCTCGAACTGGTCGGCCGACAGCTCCTTGTAGGGCGCGATGTCGTTCTTCAGACGGTACGCCGTGACCTCCGGGCCGACCTTGGAGTTCACGTCGCGGATCACCGAGAGGACTCCGGCGAAGGCGCCGAGGGCGCACAGGACCGAGAGGACCAGCAGGATGACGCCGCGGCGCTGGCGCGAGTTCACTGAATCTCACCTCGTGGGGCGGTACCGGGGACTGGACCGAGCTGTCGTTCCTGCCGGGGGTCCGGGGGGTGTCCCCCGGGGTGATGCAGCATGTTCCGGACAACCTCGATCTACGGGGGACGGCGGGGTCGAGCGGTCGTGCCTGGTGCTGTTCAGATGTGCCCGAGGGGGCCTATGTGGCGCCTCGGGGCAGAGCGCGCACCGAAGAGGCTGCCCGGACGACGGTGGCCGGAAGCTCCTGTGCGGAAGGCGGTGGCAGGGGTGCGGCGCAGAACCCGCAGCGGTCACCGATGAGTTCGAGGCCGCACCAGTGGCACTCCTCCCGCCGGACGGACGAGACGAGCTGGTAGAGGACGGAGACGTCGTACAGGCCGGCGGCGAACTCGACGATCCGGGACGTCCCCCACCAGCGGGCCGACTCCTCGGGCAGCGGGACGCTCGCGACGCCCTGGACCCGCCAGGCGGGTGCGAGGGTGGCGGTGACCCAGTCGGAGGGCGGCTGGCCCGCGGCCGAGAGCAGCCGGGTGCCGAACTCCGGTCCGGGCAGCTCGTCCTGGCCGATTCTGATGAGCTCGGGCCGCGGATTGGCGAGTACGGCGAACTGGGCTCCCGGCACCCATGATTTGGCATGCGACTTCAGGGAGACCGGGACCCTGTCGAGCTTGGCGACCGAGCCGAGCAGGGCGCCCGCGTAGATGTAGTGGGCGAGCAGCCGGGCGGCGGAGGCGAGCACGCCGGGGCTGAAGTCGCAGACGGAGAGCTGGCGCAACTGCTGGGCCAGCAGGGCGATTCCGAGCGGCGGCAGGTCGATGCCGAGCAGCGCGATGCGGTCGCTCTCCAGCACGGAGCGGACGGTGTGCAGCCGCTGGGTGAGTGCACCCTCGGAGGACGACGGGTAGAGCGAGATGACATACCCGTGCTGTTCGATGAGCGCGTGCATCCCGGTGAGGGAACTCTCCAGGGTGTCGAGCGGCTGGACGACCGCCGGCGGGGTCTGCCGGTCGTGCGGTGGGAGCACCAGATCGGGACTGGTGACGGCTATCGCGGTCGGCACGCTGCACACACCCCGTTCGCTGCGGCGGGGTGGTCAACCACCGCCTCAGATCGCCCCTTTAATCGCCATGGAGCGTCACGGACGACCACATACGGCCGCAGATCGTCACGGTGACGTCCTCTTGCATCAGCACCATATCCACGGCATGGCCCGCTCAACACCGAATCTCCGAGATCATCTCACCGAAGGTGCGAGCGTGATCAACGGAGAGTAAGCCGGGTGATCACAACTCGACGCCCCGGCAAGGAGGTTGGGAACTCCAGAGGTCTTGACAAGAAGATTGGTCTGGACCAACTTATAGCCACCGGCGGTGGCCACCGTTCCGTTCCCCCTCCCCCACCTCTCCCCGGAGGACCCAGTGGACCGCGTCACCCGTACGCCCAGGCGGAGATGGGCGGGAGTCCTCGCCGCCGCCGTCACCGCGTCCGTTCTCTCCCTCACCGGCCTGGCCGGTCAGGCCCAGGCCGCCGACGTCAACAACGCCAAGAACGCCGGCTACGAGTCGGGCCTGAGCAACTGGACGTGTTCGGCCGGCAGCGGTACGACCGTCTCCTCGCCGGTGCACAGCGGCTCGGCCGCGCTGAAGGCCACGCCCGCGGGGCAGGACTTCGCCCAGTGCTCCCAGTCCGTCGCCGTGAAGCCCAACTCGACGTACACACTGAGCGCCTGGGTGCAGGGGGCCTACACGTACATCGGCGCGAGCGGCACGGGGTCGACGGACGTCTCGACCTGGACGCCCAACACCACCTGGACGCAGCTGTCGACCACCTTCACCACCGGCGCCTCGACGACGTCGGTGACGGTCTGGACGCACGGCTGGTACGGACAGCCCGCCTACTTCGCCGACGACGTCTCGGTGTTCGGCCCCGACGGCGGCGGTGGCGGCGACCCGGCCCCGACGGTCCCTGCGACCCCGGCGGGTCTCGCCGTGTCCTCCACGACCTCCTCGTCCGTCTCGCTGGCCTGGAACACGGTGTCGGGCGCGACCGGCTACAACGTGTACCAGGGCGGCTCCAAGGTCCAGGCGGTGACCGGGACCTCCGCGACCGTCTCGGGGCTCACCACCTCCACGGCGTACTCGTTCCAGGTCAGCGCGACCAACTCGGCCGGTGAGTCGGCGAAGTCGTCGGCCGTCACGGGGACGACGACCGCGTCCGGCGGCGGTGGGGGCGGCGGTTCCGTGCCCGCGCACGCCGTGACCGGCTACTGGCAGAACTTCAACAACGGCGCGACCGTGCAGAAGATCTCCGCCGTGCAGTCGCAGTACGACATCATCGCCGTCGCCTTCGCCGACGCCACCGGCACGCCGGGCGCGGTGAGCTTCACCCTCGACTCGGCCGGGCTCGGCGGCTACACCGTCGACCAGTTCAAGGCCGACATCAAGGCCAAGCAGGCCGCGGGCAAGAAGGTCATCATCTCCATCGGCGGCCAGAACGGCACCGTCTCGGTCAGCGACTCGACGTCGGCCACGAACTTCGCCAACTCCGTCTACTCCCTGATGCAGACGTACGGCTTCGACGGCGTCGACATCGACCTGGAGAACGGTCTCAACGCGACCTACATGTCGCAGGCGCTGCGGTCCCTGTCCGCGAAGGCGGGCTCGTCCCTGGTCATCACCATGGCCCCGCAGACGATCGACATGCAGTCCACGTCGAACGCCTACTTCCAGACCGCCCTGAACATCAAGGACATCCTCACCGTCGTCAACATGCAGTACTACAACAGCGGTTCGATGCTCGGCTGCGACGGCAAGGTCTACTCGCAGGGCTCGGTCGACTTCCTGACGGCGCTCGCCTGCATCCAGTTGGAGGGCGGTCTCGCCCCGTCCCAGGTGGGCCTCGGCCTCCCCGCCTCCACCAGCGGCGCGGGCAGCGGATACGTCTCCCCGACCATCGTGAACAACGCCCTCGACTGCCTGACCAAGCTCACCAACTGCGGTTCCTTCAAGCCCTCCAGGACCTACCCGGCCCTGCGCGGCGCGATGACCTGGTCGACCAACTGGGACGCTTCGGCGGGCAACGCCTGGTCGAACGCGGTGGGCCCGCACGTGCACGGCCTGTAGTTCCGCCCCGCCCCTTCCCGTTCCGCTCTGCCCACCGGCAGAAGGAAGTCTCCCGGCCCCGGCTGCCCCGCAGCCGGGGCCGGGCCACGCCCGCCGGCGTAGCAGGCCGCCTCGCCGCGGCCGCACTCCCCGGCCGCACCGCCCCCACGGCCGATTCCCGCCACCGGCTCCTTGACGTCTCTTGACCTGCTCATGCCATGGCCCTCACCATGAGCGCCACACCCGCACCAGGCACGTCGCCATGAGCCACCCCCCGCTCCACTCCCCACATTCCGGAGATCCCGGAATTCCCGGAGAAACAAGGAGACTTCATGCGACTTCGCATACGCGGCAGCGGCAGCTCCGACGGCAAGAGCAGAGACGGTCGGCGGCGCACCGCCGCGCTCGCCGTTCTCGCGGCCCTCGCCCTCGCGGCTCCCCTCACCGCAACCGCCACCGACGCCACGGCGAGCGGGGCGAAGGCCCCCGCGCCCTCGTCCGACGACGTCAGGCAGTACGAGATCCACCAGAGCTCGACTCCCGTGACCCGTACGGCGATCCAGCGCTCCGGGGTCACCGTGGACGAGGCCGACGAGGAGACCGTCGTCGTCTCGGGCCGCGCGGACCAGATCAGCGCGTTGCGCCGACAGGGCTACGACGTCTCCCTGTTGGGCTCGGCGCCCGACCGTGCCGCCGACGCCGCCGACGTACGCCTCTTCGACTTCCCGACGGCGGACGCGAAGTACCACAACTACGCGGAGACGAACGCGGAGATCGACCAGCGGCTGGCCGCCTACCCGAGCATCATGAGCAGGAAGGTGATCGGCAAGTCGTACCAGGGCCGGGACATCGTCGCCATCAAGGTCAGCGACAACGTCGCCACCGACGAGAGCGAACCCGAGGTCCTCCTCACCTTCCACCAGCACGCCCGCGAGCACCTCACGGTGGAGATGGCGCTGTACCTGCTGCGCGAACTCGGGGCGGGCTACGGGAGCGACTCCCGCGTCACCAGCATGGTGAACAACCGCGAGATCTGGATCGTCCCGGACCTCAACCCGGACGGCGGCGAGTACGACATCGCGAGCGGCTCCTACCGCTCGTGGCGCAAGAACCGCCAACCCAACTCCGGTTCCTCGTACGTCGGCACGGACCTGAACCGCAACTGGAACTACAAGTGGGGCTGCTGCGGCGGCTCTTCGGGTTCCACGTCCTCCGAGACCTACCGCGGCACGTCGGCCGAGTCGGCCCCCGAGGTGAAGGTGGTCGCCGACTTCGTGCGCGGCCGGGTTGTCGGCGGCAAGCAGCAGATCAAGGCCGGCATCGACTTCCACACCTACAGCGAGCTGGTGCTGTGGCCGTTCGGGTACACCTACTCCGACACCGCGACGGGGATGACGGCGGACGACTACAACGCCTTCAAGACCGTCGGCCAGAAGATGGCCGCCAGCAACGGCTACACGGCCGAGCAGGCCAGTGATCTGTACATCACGGACGGCTCGATCGACGACTATCTCTGGGGCACCCAGAAGATCTTCGACTACACCTTCGAGATGTATCCGGCGTCCAGCTCCGGCGGCGGCTTCTACCCGCCCGACGAGGTCATCGAGCGGGAGACGTCCCGGAACCGGGACGCGGTGCTCCAGCTCCTGGAGAACGCCGACTGCATGTACCGGTCCATCGGCAAGGCGTCCCAGTACTGCGCCTAGGAAACGAACCCGGTCGGTGACCGGGGAACCGCGCGCCCTGCGGGACCGGGCGCGCGGTTCCCCGTACCGCTTACGGCTTTTCGCCCTCGTCCGTCTTCTCGGACGCGTCCGCCGTCGCGCCCTCGCCCTTCGCCTCGGGCGCCTCGGACGCGTCGGCCCCCTCGGCCACGTCGGACGCCTTCGACAGGGCGACGGACTTGAGGTCGCCGGTTTCCTCGGTGGCCTCGGTCGCCAAGGTGTCGTCGGTCGCCTCGGTGTCGTCGTCGTCCTCGAAGTAGGCGTCCAGGACGGCGTCGAGCTGCTCCTCCCACTCCTTGAAGCGTGTCCGGGCGCTCGCCTCGATCTCCAGCGGATACCAACGGCGGTCCGGCGTGTGCACCGTGATGGTGAACCGCTTGCCGAAACGCGGCGACTCCGTCTCGACGGCGCCGATCTCGTCCCAGCGGAACTCCGCCTCCTGGTCGTCCAGACGCAGGCGTACGCCGCTGTGGTCGGCCGTGATCGAGGCGCGCCGGTCGGAGGCCTCGAAGACGGGACCCTCGGGGTCGGGGCCGGACTCGGGGTCGGCCCCGGACTCCGGTTCCGTCCGGGATTCCGGTTCGGTCCCGGAGTCGGTTTCCTCTTCGGTCACGGACTCCTTCGGGGTCTCGGCGGCGGGCGCCTCGTCGGACGCCGCGTCGTCGGAGACCGTCTCGTCAGAGACGGTCTCCTCGGCGGCGGCCTCGTCGGTCTCCTCGACCGCGTCCTTCGGCTCCGCCGGCACGGGTGACGTGAGCCCGGGGATGTACGCCGGGTTCACCGCGGCGGCGTCCAGGGGCTGACTCTTCGAACCTATGCGCTGCTCCACAGCGGGCAGTATGGTCGAAGATCCTGTGCCGGGCACAGCCAGCCCCTACTTAGCTATGCCTCTGTTACACGAGGACGCTGACCGCGGCGGCCACGACGAACCCCGCGACGGACAGCACCGACTCCAGAACGGTCCAGGTCCTGAGGGTGTCGCGCTCGCTGATGCCGAAGTACTTGGCGACCATCCAGAAGCCGCCGTCGTTGACGTGCGAGGCGAAGATGGAGCCCGCCGAGATCGCCATGATGACCAGGGCGACGAAGGCCTGCGAGTGGTGGCCCTCGACGAGCAGTGGCGCGACGATGCCGGCCGTGGTGACGATCGCGACCGTCGCCGAGCCCTGGGCGACCCGCAGGACCAGGGAGATCAGGTAGGCCAGGACGATCACCGGGAGGCCGACGTCGTTGAAGGTGTCCGAGAGGGCCTGGGCGACTCCGCTCGCCTTCAGCACGGCGCCGAAGACCCCGCCCGCGCCGACCACCAGCAGGATGTTGCCGACCGGCTTCAGGGACGAAGTCGACACGGTCTCCAGGGACTTGCGGGACCAGCCGCGCCGGATGCCGAGCAGGTAGTAGGCGAGGAGCAGCGCGATCGTGAGGGCCACGAAAGGGCTGCCGAAGAACTCGATGACCGAACGCGGGGATGGGGGTCCCCCCTGCTCGGAGCTTGTCGGAGAGCTTGGGGGAGGATCGAGGGCGATCGAGGAGAACGTCGCCGCGAGGATCAGCACCAGGGGCGTACCGATGATGCCGAGGACCGTACCGAGCGGCACCGGCTTCTCCTGCGGCTCGGCGCCTTCCTCCGCACTCCCGGCTCCGCCCGGCCGGAGGGTGCCCGCGGCGCGCTGTTCCTCGACGACGGCCCGCTTGGCCTCGGCGGCCGCCTCGACCATGTCCTGCGGTACGGCGACGAAGATGCGCTTGCCGACCCAGGCGGAGTAGACCCAGGCGGCCAGCACGGCGGGGATGCCGCAGACGATGCCCATGAGGATGACCCAGCCGAGCTGGACGTGCAGCAGTCCCGCGGCGGCGACCGGGCCGGGGTGCGGCGGCAGGAAGGCGTGGGTCATCGACAGGCCGGCGAGAAGCGGCAGGCAGTAGAGCAGGATCGACTTGCCGGAGCGCTTGGCGGCGGCGTAGACCAGCGGCGCGAGGACGAAGATACCGACGTCGAAGAAGACGGGGATGCCGAAGACGAGGCCGGTCAGGCCCATGGCGAGCGGGGCCCTCTTCTCGCCGAAGAGGGTGAGCAGCCGGGTCGCCAGCACCTCTGCGCCGCCGCTGACTTCGAGGATCGCCCCGAGCATCGTGCCGAGGCCGATGATGATCGCGACATGGCCGAGAATGCCGCCCATGCCGGTCTCGATGACCGACACGGCGGTGGACTTCTGGACCGTGCCGAACAGTTCCGTGACCGAGAGTCCGGCGGAGAGGCCGACGGCTATGGAGACGGCGAGCAGGGCGACGAACGGCTGGAGCCTGACCTTGATGATCAGGAAGAGGAGGAGCGCGATACCGAGGGCGGCGACCGTGAGCAGTCCGGCCGTGCCATCGACAAGGAGCAGGAGACCACCGGTGTGAGGTGGTGTCTCCGGGGCCGGGGCTGTCGCTGCGAGCGGATACGACGACATGTCGGGGGGCCTCGTTTTCGTGGGTCCATGGGGCTTTCGGGCAGGGCGAATCGCGGTGCGGCACCCCGGGTTCTGCGGGTGCCGCACCGTGACGTCGTACGCGGTGCGGGAGTTGCGCGGGCGTGGGCCCGGAGGAGCGGTGTACGGGCAGGGGCCCGCACGGGCGACGTCAGCCGAGAACGGCGAGCACGTCGATCTCGACGAGGAGTCCGGCCGGCAGGCCGACGTAGACCGTGGTGCGGGCGGCGGGGGGCGCGGTGAGGCCCTGCTCGTCGAAGTACTGGTTGTAGATCTCGTTCATCTCGGCGAAGTGGCCGGTGTCCGTGAGGTAGACGCGGATCATCATCGCGTCGTCCCAGCCGGAGCCGCCCTCTTCGAGGATGGCCTTGACGTTGGCGAGGGTCTGGAGGGTCTGCTCACGCAGGGTCGGTCCGGCGGGCGTCGGGGGCCTGCCCTCCTCGGCGGGCAGGAAGCCGACCTGGCCGGCGACCTGGAGGATGTTCCCCTTCCGCACGCCGTGCGAGAACCTGGCGGGCGGGGTGGTGTGGGTCTTCGGGGTGATGGCGATCTTGTCGGTCATGCGGCGATCAATCCTTCGGGTCTTCCTTCGTGGGGGCTTTGCCGGAGTAGTCGTGGCTGATGGCGTCAGCCGTACGGCGCACCAGCGGGAGCAGGGTGAGGAGTTCGTCGGCGGTGACGACGACGTTGGGCGCGGAGACCGACATGGCGGCGGCGACGCGTCCGTCGGCGCCGCGGATGGGGGCGGCGACGCAGTTGATGGATTCCTCGTGGCCACCGAGGTCGGTGGCCCAGCCCTGTTCGCGTACGGTCGCCAGTTCCTTGAGGAACGCGGGGGCGTTGGGGGTCGAACGGGCTGTGTACATGGGGTAGTCGAGCTTGTCGGCGACGGCGCGGCGCTCGGCCTCGGGCAGGTCGGCGAGGAGCAGTTTGGCCACCGCCGCGACGGTGATGGCGACGGGCTTGCCGATCCGTGAGTACATGCGCACCGGGTAGCGGCTCTCCACCTTGTCGATGTAGAGCACCTCGTTCTCCTCGTACACGGCGAGGTGGACGGTGTGACCGCACTGCTCGTTGAGACGGACGAGGTGGGGGTGGGCGATCTCGCGGACGTCGAGGTTCTCGACGGCCTCCTGGGCGAGGGCGAAGAGGCGGGCGCCGAGGCGGTAGCGCTGGTCGGACTGGCGGTAGACGAGGCCGTGCTCGTGCAGGGTGCGCAGCAGACGGAGCGCCGTGGACTTGTGGACGCCGAGACGGTCGGCGACCTGTCCGAGGTCGGCGGGGCCCTCGGCGAGCAGCGGCAGAATGCTGAGCGCTCGGTCGACGGTCTGGCTCATGGCGTGCGTACCTCCTCCGCGGCCCGTGCGTCGGCTTCGGTCCAGCCGGGGCCGAGACGAAGTGTCTCCCACGCGCGGTCGTCCAGAGCGGCCAGCCGGTCGGCGTGCCCGCGGGCGGGCGGCTCGGCGAGGTCGCCCGGCACGGTGAGCGCGGCGGCGGCCATCAGGTGGCCGTGGCGCAGCCGGTCGCGGACGGGGAGGCCGCGGAGGGTGGCGGAGAGGAATCCGGCGGCGAAGGCGTCACCGGCGCCGACGGCCGCGACGACGTCGACCCGCAGGGCGCGGACGAAGGTGGCGGTGCCGGTGGCGTCCTCGGTCCCCTCGGGGACGTCCTTGTCGAACACGGCGGCTCCGCCCTTGCCGTACTTGACGACCAGGACGTCCGGTTCGGGCAGTGCGTCGCGGATGGCCCGCGCCCCGCGCAGCCCCCAGGCCTCGCGGGCCTCGTCGTCGCCGACGAAGACGATGTCGGCGCCGCGCGCGAGGTCGAGCAGGACGCGCGGTCCTTCGGGGTCGTGCCACAGCCCCGGGCGGTGGTTGACGTCGAAGGAGACGAGGGGGCGCCGGGGCCGTGGGGCGGTCAGTTCGCGCATCAGGGCCAGGCAGTCGTCGGAGAGTGCGGCGGTGATGCCGGACAGGTGCAGCACGCGGCCGGACCGGGCGGCGGCCAGGTCCACGTTGCCGGCCGTCATGGCCGAGGCGGCGGATCCGGCGCGGTAGTAGGCGACTTCGTGGGCGTCGGTCGCCCGGTCGCCCGCGGTGCGGAAGTAGACGCCGGTCGGGCGGTGGGGGTCCCGGCGTACGGCGGAGGTGTCGACCCCGTACGCGGCGATCGCCTCCACCAGGTGGTCGCCGAACCCGTCGGCGCCGACCCTGCCGACCCAGCGCGCGGAGTGACCGGCACGGGCGAGCACGCACGCCACGTTGGACTCGGCACCGCCGATCCCGCGCTCGAACGAGGGCACGTCGGCGAGGCGTCCGGCCCGGGTGGGAAGGAAGGTGACCATGGACTCGCCGAGCGCCACCACGTCAAGGGTGCCGGTGTCGACATCGACATCGATGTTGATGTTGGCGTCGGCGTCGGCGTCGGGGGACGCGGCACCTGCGGGTCCGTTGCTGGTCACGTCGGTCGGGGCTCCTCGCTCTGGCGGCCGACGGCGGCGAACGGCACCGTTGACCCTGCGTTGGCTGGGATGTTAGACAGCAGCAAGCGACATACGCAATGAGCGTTGCACAGCACGCAACGCACTCGGCAGACCAAGGAGGCACCATGAGCGCCGACACCGCCGCCGCACCGCTGGCCGCTCTCGCGGCGGACCGCGTCGACCACCGCTTCAAGGGCCTCCCCCCGGACGCGAACGGCCTGACCGTCGGCGAGTTGGCCGCCCAGCGCCGCAACCTCTTCACGGACGGCTTCACCACCCCCGTCCTCGTCCTCTCCGCCGAGCGCCTGACGCACAACCTCGAACTCATGGAGACGTACGCCGGCCGGCACAACCTCGCGTTCGCCCCGCACGGCAAGACGTCCATGGCCCCGCGGCTGTTCTGGCGGCAGATCGAGCACGGCGCCTGGGGCATCACCCTCGCGGTGCCCCACCAGGTGCGCGTGGCCCGGGAGTTCGGCATCGACCGGATCTTCCTCGCGAACGAACTCGTCGACGCTGCGGCCCTGCGATGGATCGCCGCCGAGCTCGCCGCGGACCCGGACTTCCGGTTCGTCTGTTACGTCGACTCGGTGCGCGGTGTGGAGCTGATGGACGCCGCGCTGCGCGGGAGCGCCCGCCGGGTCGACGTCGTCGTCGAACTCGCCGCCGGTGAGAGTGCCCGTACCGGCGTGCGGACGGAGACGGAGTGCGCGGCGGTCGCGGACGCGGTGGCGGCGACGGCGACGCTCCGGCTGGCCGGGGTCGCGGGCTACGAGGGCGAGGTCCCGGACGCGAACCCCGAGCGGGTGCACGCCTGGCTGCGGCGGCTGACCGCGCTCGCGGCGGAGTTCGACGGTGCCGGGCGCTTCAAGGGCCTCGACGAGATCGTCGTCAGCGCGGGGGGCAGCGCCTGGTTCGACGCGGTCGCCGACGTCTTCGCGGAGATCCCGGAACTCTCCCTCCCCGTACTGAAGTTGCTGCGTTCGGGCGCGTACGTCTCGCACGACGACGGCCACTACCGCAAGCTGACCCCCTTCGCCCGCGTCCCGGAGGAGGGCGCCCTGCACCCGGCGTTCCGCCTCTGGTCGCAGGTCGTCTCCCGGCCCTCCCCCGAGCAGGCCTTCACCAACGCGGGCAAGCGGGACGCGGCCCACGACCTCGACCTGCCCTTCGCCCAGGTGGTGCGCCGGAGCGGCGAGGAGCGCCCCGCGACGGGCATCGAGGTCAGCGGGCTCTCCGACCAGCACGCGTGGCTGCGTACGACGCCCGAGGCTGATCTGGAGGTGGGCGACTGGGTCGGCATGGGCCTGTCCCACCCGTGCACGTCCTTCGACAAGTGGCAGCTGATCCCGCTGGTCGAGGCGGACGGCACGGTCGTCGACTACATCCGCACGTTCTTCTAGAAGCGGGAGACGCCCCATGGATCACGCCGATCTCGTCATCCAGGACGTGGACGTCGCCGACGGCAGCGGCGCCCCCACCTACCGCGCCGACGTGGCCGTCAAGGGCGGCCGGATCGTCGCGATCGTCAAGGAGGCCGCGGCGGCCGGCTGCCAGCGGCCGCGCGGCACCCGCGAGGTGGACGCCGAGGGGCTCGTCCTGTCCCCCGGCTTCATCGATATGCACGCGCACAGCGACCTCGCGCTGCTGCGGGACCCGGACCACAGCGCGAAGGCCGCCCAGGGCGTGACGCTCGAAGTCATCGGCCAGGACGGTCTGTCGTACGCCCCGGTCGACGACCGTACGCTCGCCGAGGTCCGCCGGACGATCACCGGCTGGAACGGCCACGGCGACGACATCGACTTCAGCTGGCGCTCGGTGGGCGAGTACCTGGACCGTCTCGACCACGGCTTCGACGGCGCGGGCATCGCGGTGAACGCCGCCTATCTCGTCCCCCAGGGCACCGTCCGCATGCTCGCCGTCGGCTGGGAGGACCGCGGGGCGACCCCCCAGGAGCTGGACCGGATGCGGCAGTTGGTGGCGGACGGGCTGCGGGAGGGCGCGGTCGGCATGTCCTCAGGGCTGACGTACACCCCGGGGATGTACGCGAAGGACGCCGAACTCACCGCCCTGTGCCGGGTGGTGGCGGATCACGGCGGCTACTACTGCCCGCACCACCGCTCCTACGGGGCGGGTGCCCTGGAGGCGTACGAGGAGATGGTGACTCTCGCCCGCGAGGCGGACTGCCCGCTCCATCTCGCCCACGCCACCATGAACTTCGGCGTGAACGAGGGCAGGGCGCCGGATCTCCTCGCCCTGCTGGACAAGGCGCTGGCGCGGGGCGCGGACATCACCCTCGACACCTATCCGTACACCCCGGGGTGCACCACCCTCGTGGCGATGCTGCCGAGCTGGGCGGGCGAGGGCGGCCCGGAGGCGGTTCTCGCCCGGCTGCGGGACGACGCGACCGCCGAACGCGTGCGGCACCACTTGGAGGTCGTGGGCGCGGACGGCTGCCACGGTGTCCCCATCGACTGGGACACGATCGAGATCTCGGGGGTGAGCGACCCGGGGCTCGGGCCGTACGTCGGCCGGACCGTCCGGGAATCCGCCGACCTGCGCGGCGAGGCCCCCTGGACCACCGCCCGCCGGCTGCTGGTCGAGGACCGGCTCGGCCCGACGATCCTGCAGCACGTCGGCCACGAGGAGAACGTCCGGACGATCATGCGGCACCCCGTGCACACCGGCGGCTCGGACGGCATCCTGCGCGGCGACAAGCCGCATCCGCGCGCCTACGGCACGTTCCCGCACTATCTCGGCCGGTACGTAAGGGAGTTGGGGGTCCTCTCGCTGGAGGAGTGCGTCGCCCATCTCACCGGCCGCCCGGCAGCCCGGCTGCGCTTGCCCGACCGCGGTCTTGTCCGCGAGGGGTACCGCGCCGACCTGGTCCTCTTCGACCCGGCGACGGTCGCGGCGGGTTCGACCTTCGCGGCGCCGCGCACCCTGCCGACCGGCATCCCGCACGTCCTGATCGACGGCCGTTTCGTCGTCGAGGACGGGCGCAGGACGGACGTGCTGGCGGGACGGGCGGTCCGCCGCACGGCGTGACCGCCCGCCCCTCCCGCCGTACTACGGCTTGGGCAGGACGCACCCGCTCGCGCTCAGATTGAGTTGGTTGCCGGTCGTGAAGCAGGCCGGGATCTGGTAGGTCTCCTCGGCGTAGTTGATGCCCTGGCGGACGGTGACGTTGCCGCTCGCGTCGACCTCGCAGGGGTTGTTCACCGTGCAGCGCTCGCCGTCCTCGTTGCCGGTGTTGTTGACGGCGACGACCTTGCCGGTGGACTGGTCGATGACGGGCGAGCCCGAGGTGCCGCCGATGGTGTTGCAGGCGGAGGTGTAGCGGACCGAGTCCTTCCAGGTCCAGTCGCCCTCCTTGAGGCGGTACGCGAACCCGTCGATGCTGCAGTTGTAGAGACGCTTCCAGTAGCCGGAGGCCACCGTGATGGCGGTGCCGGCGGTCGGGTGCGTGTTCTGCACGGTCAGCGCGGTGATGCCGTACGAGTTCTTGATGGTCGTGTAGGTGCTGGTGAGCTGGTAGATCGTGATGTCCGTGTCGGTCATCGTCGAGTACGCGACCTTGCTTGCGCGCAGGGTCGCGACCTTGGTGCCCGCCGAGTTGAGCAGACTGAAGGTCCGGCTGGACGCCTGGCCGACGATCACCTCACCGGGGTCCGGGAAGCCGGTCTCCAGGCAGTGGCCGTTGGAGAGCACGAGCGCCGGGTCGGTGTCCGCCGAGTTGGGGAAGCGGATGACCGAGCCGGAGCAGTTGCTGAGCGCCACGGTCCCGGCCAGGCTGACGGCCTGGAGCGTGGGCGCCGCCGCCCTGGTGTCGGCCGGGGCGGCCGTGGCCGACAGGTGCGTGGGGGCGGACTCGGGCGCCGGTGCGGCGACCGCGGGTGCCGCGCCCGCCCCGGATATCACCAGGGCGAAGAGAGCGGCGACGAGAGGCTTTCTCATGTGGGGGTCCCCTCTTGCGACGTGGGGCGACCGAAGGTCATCCGGTCACCTTCTGTTGACCGGAGGTCTTCCGGCCATCTGTTTGTCATGTGCATTGTGAGGGGGGAGGGGAAAGTGAACAAGGAGCCGTTTCCGGCCTAGGGCGTGTCCGCAAAGTCCCGTCGTCCGCCCGGAGGGCGGGCCCTGCGGCGTCTGGTGCGTGCTCTCGGTGTGCCGGGCGCAGGCCCTCGTACTGGACGTACTTGGGCCTTCGCCCGGTGCGGCGAGAGTGCGTGCCAGGCGACGCGGGGCAGGCGGGACTTTGCGGACATGCCCTAGAGGGCGGCTTGTTCGTACGCCTCCTCGGCGTAGCGGAAGAGCAGCGCGCCGCTCGTGGCGACCTGCGCGCCGAGCGCCCGGGCACGGGCTTCGCGGTTCGGGGTGGTGCGGCTGGTGAAGAAGACGGCGGGCCCCTGATACCGCTCGCTCTCCCGCCAGCCGCGCAGATCGGTGAGTCCGGCCTCCCGGTCCAGTCCGCGCTGCACATCGGAGATGAGCAGGTCGATCCGGGTGACGCCGAGGACGTGCTCGGCGCGGTCCCGGTCCGTGGCCACCCAGACGCGGGCGCCCTGCGCCTCCAGCAGCTCGACGAACTGGGTGTTGCGCTCGGGATGGTCGTCGATCCAGAGCACCTGCATCCCGGCGTACGGCGGGCGGGCGCTGCCGGACGGCACGGAGGGACCGGGATCCGGCACCCCGTCCGGGCGAGCCGCCGCGAGCAGGGGCGCGCCCTGCTGCAACTGCCCCACCAGGTCGTCCACCTCGGGCAGTGCCATCAGTTCCTCGATGAGCCGGACGAAATTCTGGTCGAGCGCCAACTCCGGGAATCCGGTGGGCAGATACTCCTCCAGCCGGGCGAGCAGCGTGCTCCGGTCCTCGGGCCGGTCCGGCTCCGGCGCGACCAGGTCGTACGCGAGCAGGCAGTCCACCGCGACCGGCCAGGCCCCCTCCGCGGGCTGGGCGAACGGCCGGCTCAGCACCCGTCGGGCCGCGCGGTAGCGGAGGAACTCACGGGCCGCGTGCACATCGGCGCCGTCGCGGGCGAGCAGCACCCGGTAGAAGTCGGGGTACAGCTGCTGGAGCAGCAGGACACGGATCACCGCCTCCGCGCTGAACGACTCCCAGACGGGGTTGAGCGCGCACTCGAGGCCGAAGCCGTTGATGAGCCGCTTGATCCGGCGCGGGTTGCGGGCGGAGCGGTGGGCGATCAGCTCGACGAGGTGGTCGCCGAGCAGGTCCTGGATCCCGGAGCGCCCGGCGCACTCGTCGACGTAGGCGCGGACGTCGGCCACCGCCGGGACGGGCACCCGGTAGCTCGTCTGGAAGATCTTCTCCATGAAGGCCGATCCGGCCGGCGACAGATCGCGCAGCAGCCCGCTGGGCCCCAGCGCCGACCGGTCGCACCCGATCACGAAGGCGAGCCCCGGCACGTCCAGGTACACCTTCACCGCCTCGCACACCGCGAGCACGGTCTCCTCGGAGCAGCGGTCGAGGTCGTCGACGAAGACGACGAGCAGGCGCCTGGTGTCGTACGGCGCGGACGCGGCCCACTCCGCCGTCAGCTCGCGCAGCGCGTCCCGCATGGCGTTGCGGGACCGGGCGTCGACGGAGAGGTCCCGCCAGAGCCGGTCGACGAGGGCCGCGATCCCGAGTGGCCCGGCCACCAGCGCCAGCGCCGCCCGGAACACACCGATGAGCGCCCGCTGCTCCGACACCCGGTGCAGCGCCCGCCGCAGCACCCGCCGGTCGAACCGCATCAGGACGGACTTGATCAGGCCTTCCAGCGCGTCGGCGCCCGTCGAGGTCCAGGCGTTGTACCAGACGGTGTGGACGCCCTCCCTGGTCCGCAGCTCCGCGTCCACGAGCCGCATCAGGCTGCTCTTGCCCATCCCCCACCCGGCGTCCACCGCGAGGGTGAGCGGGGTCGCGGCGCGTGAGTCGTGGAGCAGCCTGGCGAGCTCCCGGGCGGCCCGGCCGGCGCCCAGCAGATCGTCACCCGGTCCGGACACCGGCTCGTCGTTCAGCAGCGAGAATTCCATGCCCTGCCTCCCCCTAGCGGCCAGGCCAACCTACTGGGATTGGCCGCTACTTGGGCCAGCTGCCGCCTCGCCCGTGCCCGTGCCCGCGGCCGCCCGTCGCCGAGGCGGTGGGAGTGGGGGCCGCGGAGGTCGTGGGCGCGGTGGAGGCGGAGGGCGCGGGGGCCTTGGAAGCGCCCGCGGTCGTGGTCGCACTCGGGGAGGCGTCGCCCGCGGACGCGGCAGCGGTCGACGCCGACGTGGTGGCCGACGGCTGCGCGGACGAGGCCCCGGTGGATCCCTCGTCCGGCTCCGCGGGTCCCGTGGCCAGGCGCACGGGCCCGTTCGTCCTCAGGGGCGTGCCGCCCGGTCCGTCGGCGGCCCCCGAGTCGAAGGCCCCCGCGACGACGACGCCGAGGACGACGACACCCGCCGCGCCCCCGGCCACGGCCAGCCGCCGGGTCAGCCGGGCACGCCGGCGGCGCAGCAGCCGCTCGTGCCGCCCCGCGGGGTCGGCGGACACGGCGTTCAGGACGGCGGTGTCGCCACCGTCCGTGTAAGCCTTCCGCCAGCCGTGCGCCTCGGCCGGATCGGTGTACGTCTCATAGGCCGGAGGTGTCTCCCCATCGCTCTGCGGGAGGTACACCTTCGGCCGGGCTTCGGGATCTCCGGACTGCCAGGACATGATCGCGCATTGTAGGGACCACCAGGCCTTACGGCGTAGCGAGTGTACAAAGAGACCCGATCCGCCACGTCTCACGTGGTGAATAACACGCCCCGGTGTGCGTTACGCGGCCGTAAGCTCACGGACATGCAGGTGATCCAGTCCACGAAGCTCGCCAACGTCTGCTACGAGATCCGGGGTCCGGTTCTTGAGGAGGCGATGCGGCTCGAAGCAGCCGGTCACCGCATCCTCAAGCTCAACACGGGCAACCCGGCAGCTTTCGGGTTCGAGTGTCCGCCCGAGATCCTCGAGGACATCCTCCGCAACGTCTCCTCGGCGCACGGCTACGGCGACGCCAAGGGCCTGCTCGCCGCCCGCCGCGCGGTCGTGATGCACAACCAGACCCTCGGCATCGAGACGGACGTCGAGCACGTCTTCATCGGCAACGGCGTCTCCGAGCTCATCGTGATGGCGATGCAGGGACTGCTGGACGACGGCGACGAGGTCCTCGTACCGGCCCCGGACTACCCCCTGTGGACCGCGGCGGTCTCGCTGTCCGGCGGCACGGCCGTGCACTACCGCTGCGACGAGCAGTCGGACTGGATGCCGGACCTCGCGGACGTGGAGCGGAAGGTCACCGACCGCACCAAGGCGATCGTCATCATCAACCCGAACAACCCGACCGGCGCGGTGTACGACGAGGCCATGATCCAGGGGCTCACGGACATCGCCCGGCGCCACAACCTGATGGTCTGCTCCGACGAGATCTACGACAAGATCCTCTACGACGGCGTCACGCACACCGCGACCGCCAAGATCGCCCCGGATCTGCTCACCCTCACCTTCAACGGCATGTCGAAGGCGTACCGGGTGGCGGGCTACCGCGTCGGATGGATGTCGGTCTCGGGTCCGCGCGCGCACGCGGCCTCCTACATCGAGGGACTGACGATCCTCGCGAACATGCGGCTGTGCGCGAACATGCCGGGGCAGCACGGAGTGGTGGCGGCGCTCAGCGGGCGGCAGACGATCGACGACCTGGTCCTGCCGGGCGGGCGCCTGAAGGAGCAGCGGGACGTCGCGCACGAGCTGCTGACGCAGATCCCCGGCGTGACCTGCGTGAAGCCGAAGGGGGCGCTGTACCTCTTCCCGCGCCTCGACCCGAAGGTCTTCAAGATCAAGGACGACCGGCAGATGGTGCTCGACCTGCTGCGCCGCGAGAAGATCATGGTCGTGCAGGGCACGGGGTTCAACTGGCCCGAAGCGGACCACTTCCGGGTGGTCACCCTGCCGACGGTCGCGGACCTGACGGACGCGGTGACCCGGATCGGCACGTTCCTGGACGGCTACGGCCAGCCGTGACGCCGGCGGCGCGCTCACCGTGTGTACGCGCCGTGTCCCATTCCGCGAACCGGCTCAACTTTAGACGAAATCCAAGCTAGGATGGCTTCCTGTCAGGCACAGGAGGCCATCCCATGTACGAACCGATCCGCACGAAGTCGGTCCACACGATGGCCGGCGCCCCTTCCTCCGACTTCCCCCACCGGTCGCGCGAGGAGGAGCTGGACATCCAGCTCGCCGGTCACCTCGCGGCACTGCTCGCCGTGACGGACGAGATCCGCGCACTCGCGCCCTCCGCGGACCTGGACGCCGGCTCCGAGCGGCTCGCCGAGCAGGTGACCCGGCTGCGCGGCGGCTCCGCGCCGGTCCGTGCCCCGGCGATCCCGGCCGCCCCGGCTCCCCGCACGACGCACCTGGTGGCGCTTCACCGGCGCGCCCACGCCCTCGCGGGCCGCGCCCTCGTCGTGGCGGCCTCACGCGCCGACACGGCCGCGGCGATCCTCTCGGCCGAGCGCATGGACGCGCACGCCCTGGCCGTCGAACCCCGCGAGCTGGCCACCCGCTGAGCCCCGGGCTCCCCGAGCCCGAGGCCCCTCGTACGGCCCCGGTCCGCGCGCTCCGATGCGACGCGCGGACCGGGTGCCACACACGCCGCGTACGCCCGCCACGCCGCTCCACGCCCCCGCGTAGCGGCGGTCACCCCTCCGGTTGCGTACCGGGACCCGGTGGTCACCTCGTGTTCACCCCCCGAGACGGGGAACGTTGGATTCCGAGGTGCACGCTCCAGGCGTGAGACGCATCGCAGGAATCGTCCTGGCGATCCTGTTGATCGGCGGAGTGGCAGCAGCCGTCGTCGCAGGCCGCAATGATCAGGACAAGGGCACGGCAACGAAGACCGTGCGAGGAGTGATCGGTTCGGAGAAGGCGGAGTTCTTCGCCGATCCCGACGTGGTGAAGGCCCTCGCTGCCAAGGGCTACACCGTGAAGACGGAGACCTCGGGGTCCTGGGCCATGGAGGGCCTCGACCTCAAGGGGTACGACTTCGCCTTCCCTTCCAGCCAGGCACCGGCCGACGAGCTCGCGGACAAGTACCACGTCCGAAAGCCGCTGCCCCGGCCCTTCTACTCGCCCCTCGTCGTGGTGGCCCACCACAGCGCGGCCCAGATCCTCGCCGGCAACGGGCTTGCCACCCTCGGCAAGAACACCGGCACGCTGAAGATGGCCGCCTATCTGGACGCGGCCCGGCACGAGCGGACCTGGCAACAGCTCAAGGGCGCGAAGGCGCACGGTGAACTGACCGGCACGCTGTACATCGCCACCACCGACCCGGAGACCTCCAACTCCGGCGCCCTCTATCTGGCCGCCGCGTCCTATGTCGCCGACGGCGGGCGCGTCGCCGCCGACAGCGCCGCCGTCGACCGCACGGCGCCCCTGATGCACCGCCTCATCAGCGTCCAGGGCGCCCAGCAGCCCAGCAGCGAGGCCGAGTTCGGCGACTTCATCAGCGGCGTCGGCAATCCGCTCGTCCTCGTCTACGAGTCGCAGGTCGCCGCGCTGCTCGCCGAGGGCCAGGACACCGGCGACCTCACGGTCCTCTACCCGGACACCACCGCCATCAGCGACCACACGGTCGTCCCGCTCACGCCCGAGGGCCGCGCGCTGGGTGAACTCCTCAGCAACGACCCGACGTTGCGCAAGCTCGCCGTCCGGTACGGGTTCCGGCCGCAGGGCGCCACCGCCGAGTTCACGGCGGCGACCGCGGCCCACGCCACATATCTCAACCAGAAGATGACCGGCCTCCGGCAAGCGCCCGTGCCCGCCTCCAAGGTGCTGCACGAGATGGCGCGCCGGGCCGGGAACTAGGGGGAAGAGCAAGTGACCACTGACGACACATTCACCCTCACGCCGCCCGAGGCCGTTGCCCCCGTGCCCCGTGAGAAGGCCGGCGGGCTCGTCCCCGTCGACCCGGGTGTGCAGGACGAGATGGCGCGACGCGCCGCGGAGTACATCGACGGACTCGCCGTCCTGGACGCCCGCTCACCCGAATTCGCGGGCAAGGTCGGGGAGATCGCGGGTCTGGGGTCGAGCGAGATGCGCGGCGCCGCCGCCCAGTCCAACCGCATGCTGGAGCGCACGATCCGCAGCCTGCCCTCCAAGGGCGAGGACGCCCAGTCGCACGTCGCGGGCTCGCTCGTCGAACTCCGGCGCGTGGTCGAGGACCTGGACCCCCGCGACCTGTCCGCGAGCAAGGGACGCAAGTTCCTGTCCAAGCTGCCGGGCGGCAACAAGCTGCGCGACCACGTCGCCAAGTACGCCTCCGCACAGGGCACGTTGAACAAGATCGTCGGCTCGCTGCGCGGCGGCCAGGACGAACTGCGCCGGGACAACGCGGCGCTGCAGACCGAACGCGTCCGGCTCTGGGAGACGATGGGCAAGCTCCAGGAGTACGTCGTGCTCACCCAGGCCCTGGACACCGCGGTCGAGGACCACATCGCGGGCGTCGACGCCGCCGACCCCACGCAGGCCGACACCCTCCGCTCCGACGTGCTCTTCCCGGTCCGGCAGAAGCAGCAGGACCTGCTCACCCAGCTCGCGGTGTGCGCCCAGGGCTATCTGGCGATGGACGTGGTCCGGCGCAACAACGAGGAACTCATCAAGGGCGTCGACCGCGCGGCCACCACCACGGTCTCCGCCCTGCGCATCTCCGTGATGCTCGCCTCCGCCCTCGACAACCAGCGCAAGGTCGTCGACCAGGTCAACGCCCTGCGCGGCACGACGGAGGACCTCATCCGCGGCAATGCCGAGATGCTCTCCACCCAGAGCGGAGAGATCCAGCGCATCGCCGCCGACCCGGCCGTCGGCGCCGAGACCCTCCGCAACGCCTTCCAGCAGATCTACCGCACCCTCGACGCCATCGACACCTACAAGGTCCGGGCGACCGAGACGATGGCCGCGACCGTGGAGTCCCTCACGTCCGAACTCCAGCACGCCAGTACCTACTTGGAGCGCAGCCGCTCACAGGGCGCCCTGGAAGGCGGGCTCGGATGAGAACGGTCCGACAGGCGGCCTGCGCCGTCCTGGCCCTGCTCGCCGTCACGGCCTGCACGGCCCAGGGAGAGCGGAAGTCCGAAGACGACGCCGCAGCCGAGCCCGGCACCCTCCGCGTCCTCGCCTCCAGTGAACTCAGCGACATGAAGCCGGTGCTGGACCGGATCCGACGGGACACCGGCATCACCGTCAAGCCCACCTACATGGGCACCCTCGCCGCCGTGGACCTGATCGCGCGGGGCACGGCGGACGACCGGTTCGACGCCCTGTGGCTCTCCTCCAACGACTATCTGCATCTACGCCCGGACGCCGCGAAGAAGGTCGTGTCCCAGACGCCGGTCATGTCGAGCCCGGTGGCCATCGGAGTCAAGCCGGCGACGGTGAGCACCCTCGGCTGGAAGCCGGACGACGTCACCTGGTCGCAGGTGGAGAAGGCCGTGGCGGACGGAAAGCTCACGTACGGCATGACCGATCCGGCACGCTCCAACTCCGGTTTCTCCACGCTGATCTCGGTGGCCTCCGGACTGTCCGGGGCCCAGTCGGCGCTCACGGACGCCGACGTGGACAAGGCGACGCCCCAACTGCGGGAGTTCTTCAAGGGGCAGAAGCTGACGTCGGGTTCGTCGGGCTGGCTGGCCACCGCCTACCGGCGCCGCGGCACCGTGGACGCCCTGCTCAACTACGAGTCCGTCCTCAAGGGCGTGAAGGGCCTGACGGTCATCCGCCCGCGCGACGGCGTGGTGACCGCCGACTATCCCCTCTCCTCCCTCTCGGCATCCTCCAAGGACACCCGCGAGACCGTCCGGCGTCTCACCGAGGCACTGCGCGCGCCGGCCGCCCAGAAGCGAATCACCGAACAGACCCATCGCCGCCCGGTCGTCGCCTCCGTGGCCCCGGCAGCCGGACTCGACACCGGACGACGGCGTGAACTCCCCTTCCCGGGAAGCCGGTCCGTCGCCGACCGACTCCTCGACTCCTACGAGAACAAGCTGCGCCGGCCGTCCAGGACCGTATACGTCCTCGACACCTCGGGCTCGATGGACGGCGACCGCCTCGACCGGCTGAAGAAGTCGCTCGGCGATCTGACCGGCGACTTCCGCGACCGCGAGGAAGTGACGCTGATGCCGTTCGGCTCGGACGTCAAGAGCGTCCGCACGCACGTCGTCCGCCCCGAGAACCCGAAGGCCGGGCTCGACGACATCCGTGAGGACACCCGCGCGCTGAGCGCCGACGGCGACACCGCGATCTACACCTCGCTGGAGAAGGCGTACGAGCATCTGGGCGCCGACGACGACACGTTCACCTCGATCGTGCTGATGACGGACGGCGAGAACACCAAGGGCGCGAGCCCCTCCGACTTCGACGACTTCTACGGCCGGCTGGCGGGCGGACAGCGGGAGATTCCCGTCTTCCCCATCCTGTTCGGCGACTCCGACCGCGGCGAACTCCAGCACATCGCCGACCTGACCGGCGGCCGTCTCTTCGACGCCCAGAAGGGCTCGCTCGACGGCGCCTTCGAGGAGATCCGTGGCTACCAGTAGATTCATCGGCTTCCTCGAGTCCCGCAAGAACCTGACCGGCAGCGCGTGCGGGATCGCCGGACTCGCGCTGACCTTCGCCGGGGTGGCGGGCCCGTACTGGCCGGTCGTCGTCGCGGGCCTGTACGGCGCGGGCGCGCTGATCGCCCCGCCGGAGCGCCCGGCCCTTCCGGACTTCCCGGACCCCTCGGCCCAACTCGAGGAACTGCGCGCCGACTTCGGCAAGCTGCGGGAGTACCTGGACGGCGTCGAGCTGCCTCCGGCGGCCGCCGGCCGGCTCACCGAGCTGACCGAGGTCCTCGCCGCCCTGCTCGACCCCGGCTGGGTCGCCGAGGTCCTCGCCCAGGACCCGGAAGGCGTGCACGCCCTCTCGCGGGCCGTACGGCAGGACATCCCCGAGGCGGTCGACACCTTCGTCCGCACCCGGTGGTGGACCCGGCTGACTCCCGGAACCGAACCGCCGGAGCGTCACCTGGAACGTCAACTCGGCCTGCTGCACGAGGAGTCGGAGCGGCTCGCGGCGGCACTGCGGGAGACGGAGGCGCGCCGCCAGGAGTCGCACACACGGTACTTGGAGGACCGCGGACGCTCGCAGTAACCGCGGGCCGCCCGCGGTGACTGCCATCGCTCGTGGTGACCGCCATCGCTCGTGGTGACCGCCATCGCTCTGAGTGCCCGCGGTTCACGCGTTCGCCGCGATCACCACCAGGATCACGACCACCAGGATCAGCAGCGCCACCTTCAGTGCCGCGGGCCACGGCTCGCCCGGGGCGGGCGGCTGCGGCGGCGCGCCCGGCACCGGGACCGCCGCCGGCCCGTTGAACACGTCGTGCCCGGTGAGCGCCGCCCGGGTGCACCAGGGGCACGAGGTCAGATGAGAGCCGAACGCGTGCAGCGGGCGGCCCGGGCAGACCCGTACCAGGGCACGCTCCTTGTCCAGGGCGCGCAGCCATGCCTCCGCCGGGGGCCGGGTGGCGGGGTCGTGCACGCCGGGGCCGAAGGCGGAGCGGGCCAGGGCGAGGAGTTCGGGCGGGAGCACGGAGGGGTCGATGGTGCCGCGCGGGATGACGACCCGCTCGGGGCGCACGACGTACGAGCAGCTCGCGGCGATGTTGTCCTTGACGGTCGACTCGGAGGCACTGTCGTGCGGGACGCCGCCGAAGGGGTGGTTGCCCGCGGTCAGGAGCTGGTAGACGAGGACCGCGAGGGCGAAGTCGTCGGTGGCCCGGGTGGCGGGACCGCCGGCCTGCCGCTCGGGGGACGAGTAGTCGGTGGTGTGCATCAGACAGGGGAAGAGCTCCCCGGTCACCGGGTCGTTGAAGGCGATGGAGTCGCAGTCGAGGAAGGTGACGAAGCCGTTGGCGTCGACGACGACGTTGCTGCTGGAGAAGTCGCCGATGACGAGGTTGTCGTAGTGCATGCGGGCGGTCATGAAGGCGAGGTTCCAGGCGACGCCGAGCAGAAAGCGCCAGTCGGCCCGGTCGGCGAAGAGCTTGAGGCGCTGGGCGCGGGTGAACAGGCCGATCAGCTGGACGTGCTGGGGTTCTCCGAAGCGGCGCATGGCGTAGCCGAGGAACTCGCCCTGCGCGCTGCGGGCGAGGGCGGTCGGCCAGGCCAGTTCGGGCGGCTGTGAGGCGTCGGTGGGGCGGGCCGCGAGCGGGGACATGGTCAGCATCCGCATCAGCCGCCGCTCCTGCTCGGGCCCAGGCGGCTCGCGGTACAGCTTGACGACGATGCCGTCGTCGCCGACGACCGGGAAGACGGCCGCCTGGCCGCCGCCCTTCAGGGGCAGCTCGGCGAGGGTGACCGGCTTGCCGTCCAGGAACACGGTGAGGCCGCTCATGGCCGCGCCTTGAGCACGGCACGCAGCAGGGTCTTGTCGTCGGCGTTGAGGGCGGTGAGCCGGTCGGACCGGAGCAGGGTCGCCAGGCCCTCGTGGGCGCTGTCGGTCACCGGACCGGGCACGTCGAGGGAGCGGAAGACAGCCTCGGCGAACGACGTGTTCGGGGACAGCGCACCGCCTCCGGACCGGTTGAGCGCGGCCTGCGCCAGTCCGTCGGTGGACAGCAGCACCCCGTCGATCCCCTCGTCGGACACACAGTCGGTGTGCACCCAGCGGGCCGCGTCCGGCGAGGTGAGGAACACCGTCTCATTGCTGTACTCGCTGGCCGGCGCCGGCTGCGGCAGAAGATGGAACTGCCGCTCACCGTCCTCCGTACCGGCCCGCAGGACGACGAAGCCGTCGCCCACGCTCAGATGGCCCAGCCAGCCCCGCGCGAGCACGACCACGGTGAGCGTCGTGGCGAAGTCCGCCGCGTCGGCGCCCGTCCGGTCCAGGAACACCTTGCTGACATCGTGGAAGGCGTCCTCCAGCAGTTGGTGCACGGCCGCGCCGGGACGGCGGTCCGCCGCGGTGGCGGCCCTGCGCGCGAAGTGCTCGGCGGCCAGCTCCACCGCGAGCCGCGAGCCCTCCTCGGAGCGCGGCCTGCTGCCCGCGCCGTCCGCGACCGCGAGGACCGCCACGGACGCCGTCACCGTGTAGGCGCAGGCGTCCTGGCAGGGCTGCCCCTGGCGGCGGTGGCGGTAGCCCTCGACGCTCATTCCGTGGATCCGCCACGGCGTCTCCCGCTCGTCGACTCCGGTCATCACTCAGGATTCCCATCCGGTCATCGGTCACGATTCCCAGGCCGGGCGCTGCGTCTTGAACTGGCTGAAGATCTTCTCGAAGACCTCGTCGCCAGCGCCCTTCTGCTCGGCGTTGGCGCTCGCGGACATCATCTGGAGCAGCTCACGGAACGGGAATCCCTGCAGCCGGGCGTTGAATTTCGGCGCGAACGCCTGGAGCACCTGCTCGCCCCTGTCCGTGATGCCTCCGACGCCGATCGCGTACAGCCGGAAGCGGCGGGCGCGCTGCTCGTCGGCGAGCACCGGGATCAACCGGTGCCAGGTGTCGGTGAGATGGCCGGTGGCGTCGGTCGGCAGTCCGTCGGTGACCAGGCAGATCTGCGGCCGGTAGTACTGGAGTCCGGAGGCACGGAGCTCGGCCTTGCGGGCGGCGACGATGTGCATCGACAGTTCGAGGGCCTCGGTCATCAGGGTGACCCCGGCGGCGGCGAGCTGCGGCGGCTGGAACATGTGCGCGGGCACGAAGGGGCTCACCGGGGCGCGCGGGGCGAGGAGTTGGGGCCCGCGCCAGGCGGCGACGCCGTTGCCGCCGAAGGTGACCACGGCGACCTCGACGCTGTAGCTGAGGCTGACGTCGTCGTGCAGTTCCCGGGTCCACTCCGCGAGCGCGTTGTTGAGCGTCTGGATGGGCTGACCCGCCATGGAACTGGAGATGTCGAGACAGAGCACGAGCGGCAGCCGCTGGGCGTTGTTCTCGAACTCGATGTCGGCGTACTCCGCCGGCAGGGTGGGCGGGTATTCGCTGTGCATGCGGATCTCTCCTGGTCTCAGGGCCGGCCGGCTTTGGCGTGCCGTCCGGCCGTCGGCGGAAACGCGTAGAGGACGTCGGAGTCCCGTTCCCGTGCGTCGGTGACGTCGACGAGTCCGCCGGGCGCGGGCGGCGGGCGGCCCGGCTCGGCCCACACCGCCCGGAACAGCACGTGGTCGACCTCGACATAGCCCTGCGGGTGGAGTTCGGTGCGGACGACGGCGGCCCTGACGGGTCCCGGCACGTTGCCGACCCGCCGTCCGTGGCGGGGCGTCGGCGTGACCCTGAGGCGGGTGGTGGCCTCGTCGGGCGCCCGGGTACGCGGACGGGGCGCCACGGCGGCGGCCGGTACGGCGCCGATGCCCGGCGCGGCGAGCGCACGCCGGGACAGGGTGCCGACGGCGCGGGAGGAACGGCGGATCAGGAAGAGGAGCAGGCCGAGGAGGAGGACGAGCACGGCGCAGAGGACGGCGAGCACCTGGGTGGCGGTGTCCCAGCCGGGTTCGGCGACCGGGTCGGGGACGGAGGTCGGGCCGACGGTCGCGTCGGGGTCGGGTCGGGCGTGGCCGGCCCTCTCGGACTCCTTGTTCCGGCCCTCCTTGCCGGAGGCGGAGCCGGTGGGGATCGACGTGACGGTTGCTCCGCCCGGAGAGCCACTGACGGCGTACGCGTGCCGGGAGAGGTCGACGGCCAGGCTCTGCCCGACGAGTTCACCGCCGCTCAGCCGGTGCCCGTCGCCGAGCGGGGCGCAGGGGTCCTTGCCGTCCTTGGGGGCGCAGGCCCCGAGGTCCCTCAGCTCTTTCAGCGCCTCGCGCGACAGCGGGTCGATGACGGCGTCCTCCGCGACGAGCCTGGCCCTGGGGTCCGCCAGTACGAGGAGTGCCGTTCCGCCCGGTCCGGTGTGGACGCCCGGCGGTACCTCGACCACGAGTCTCGCGCGCCCGCCCAGCAGCGTCCGTTCGGCGCCCTTGCGGCCCTCGGCGTCGCCGTCGAACCGAAGCGTCCGGTCGAGGGTGACGTGAACCGTGCCCTGTCCGATCGCCCGGGACCAGCACTGGAGACGCTTGTCGAAAGGGACGCCGCACGACCCGTCGGCCGCGGCGGGCCCCGCCGGGGCGAGCGCGACCAGCAGTCCGGAACACATGATGAAGGAAAGCCGACGCCGCATCGAAACCCCCCGTGGCCAAAGAAAAACACCCCCGCGGCCCTGAAAGGCACTCGCCCATAGTGGCGGTAACCGGCCTGCTCCCGAAAGGGTTTGAGGCATTCGACAGGCATATCTTCTACAACTCGAACACCTGATGGCAGCGGGTGAACATCTGTCTCGCCCGTTCCACCCAATCGCTGGCCAAAGCATCGAAATCTGTTTGCGTGATGCGACAGGTCAGGGGGAGGTCGCACACCCCCGCGAGGCAGGGACGCGGCCCCCGCACGTCCCACACCGACAGCATGGGGTTCAGTTGTTCGGTATTCCACGCGTTCGACGCGGCTGCGGCGACGGCCAGTTGGTCCTGGCGCAGGAAATGCCCGTCGGTCGCGAAGGCGACCAGCAGTCTCTTGGTCGTCATGAAGCGCACGGTGACCATCCGACCCGTTTCCTCGAGGTCGAATTGCATGGAGACGGAAACGGTGTCGGTCGCGGTGTGGTAATTCCGCCTGGTCACCCAGTTCTGCACCAACTGACGCCAGTGGGTCCCGATTTCGAGGATCTCGTGGCCCCGGCCGGAAAAGGACTCAGGCGTCGCCACGGCCCACCGCCTCGGCGACCATCGCGTCGGTCAGCCCGGCGTCGAGCAGCGCCTGGGCGTGCAGGAGCAGACAGGAGGGTACGGACACGCTGCTGCTCTCCTTGCGGCGCTTCTTCAGGTCCTGGGTGCGCGCCTTGATGCTGTGGGCCACCGTGGGCGGCGGCCAGGCGGCCTGCCGGGGCTCCTGCTCCAGCAGTGCGGCGAGGAGATCGTCCAGTCGGGGCCGGTCCTCGGGCCGTTTCGCCAGACATCGGGCGACCAGGTCACGCATCGGCCCGGATATGCCGTCGAGTTCGGGTTCGGCGAGGACGACCCGGTAGCGAACCGCCGCTCCGCTGCCGTGCGGCGCGCGTCCGGTGAGCGCGTACACCAGGACCCCGCCGAGGGAGAAGACGTCGCTCGGCGGGCCCACCGTGGCTCCCTTGATCTGCTCGGGCGACATGAAGGGCGGGGTGCCGACGACGACGCCGACCTGGGTGAGGCCGGGGGCACCGTCCACACGGGAGATCCCGAAGTCGATGACACGCGGGCCGTCGGCGGCGAGCAGTACGTTGGCCGGCTTGAGGTCGCGGTGCACCACGCGTGCGGCGTGGATGGCCTGGAGCGCCTCGACCAGGCCCGCGCCGAGCTGTCGTACCTGCGGCTCGGGCAGGGGGCCGTCGGTCTGGACCGCCTCGGCGAGCGAGGGGCCGGGCACGTACAGCGTGGCCAGCCAGGGCAGTTCGGCCTCGGTGTCGGCGTCGATGACGGCCGCGGTGTAGGCGCCGCTGACCACGCGCGCCGCCGCGACCTCGCGCGCGAAGCGCTCCCGGAACTCGCCCTCCGCCGCGAGTTCGGGCCGCACCACCTTCACCGCGACCTCGCGTCCGGCGGGCGAACGGCCGAGATACACCCATCCCATGCCACCGGAGCCGAGCCGCCCCACAATGCGGTACGGACCGATCTTCATGGGGTCACTGACAGGCGTACGCACCCCGCCCACCTCATTTCGGGGTTCACTGCAGGATGTCAGGAGTGTCCCTCGAAATCCGCGCTTTTTCAGCCGTTCCGGCACGGGCAGGGCGGAGCGGACGAAAAAAGCCGGGGCCCCGCACAGATGTGCGCGGGACCCCGGCGGGGTGTTGTCACCGCGGCCGACCTCCGCAACGGTCGCAGGTCAGGGCAACTCCGGTCGGCCGCGGAGCCATAGGGGGCGTCAGCCCAGGCGCTCCACCAGCGCGCGGTACTCGTCCCACAGTTCCTTGGGCGTGTGATCGCCGAAGGTGTTCAGGTGCTCGGGGACCAGGGCGGCCTCCTCGCGCCAGACCTCCTTGTCGACCGTGAGCAGGAAGTCGAGGTCGGCGTCGGCCAGTTCGAGACCGTCGGTGTCGAGGGCCTCCCGGGTCGGCAGGACGCCGATCGGGGTCTCGACGCCCTCGGCCTTGCCGTCGAGACGCTCGACGATCCACTTCAGGACGCGGCTGTTCTCGCCGAATCCGGGCCACACGAACTTGCCCGCGTCGTTCTTGCGGAACCAGTTCACGTAGTAGATCTTCGGGAGCTTCGCCTGGTCCTTGCCCTTGGCGACGTCGACCCAGTGACCCATGTAGTCGCCCATGTTGTAGCCGCAGAACGGCAGCATGGCGAAGGGGTCGCGGCGCAGCTCGCCGACCTTGCCCTCGGCGGCGGCGGTCTTCTCGGAGGCGACGTTCGCGCCGAGGAAGACACCGTGGTTCCAGTCGAAGGACTCCGTCACGAGCGGTACGGCCGAGGCGCGGCGGCCGCCGAAGAGGATCGCCGAGATCGGCACACCCTTGGGGTCCTCCCACTCGGGCGCGATGATCGGGCACTGCGAGGCGGGCACCGTGAAGCGGGCGTTGGGGTGCGCGGCGGGCGTACCGGACTCCGGCGTCCAGTCGTTGCCCTTCCAGTCGGTCAGGTGGGCCGGAGTCTCCTCCGTCATGCCCTCCCACCAGATGTCGTTGTCGTCGGTGAGCGCGACGTTGGTGAAGACGGAGTTGCCCCACAGCGTCTTCATCGCGTTGGCGTTGGTGTGCTCACCGGTGCCGGGCGCGACGCCGAAGAAGCCGGCCTCGGGGTTGATCGCGTACAGCTGGCCGTCCTCGCCGAACCGCATCCAGGCGATGTCGTCGCCGATCGTCTCGACCGTCCAGCCGGAGATCGTGGGCTCCAGCATGGCGAGGTTGGTCTTGCCGCAGGCGCTCGGGAAGGCGGCGGCGACGTACTTCGACTCGCCCTGCGGCGGCGTCAGCTTGAGGATCAGCATGTGCTCGGCGAGCCAGCCCTCGTCGCGCGCCATCACGGACGCTATGCGCAGCGCGTAGCACTTCTTGCCGAGGAGCGCGTTGCCGCCGTAGCCGGAGCCGTACGACCAGATCTCGCGGGTCTCGGGGAAGTGCGAGATGTACTTCGTGGAGTTGCACGGCCACGGCACGTCGGCCTCGCCCTCGGCCAGCGGCGCTCCGAGCGTGTGCACTGCACGCACGAAGAAGCCGTCGGTGCCGAGCTCGTCCAGGACGGGCTGTCCCATGCGGGTCATGGTGCGCATGGACACGGCGACGTAGGCGGAGTCGGTGATCTCGACGCCGATCGCGGAGAGGTCGGAGCCGAGGGGGCCCATGCAGAACGGGACGACGTACATCGTCCGGCCCTTCATCGAGCCGCGGAACACGCCCTGCTCACCGGTGAAGATGTCCCGCATCTCGGCGGGGGCCTTCCAGTGGTTGGTCGGGCCCGCGTCCTCTTCCTTCTCGGAGCAGATGAACGTCCGGTCCTCGACCCGCGCGACATCGGTCGGGTCGGAAGCGGCGTAGTACGAGTTGGGGCGCTTGATCGGGTCGAGCTTCTTGAAGGTGCCCTTGCGGACGAGCTCCTCGCTCAGTCGCTCGTACTCGGCCTCGGATCCGTCACACCAGACCACACTGTCCGGCTCGGTCAGTTCGGCGATCTCGTTGACCCACGAGATCAGTTCCTTGTGGTTGGTCGGGACGGGAGCCGCGATGTCGCGCGCCACGATTGCTCCTAAATGAGGGGTTTTGTTTTGGTGCCCCGTGGGGGCTGCGACCCGGATGCTTCACGGTGATTGAACCCCTGGCGCTCATCCGGTGCCGACCACACTCATTTGATGATCCGACTGAGTCGCGCATATGTCCATAGGGCCTCACACCTGAGCGGAGTGAGCATCGCCACTCGCCGGAAGGTTTCCCCCCGCTCGCTCCGGATTCACCGCGCGTACCCCCGCGCCGCCCGCCCACCCGCGTGAGATCATGGCAACTATTGCGGTTCGCTTACGCGGGACTGACACGTAACTTACGGTTCCGTAGGTACGATGCGGCGCATGACTGCGTCCGTCCCCGACGCGCCCACGGACACGCCGGCCGCCGGCCACGCGTCTGTCGCGCACTCCCTGTCGGAAGAGATCAAGCCCAAGCTCCGCGGCTGGCTCCACCTCGGCATGTTTCCGGCCGCCCTCATCTCCGGACTGATCCTCACCGCGCTGGCGAACTCGACCCGCGGTCGCATCGCCTGCGGAATCTTCGCCCTGACGGCCTGCCTCCTGTTCGGGGTGAGCGCCCTCTACCACCGCGGCAACTGGAGCCGGCGCATGGACGGCGTCCTGCGCAGGCTCGACCACGCGAACATCTTCCTGATCATCGCGGGCACCTACACACCGCTGACGATGCTGCTCCTGCCGGAGGCCAAGGGGCAGTGGCTCCTGTGGAGCATCTGGGCCGCCGCGGCGGCGGGCATCATCTTCCGGGTGTTCTGGGTCGGCGCCCCGCGCTGGCTCTACACGCCCTGCTACATCGCGATGGGCTGGGCGGCCGTCTTCTTCCTGCCCGACTTCATGCGGACCGGAGGCATCGCCGTCCTCGTCCTGGTGATCGTCGGCGGTCTGCTCTACAGCGCGGGCGGAGTGATCTACGGGATCAAGCGCCCCAATCCGTCACCGCGCTGGTTCGGATTCCACGAGGTCTTCCACTCCCTCACCCTCGCGGCGTTCATCGTGCACTACGTCGGCATCTCGCTGGTGGCCTACCAGCACGGCTGACCCTCCCCACCGACCCTTCCCTCCTCCTCCTTCATGGCCGCGGCTCTCGAGCCGCGGCCATGACGCGTTTCCGGCACGCGACACCGGCCGGCGCCAACGCCCGCGCGGCGACGGCGCTCTCCTGCGAACCCTCGAACGGCGAACGGCGAACGGCGACAACCCGCCAACCCGCGAACCCGCGAACCCGTGAACTGAAAGCCACACCGCATTGACAGTACCCATCTTTTGAGAGTTACTCTCATTTCATGGTGACTCTCACGCAAGACGGCGCCGTTCGGCGCGACCCCCGGCGCTGGTGGGCCCTCGGGGCCCTGGTCGCGAGCATGCTCGTGCTCGGGTTCGACATGACGATCCTCAACGTGGCGCTGCCGACGATGGCCCGTGACCTCGGCGCGTCCACCGGGGAGCAGCAGTGGATGGCGGACGCGTACGTCGTCGTCTTCGCCTCGCTGATGCTCCCGGCGGGCCTGCTCGGCGACCGCTTCGGACGGCGCCGCATGCTCATCGCCGGCCTCGGCGTCTTCCTGGCCGGCTCCCTGGCCGGCTCGCTCGTCGACGACGTCACCTGGGTGATCGTCGCGCGCGCCCTGATGGGTGTCGGCGGCGCGCTGGTGATGCCACTCGCGCTCGCCGTGCTGCCCTCGCTGTTCGGACCCGACGAGCGCACCAAGGCGGTCGGGGCCGTCTCCGCCGCCTCGGCCCTCGGCCTGCCGCTGGGCCCGATCATCGGCGGCTGGCTGCTGAACCACTTCTGGTGGGGCTCCGTCTTCCTGGTCAACATGCCGATGGCCGCCATCGGCATCACCGCCTGCGTCTTCCTGCTCCCCGAGACCCGGGACCCGGCATCGCCCAAGGTCGACGCGGTCTCCACCGCGCTCACCGCGGTCGGCCTCAGCGTCCTGATCTACGCCATCATCGAGGCCCCGACCCGCGGCTGGGGCGACCCGCTCGTCCTCGGCTGCTTCGCCGCCTCGGTCGTCCTGATCGCGCTGCTCGTCGTCCGCGAACGCCGCAGCCCCCGCCCGATGCTGGACCTCTCCCTGCTCGCCCAGCGCGGTTTCCTGCTCAACACCCTCGCGGCGACGCTCGTCATGTTCGTCCTGTCCGGCCTGATGTTCGTGCTGCCGCAGTACCTCCAGGCGGTGCTCGGACACGACGCGCTCGGGACCGGGGTGCGGATGCTGCCGATGATGGGCGGACTGCTGGTCGCCTCCAGGGGCGCGCAGCCGCTGGTCGCCCGCTTCGGGGCGCGCGCGGTGATCAGCGCGGGTCTCGTCGTCCTCGCCTTCGCCGCGTTCCTCGGCAGTCGTACGACCGTCGACGACGGGTACGGCGTCACCGCCCTGTGGCTGTCCATCGCCGGACTCGGCTTCGGTTTCGCCGTCGTCCCCGCGATGTCGGCCGCCCTCGGCGCACTCCCCCGCGACCGGGCCGGCAGCGGCTCCGGGCTGCTGATGACGGTGCGCCAGGTGGGCGGCGCGATCGGCATCGCCCTGCTCGGCTCCCTGCTGGCGAGCACGTACGCCGACCGCCTCGTCACCTCCGCTCTGCCGCCCGCCGCCGCGAAGGTCGCCGGCGACTCGGTGGTCGGCGCCCATGTGATCGCCGGCCGGCTCGGCGACCCCGCCCTCGCCGCCTCCGCGAACTCCGCGTACATCCACGGCATGGACCTGGTCCTGCTGGTCAGCGGGATCGCGGCCCTGGTCACCGCTCTGCTGGCGGCGGCGCTGCTGCCGAGCGCCCAGCAGCCCGCCCCGGAGTCGAAGGAGGACACCGACATGGCCCCGGCCCCCGCCGATGCCGGACAATGAGGACCATGGCCGCCACCGCACAGAGTTCCACTCCCGCGACGGAGCCCCAGCCGGGGCTCCGCGAGCGGAAGAAGATGAAGACCCGCGTCGCGATCCGCGAGGCGACATACCGGCTGATCGAGGCGCAGGGGTACGACGCGACGACGATCGAGCAGATCGCGGAGGCGGCCGAGGTCTCCCCGTCCACGGTGTTCCGCTACTTCCCGACCAAGGAGGACATCGTCCTCACGGACGAGTACGACCCGCTCCTGGAACAGGAACTGCGCGAGCGCCCCGCGGACGAGCCCTGGTTCGAGTCCCTGCGCCATGTGCTCAGGAAGGCCATCGGCGTCAGCAGCGCGGAGGACCCCGAGATCACCCGGCTCCGGACGCGGCTGATGGTCGAGGTCCCCGCGGTGCGGTCCCGGATGATGGAGAGCATGTCCGTCACCGGGCGGCTGCTGAGCCGGGCCATCGGGGAGCGCGCCGGCTGGGACCCGGACAGTCTGGAGGTCCGTGTCTTCGCGATGTCGCTGATCGGCGGGCTGATGGAGACGTCCCTGTACTGGGCCGAGACCGGCCAGGGGGACGACTTCGCCGACCTCGTCGAGCGCGCCGTGAACGTCCTGGAGCACGGTCTGCCGCCGGGAAACCCGGAGGCCACGGGTGCGCCCCGCGTGACATCCTGACCGCGTGAACGGACCGGAGATCCACATCGAATTCGCCCCCGAACTGGGGCTGTTCGTCCCGCACGCCCGCCGGGCGGGCGTCACCGCCGTCGGCACCGACGGCTCCTCCACCCTCGGACATGTCGTCGAGTCGCTCGGCGTCCCGCTGACGGAGGTCGGCGCCCTGGTCGTGGACGGGCGCGAGGTGCCCTTCTCGCACCTCCCGGCGGCGGACGAGTCCGTGCAGGTCCGCGCGGTCGAACGCCCGCAGCGGGTCCCCGGCGCGCCGCTGCGCTTCCTCCTCGACGTCCATCTCGGCACCCTCGCCCGCCGGATGCGCCTCCTCGGCGTCGACACGGCGTACGAGTCCACCGACATCGGCGACCCGGCTCTGGCCGCCCGTTCGGCGGCCGAGCGGCGTGTGCTGCTCAGCCGCGACCGCGGACTGCTGCGGCGCCGCGAACTGTGGGCGGGCGGCTTCGTCTACAGCACCCGTCCCGACGACCAACTCCGGGACGTGCTGGGCCGGTTCGCGCCCGAGCTGAAACCCTGGACGCGCTGCACCGCGTGCAACGGTCTGCTCCACCGGGCCACCAAGGAGCAGGTCGCGGAGCAGTTGGAGAGCGGCACCGAGCGGTCGTACGACGTCTTCGCCCAGTGCGCGGAGTGCGGGCGCGCCTACTGGAAGGGCGCGCACCACGACCGGCTGGAAACCGTCGTGGAGCGCGCCCTCGCGGAGTTCGGGACCTGACGGGCCGGTCCGGGGTCTCCTCCGGTGCCGGCCCGAAGCGTTCTAACGCTTGATCAGATCCTTTGCCCCGCAGGCCAGTCCGTCCCTGCTGGGGTCGAGTCCGAGCGGATCGTCCTTGCCGTTGATCCTCAGACGCCCGTAGTCGTTCTTCTTCAGCCAGGCGCAGCGTGAGGCCGTCGTCTTCTTCACCCCGTCCGGGAAGACCGTCGGCACGCAGACGTTGATCGTGCCGTAGTGGCGGTCGCAGCCGGAGATGGTGGTGGACACCTTCTGGGAGGTCCGCTTCCTGCCCGGCTCCGTGACGGTGCCTTCCAGGGAGTCGGCGAAGGAGTGGACGTGCGCCGAGGCGGTGTCCGCGGCGAGCGCGGACGGACCCTGGAGATGCACCCACTTGGCCACCGACGGAACACCGTTGGCGTCGACCGCGAAGAGCATGTACCAGCCGGGCGGCGCCATGTCGGGGTTGCTCGTCACGTTGAGGTCGACGTTGTTGCCGTCCACGCTCAGCGGCAGGTCCACGAACCGCTGATTGGGGTCGGACGAGTGCGTCACCGCGGCGGGCCGGATCAACTCCGCCTTCACGATGGGCCGGTCGACGGTGATGCGCTGCGTGTCCCCGTACACCCACTCGTTGTCGATCACCGAAGTGATCGTCGGGCGGGTGCCCTTGAGGAGGTACGGCGGGGTGTAGATGGACACGTTGTGGTTCCAGGTGCCGTTGCCCGGGTTGTCACCGGTGGCCATCACACGGCCGTCCGGCAGCAGGAACGCGGACGAGTGGTAGCCGCGGGCCTCCGGGTCGGCTGCCACCGGGTCGAAGGTCGAGGTGGCGGGGTCGAAGATCGACGCCTCGTAGACGGGGTTGGCGCGGTTGTGCAGTCCGCCGCCCGTCTCCAGGACCTTGCCGTCGGGCAGCAGGACGGCGGAGACGTACATCTTGCCCTGGGCTCCGGTCTGGGCCACCTTGCCGTTGCCCAGGTCCACCGTGCCCTGTGGAATCTGCGGGCCGACGGTGTACGAGGGGTCGGCGGCCTTCAGGTCGATGATGTCGGTGAGCCGGTTGGCGTCCGGGTTCGAGTCGATGTTGCCGCCGCCGATGGTCAGGACCTTCTGGTCCTGCGCGGGAGGCAGCAGCACGCTCGCGGACTGGTCCCGCTGGTCCTTGTTCTGCAGGCCGGGGACCGCGGTCGTGGTGTTGGCGTCGTAGTCGTAGATCGCCGAGCCGGTGCCCGGGGTGCCGTTGCCGAAGACATGGCTGCCCGAGTAGAAGAGCCGGCCGTCCTGCATCAGGATCATCGACGGGTACAGGCCCCAGAACGACCACGTCTGGTTGACCTGCCACAGCGGCAGCCACTGCTGCTGGGCGTTCGACCAGCGCTCGGCGGTCACCGAGCCCGAGGAGTCCTCGCGCAGTCCGCCGAACGAGATGATGTCGCCGTTGCCCAGCTCGGTGGCGGACGGATACCAGTGGCCGTCGTTCAGGTCGTTCGTCTTGCTGTACGTCTCGGTGACCGGGTCGAAGATGTACGAGTCCTTGTACCCCTCGTACCCGTGCCCGCCCGCGACCGGGAACGCCTTGTTGCCGCTCATCACCAGTACCCGCCCGTCGGCGAGCTGGACGTGTCCGGCGCAGAACATGTCCTTGGGTGTGGGGATCACCTTGTACGAGCCGGTCGCCGGGTTGTAGACCGCCGACGTGAACGTGCCCGCGTCGAAGTTCTCCTCACTGTTCCCGGAGCCCGCGATCAGCAGCACCTTGCCGTTGTTGAGGACGACGGAGTGCATGGAGCGCACCGGGTTCTGCGTGGGCAGGACCGTCCACTTCCCGTTCGCGCACTCCTCGGCCGTGCCCGTGCAGGTGGCCGGCGGAACGGGGTCGGAGACCTGCTCCATCGTGTAGTCGTCGGTGGTCGCGGACCCCGTGCCGTACACGGACACGCCCCAGGTGATGCGGTCGGTGCCCGCCGGGACGGCCGGGGTGCGCACCGTCGCCTGCGTCCAGGCCGCCGCCATGTCCAGGGTCTTGAGGTCGGTCCAGTACTGCCAGCCGGCCGCGGTGTCGTGCCGGAAGAGCGTGATGGCCGCGTCGGGGGTCGTCGTCTTGTAATAGAGCCCGAGGTCGTACTGCTTGCCCACGGTGACCACCGGCGCGCAGGCGGCGGACTCGGTGATCAGCGCCTTGCGGTCGCCGTCGACCCGGCGGGTCAGCGTCACCTTCATGGCCTTGGAGCCGGAATGGGCGTCGGTCACGGTCGCGAAGCTGAAGTCGTTGTCGCCCCAGCCGGACTTCTCCCAGCAGGACGGCATGCCGTCCGTACCGGCGGTCTCGAAGCCCGGGTTCGTGACGAGGTTGACGGCCGACGCGGGCTGCGGCGATACGAGCAGCAGCCCGGCGGCGAGGCCCGTCACGGCCAGCAGGGCGGTTCTCCGTCGTGGTCTCACCCGGAATTTCACGCGGCTCTCCTTGTTGTGCGTTCGCGGTCGCGGTCGCGGCTCCCGCGCCCGCTCTGGCTGCTGCGGCGCGGCAGATAGACCAGCGCTTCGGTCCCGGCGAAGCGCAGAACGAAGGTCGTCACCAGGGCCAGGGCCGTGGCGGACAGGGCACCCATGCCGAAGTGGCCGACGAAGAGCGCGATCAGCGGGATGCGCAGCACCAGATCGGCGTTGGCGAGCAGCGCGAACCGGCCGGCCCGGTCCCACCAGTTGCGGTGCTTGCGGCGCTCGCGGAACAGCAGATGCTCGATGAGCAGGAAGTTCCAGGCCACGCCGAGCTGGTTGGCGAGGATCTCCGCCGGTACGTAGTGCAGTCCGGCGGCCGTGAGCGCGTACAGGCCGAGCAGGTTCGGCACGAAGCCGGTGGCGCCGATCAGCCCGAAGACCACCATGCGGGCGACCGGCGAGGCGGTGCGCAGCCCGACGAGGTGGCGCAGGAACCGGAAGCCCTCCTGCGCGGTCGACTTGGACTCGCCCGCGAAGCGGTCCTGGAAGACGAAGGGCACCTCGGTGACCTGGCGGGGCCTGCTGCGTACGGCCAGTTCGAGAAGGATCTTGTAGCCGAGCGGCTGAAGGACCTCGGCGGTGACCGCGCTGCGGCGGATCGCGAAGAAGCCGCTCATCGGGTCGCTGATGCCCCGCAGCTTGCGCGGGAAGAGCGTCTTGGTCAGCCAGGTCGCGCCCCGCGACACCGCGATCCGGTAGCCGCCCGCCAGTCCTTCCCGGCTGCCGCCCTTGATGTACCGGCTGGCGACCACGAGACCCGCGTTCGCCCGCTCGCCGGAGGCGACCAACTCCGGTATCAGGGACGGCGGATGCTGGCAGTCCCCGTCCATGACGACGATCCAGTCGGAGCACGCCGCCTTCAGCCCCTCCACGACCGCGCCGCCGAGCCCGCCCTCGGGCACATCGCGGTGCAGCACGGTCACCGGGAACGGGCAGTCCTGCGCGACCTCGGAGATCACCTCGGGAGTGTCGTCCGTGGAGTCGTCCACGAACACCACCTCACAGGGCAGCCGGGCAGGCACCGACTCGGTTATCTGGTGCAGCAACTGCCTTATGTTCGCGGACTCGTTGAACGTCGGTACGACGATGGTGACGGCACCGGGCTCCGGGACCTCGACGGCGCGTACCGCCGGATCGCCCAGCTCGCCGGGGACAGTGCTCTCGAAGCTGCTCATCGACTGCCTCCGGAACGGGCTGTGTTGTTGGTGGTGGTGGTGATGCCGTTGCTGCCGTTGCTGCCGTTGCTGCCGTCGGAAGCGTCGATCCGCCGGATCTCGATGCGGTCCTCGCCCCTGCCGAAGGTGGCGACCGGCGTGGAGTGCTCGATCGCGGCCTTCACATTGGGCAGGTCGACCGCGTCGCGCCGTACCGTCGGGGAGGCGACCACGTAGTCGAGGTCCTTCCAGCCCCGCGGCATCGTCTTGGTGACCGCGGGGTCGAGGTCGGCCTTGTAGAACCAGATGGCGCCGAGGCCCGGCCGGTAGCCGTCGTGCACGAGGTCGAGCCAGAGCGCGTCGTCGACCAGGACACGGGTGTCCTTCGGGTCCTGGACCTCGGTCTTCAGCCATGAAGAGACCGCCCGGTAGGGAGCGTTGGCGTCGGCGGTCACGGCCGTGTGATCACCGTCGTACCAGCGGGGCACGACATAGGCACCGGCGGCCACCACGAGCACCGCCGCCAGCCCGCGGCGCCCCCACGTCACATACGTCCTCTCCTCGTCGGTCCGCCGTCTGCGCAGTACCGCGTGGGCGACGCTCGCGGTGCCTCCGGCGAGGACGAGGGCGAGGAAGGGGAGTGCCTGGATGACGTACATCGCGGGCAGGTAGCCGTTCGGGCGCAGGGCCACCACGGCGAGGATCGCCACCGTCAGCGCGGGTCCGGCCAGGGCGCGCGCGGTCACCGACCAGCGGAAGGTGACCAGGAGCAGCAGGGCGCCCGCGAGTCCGCCGATCGGCAGGACCCGGTCGTAGTACAGCCAGGACTGGAGCACGCCGTACGAGCCGGTGCCCCGCTCCAGGATGAAGCCGGAGCCGGGGCGGCTCATCTGGTAGGTGATGCCCTCCCAGAGCGAGACATGTCCGCCGCCCGGGAACAACTCGCCCTTCAGCAGGGCGAAGAGCGGGTACGCGGTGCCGATCAGGACGCACGCGGTGACGGCGCCGGTGATCGCGAACTTGCGCGTGTCCCGATGGCTGTGCCGCCACATCGTGATGAACAGCGCGGGCAGGATGACCAGCATCGTCTCCTTGGTCAGCACCGCGGTGGCGGCCGCGAGGCCCGCGCCGAAGTGGTGCCACAGGTGACGGCTCGGCGACGCGGCCAGGCAGAACGCGAGCAGCGTCCACATCACCGCGATGTTGTCGAGGAAGATCTCCCGCTGGAGCACGACCGAGAGCGGGGAGAGCCCGAAGAGGACCATCGCGAGGCCGGCCGCCCACCGCGGCAGCGACAGCCGGCGCGCGAGGACGTACAGCAGGACCGCGCTCGCCGCGCTGACCACGAGCATCGCGCCGCGCATCGAGCCGACGGTCATCAGCGACGGGCTGAAGTGCGCGGGAATCCAGGTCAGCAGGGCTATCTGGATCCAGCCGAGCGGCGGATGGTCGTACCAGTACGTGTAGTGGGCCAGGCCCTTGCCCTGCTGGACGGCCCAGGCCTGGGCGAGGTAGGTGCCCTCGTCGTCGCTGAGGGTCGGGTAGGCGGCGATGTTCCAGCCCTGCACGACGAGGATCGCCGTGAGCAGGACCGCGCAGAGGATCAGATCGGAGCGCGAGCTGCGAAAACGCAAGACCGGACGGGTCGTCGGGACGATTTTGGGCGCACGAGGCCGCTGCGCGGGGACCGTGGGTGTGGTCGCCGCGGGAAGGGTGGAGGTCACGCAGGAACGTCCTCTCGGATCACTTCGGTGAGATGCGCGCCGACATGACTGGTCAACTCCCAGTCGTTGCGCCCCCGTTGCTCGCGCCAGACGGCGCGCACGGCGGCACCCGCGAGCAGCACCTGATAGAAGGGACCGCCGACGACCAGCTTCAGGTAGTGCACCGGGCGGACCCGAAGCCCGTACTGCTTACCGAAGTCGTGCAGTCCGACAAGCTCGAACACGAAGGTGACCAGAGCGGTCACGGCCGGCAGGAACGTGATGAAGGCGATCCCGACGGGCACGTCGAGGAAGAGCGCGACCGCCACGTTGAGCGGGATGATCACACCGGAGATCGCCTGGAGATACGGCGTCATCAGCGTGTACCGGGCGAGCAACCGCTGTCCGAAGCCCGGCAGTTGCTTCCAGTCGCGCTTGCGGTAGACCTGCAGGAAGCCCTGGTTCCACCGGGTGCGCTGCTTGAGCAGCGACATCAGGGAGCCGGGCGTCTCCTCCTTGGTCACCATGTCGGAGTCGTACGCGACGACGACCTTCTTGCCGACACTGGACAGCCGCACGCCGAGGTCGCAGTCCTCCGCGAGGCAGTTGGGATCCCAGCCGTCGGCCTCCCGCAGGACCGTCGTCCGGACGAAGACGGTGTTGCCGCCGAGCGGGATGAACCCTTTCTGCGCATGCAGATGAAGGCGCGAGCGGAACCAGAAGAAGTACTCCAGGCAGTTGCGCAGGCTGTACCAGCTGGAGTGGAAGTTGATGAGCTGCACCCCGCCCTGGACGACATCCGCCTCCGTCGTGCGGAACGCGTGGTCGACGTGGGCGAGCAGTTCCGGATGGACCTGGTCCTCGGCGTCGAAGACCCCGACCACATCACCGCGGCAGTGCGGCAGGGCCGTGTTCATGGCCTTCGGCTTGTTCTTCTTCTCGTGGTGGTCGACGACGACCCGCACCCGTGGATCGCGCGCTTCGGCGCTCCGGGCCACCTCGGTGGTCTCCGGGTCGTCGTGCCCCACGATGACGATGATCTCGAAGTCGGTGTGGCTGGATTCCAGCAGTCGCTGAATGGTGTGGTCGAGCACCGCCTGCTCGTGCCGCGCGGGCAGCAGCAGCGAGAAGGACAGGCTCTCACCCCCGTCCGGACTGCTGAACCGGGTGGAGGCCAGCACTTCGGGCGTACGCCACGCGTGCATCTGCCACCACAGAGTGAAGGCCGCCATCCAGAAGAGCGCCAGTGAAACGGCAGCGATGAAGACAGACGTGAGCAACAGATCCCCCCAGATCCCCAAAAACCCCCAGTCGCGACAGCGTGTTACCGCTGTCGCGTCACCGTGCAGAGGCTATGGGTGATCTGTGAAGCCCACAGGTTGTTCTGGTGAAGAGCGTGTTTCATCACACTCGGTCGACTTCCTGAACAATCCGCACTCTAGGGGCGTTTGGACCGGTTGGGGATCACACGTTTCGGCCGTTCAGGGCCGTACGAAGTCGGTCAGGATCGGTCGTCGGGGCGTCGCACGCAAAGTTACGGCAGACGTACGCGGCCGGCTTGCCGTCGACCAGAGGTCGGCCGGAAAGCAGCGGGAGCTCGTCACTCTCCGGCGTTCCCACCGCCACCACGGCACCCGGTGCGGTCCCCAGAAGTGCCGCGCGCCGCAAGGCCGTTGTGGCCGGATCTCTCCCCTCCCCCACCACCGCAACCTCCCGGGGGCCGTCGAGCAGCGCCTCGGCCACCGCGAGCCCCCACCCGATGAAGCGGGGCGCCCGCGGCCCCAGCGCCTTCACGACGCCCAACGCCCGTTCGGCGGCGGTGCGATGGGGCTCCGCACCAGTCTGCGCGGCATACGACAGCAGGGCTCCGGCCGCGGCGCTCCAGCCCGAGGGCGTGGCGTTGTCGGTGGGGTCCTGCGGACGGCGGATCAACCGTTCGGCATCGGCCGCCGTGTCGTACAGCGCACCCGACCCGTCGTCCGTGAACTGGGCCAGGACATGGTCGAGCAGGAACCCGGCGAACTCCAGCCAGACCCCTTCCCCGGTGACGGACGTCAGCGCGAGGAAGCCCTCGGCGACATCCGCGTAGTCCTCCAACACTCCGGCGTGGGCGCCGACTCGGCCGTCCTTGCTGGTGCGGGCCAGCCGCGCCCGGTCGTCCATGTGCAGCCGTACGAGGAGGTCGGCGGCGCCGATCGCGGCCTCCACCAGATCGGGGCGGTCGAAGTAGGCGCCGGTCTCCGCGAGGGCGGCCACCGCGAGACCGTTCCAGGCGGCGACCACCTTGTCGTCGCGCCCGGGCGCGGGCCGCCCGGCCCGCGCCGCGAGCAGCCGCTCCCGCAGGGAGGCCACCTTCTCGGCATCGAAGACACCTTCCTGCTGCGGGAGTTGCAGCACGGAGGCGCCCTCCTCGAAGGTGCCCTCCTCGGTGACCCCGAAGTACTGGGCGGCGAGCTCGGCGTCCGCGTCCCCGAGAACCTCACGCAACTGCGCGGGCGTCCACACGTAGTACGCGCCCTCGACGTGCCTGCCGGTGCCGTCGTCGCTGTCCGCGTCGAGAGCGGAGGCGAACCCGCCCTCGTTCGTACGGAGTTCGCGCACCAGGAAGTCCGCGGTCTCCAGAGCCACCCGCCGGGCGAGCTCGGACCCGGTGGAACGCCAGAGATGGGCGTAGACCCGGCAGAGGAGGGCGTTGTCGTAAAGCATCTTCTCGAAGTGGGGCACGACCCACTCGCGGTCGACGGAGTACCGGGCGAAGCCGCCGCCGAGCTGGTCGTAGAGGCCGCCGCGCGCCATCCGCTCGCAGGTGTCGACCGCCATCTGGAGAGCGCCCTCGGAGCCGGTCCGCGCGTGGTGGCGCAGCAGGAACTCGATCACCATGGACGGCGGGAACTTGGGCGCCCCGCCGAATCCGCCGCGCGTGGCGTCGTACTCCCGGGTGAGGCCGAGCAGCGCGCCGGCCAGCTCCTCCTCGCCCGGCACCTCGCTGTCCCCGAAGGACAGCTCCCGCTCGGCGAGATCCCGCGTGATCTTCCCCGCGACCTCGGCGACCTCGTCCCGCCGGTCGGTCCAGGCACCGGACACACCCTCCAGCACCTGCCGGAACGACGGCATGCCGTGGCGGGCCTCGGGCGGGAAGTAGGTGCCGAAGTAGAAGGGCTCGGCGTCCGGCGTGAGGAACACGGTCATCGGCCAGCCGCCCTGCCCGGTCGCCGCCTGCACCGCCTCCATGTAGACGGCATCGACGTCGGGCCGCTCCTCCCGGTCGACCTTGATGCTGACGAAATGGTCGTTCAGGTACGCGGCTGTCGCGTCGTCCTCGAAGGATTCGTGGGCCATGACATGGCACCAGTGGCAACTGCTGTACCCGACGCTCAGCAGAACGGGTCGGTTGCTCCGACGGGCCTCGTCGAAGGCCTCGGCCGACCAGGGCCACCAGTGGACGGGGTTGTCGGCGTGCTGGAGCAGATACGGGGACGTCTCATGGGCCAGTCGGTTCACCCTTCCACTCTGCCACGGTGTCCGGGACGGCGTAGAAGCGCAGGTGCACCGGGCGTGCCCCTTCGGGACAGCTTCACGAGGGCGGCGGTACGGCCGGGCGGGGTGCGGTCCTGATGTACATCGTCGATGCCGCACGCCGGCGTGCGCGCGCCTCCCGCGCCGCCCGAGGGGGCAGGGGCGGCGGAAGCAACGGACCCGCCCGGGCCGTCGCGCGTCCCGTACGACTGGATTGATCGTCTGCCCTCTCGCGTTCGCGTCCTCGCCGAAGGACACTCATAGGCCAAGGAGTTGCTGCCGGAGGGGGACGTGACATGCGGGACAGCCATCGGGCGGAGGCCGAGCGGCTGTTGGCCCGGGCCGTCGAGGAGGAGGTGCGGCGGTCCGGAGGGCGCCTGGACGGGGGTGTGCTGCTGTCGCGGGCGCGGGGCGCGCTCGACGCGATGGCGGAGACCGCCGCCGAGGAGTACACGGCGTACACCCTGGCCCGGGACGAGTCGGAGGCGGGGCGGCAGACCTTCGGGCAGCGGTTCGCGCGCGAGGGATCCGGAACTCCCCTGCTGGTGGCGGCTGTCGGCGCACTCGCGGCCGTCGCCGCCGACCTGGCCCTCGGCACCGGCGCAGGCACGGCCGTCGGCACCGGCGCGACGGTCGCCGTGGCGGGCGCCGTCGCCACCGTCCTGAAGGTGACGGCCTCGCACGTGCCCGCCGCGAGCCGCCGGGCCGGAGCCCTGGGGCAGCCCGGGGGTCCCGAGCAACTGCGTCTGCAATGGCTGACGGCCCTGGAGGTACGGGGCATCCGCCCGTTCCTCGATCAGCAGCGTGTTCTCAACGCCTCGACCGGAGCCAAGCCGGGCGCGCCCCAGTTGCGGCGCACCGACAAGAGCGCGGCGGCCCGCAGGCGCAGTGTCCTTGAGCAGTCCTTCGGGCAACTGCCGGAGCCGGACGGCCCGTTCACCGGGCGCAGAACCGAGCTGTCGCGGGTCGCGCAGTGGGTGCACGCGGCCCGGGCGAGCACGGAGACGAAGCCGACGGTCGTGGTGCTGCACGGCGCGCCCGGCTCCGGCCGCAGCACGCTCGCGGTCCGGGCGGCGCACGCCCTCAAGGACCAGTTCCGCGGCGCGTGCGTGGTGGACCTGCGGGGCGACAGCCCGGACGACCCGCCGCTCACCACCCGCGACGCGCTGCTCCACCTGCTGAACCGGCTCGGCGCCCCGCGCGAACAGCTCCTCTTCCGGGAGCGCGCCTCACAGGACCAGCAGGTCAGACGGCTGAGCGAGCTGTACCACCAGCATCTGACGGGCCTGCCCGTGACGATCGTGCTGGACGACGCGAGCGACGCCGAGCAGGTCCGAACCCTGGTCCCCGAGCGCTCGGACAGCCTGGTCCTGGTCACCGCGCGCAAACCCCTCGACCTGCCCGCCGACCTCCCCGCCTGGGTGCACCAGCTCCCCGTCGAGGCGCTGGACGCGGCGGGCTCCGAGGAGCTGCTGACCGCGGCGGCCCAGGACGCCTCCGGCCCCTACGACGCCGAATCCGCCGACCGGGTGCGGGAGTTGTGCGGCGGCCTGCCACTGGCCCTGCGCGTCGCGGGCTCCTCGCTCGGCTCACGCACCCCGCGCGGGCTCGCCACCGACCTCGCGGCGTACGGCCCCGTGGAACCCGTCGAGCGGGTCCTGTGGCTGCGCTACACGGACCAGTCGGACATGGCGCGCCGGCTGCTGCGCCGGCTGGCACTGGCCGGTCGTGCCTCGCTGGGCGCGGCCGCGGCGGCGTCCCTCCTCGCGACGGACGAACCCGAGGCCACCCGTCATCTGACCGCCCTCTCCCAGGCGGGCCTGATCGACCATGTGCGCGGCAGCCGCTATCGCCTGCACGATCTCGTACGGGCCTTCGCCACGGCCCGCCTCCTGGACGAGGAGGAACCCTCGGAGCGCACGGCGGCGCAGGAACGCCTGATCGTGAACTACGCGGAGCTCGCCGACTCGGTGATCCGTCTGGTGGACGGCAAGACGTCGACGCGCGCCGACCAGTTCGGGCCGCACGGCTTCACCTCCCTGGACGCCGCGCTCCGCTGGCTGGACGACGAGTCGAGCTTCATCACGGCGGCGCTGCGGCACGCGGAGGGGGTGAACCAGGCCGCGGTGCTGCACCTCCTGGGCGCGCTGTGCGACTACTGCCTGCTGCGCGGTGACCTCTACCGCCTGGGCGAGATCAGCGAACTGACCCAGGCTGTCGACCAGGGCCTCCTCGTCCGCTCGGTGCAGTGGCGTACCGGTATCGCGGCCCGCCAGCTGGGCGAGCTGGACAAGGCGCGGACGACCCTGGCCTCGGTGGTGGACCTCTATTTCGAGGCCCACCACGACGCGGGCGCTGCGAGGGCGCTGTGCTCCCTCGGCATCACGCTGCACCATCAGGGCAACCTCATCGAGGCGTCGGCCAAGCTCCAGGAGGCCATGGACCTCCAGGCCTCCCCCGAGCTGGCGGCCGACCGCGCCTGGACGATGCACGCGCTGGCGGCGGTGGAGCGCGACAGGTCCCGGCTCGCCCAGGCCCTCGACCTCCTCACCGATGCCCTGGTCCTGCACCGCGAGAGCGGCTCGGTGCACGGCGAGGCCTGGGCCCACTTCCAGCTCGGCCAGCTGGGCCTGCGGATGGGCGACGTGCCGCGCGCGGAGCGTGAACTGCGCGAGGCGCTCGATCTGTACGGCCGTACGCGCGACGCCCGCGGTGAGGCCTGGGCGCTCACCCAGCTGGCCCGCGCCCGGCTCGTCGAGGGCGACCCGTCCTCCGCGGTCGACGGGCTGCGCCAGGCGGCCTCGCGCCACCGCGAGAACGAGGACGCGCGCGGCGAGGCCTGGACGGTCTACTACCTCGGCCAGGCCCTGGAGGAGACCGGCAACCTGGACCAGGCGGTGCGCGAGCTGGAGCGGTCCCGGACGATGTTCTCCCGTATGAGGGACGTCTACGGTCTGGCCTGCGCCCGCCACCACTCGGCCCGTGTGACCCGCGACCAGCGCGCCGCGCAGACGGGCTCGCTGCGGAACTCGGGCTTCGCCCGCCAGCTCCTGGTCGACGCCCGCGCGGACTTCCAGCGCATCGGGGTGGCTCACGGCGAGGCGTGGACGTGCCTGGAGCTCGCCGTCGTCGACGCCGGAAACGCCCGTAGCCGGCAGGCTCTGTCCCTGTGCGACGAGGCTGTCGACCTGTTCGCCTCGTACGGCGACCATCGCGGGGAGGACTGGGCCCGTTTCCTGCGCTGCACCCTGCTCCCCTACGCGGCCCCGGGCGGCCACGAGGTGGGTGCCGCGGTGGCCCAGGAGGAACTGTCGCAGCTCTCGCGCTCCGGTCACCGCACCCGCGACGGCAGGCTCGACGACTTCATCGAGGCGTACCAGCTGCTGCTGGAGCGGGGAGTGGACCTGGACGCCGGCTGGCAGGCCTGGCGCCTGGGCATGGTGCCGGGACGCCACGCGCGCGATGTGATGGGCGTGACGGTGGCGACCTGAGGGTGGTGGCGTGCGGCCGTGGCGTGAGGGGTGTGAAGGGGCTCACGCCGGGGCTCGGCCGCGGCTGACGTTCCCGCGGGGGGCCGGTGCGGACCGGGGCCCCCCGCGGGCGCTCGCTCAGCCCTTCGCGGGGGCGGCCTTCCCACCGGAGCCGGTGCCGGAGCCCGGCGCCGTCGTGCCGGAGACGGACCGCTCCGCGCCGCCGGAGGCAGCCGCCTTGTTCTCGGGGTCCTCCTCGAAGGTGACCTTGCCCATGTGGCGGTTCATGGACTTCATCAGACCCCAGACGGCCAGGGCCATCACCGCGAAGACGATGAAGCCGAGGACGCCGGGGGTGACCTTGTTCTCGTCGACCTCCTTGGCGAGGGGGACGAGGTGCGTCAGTGCCAGGCTTGCGCTCATGTCAGGCATTGTCGCGGATGCCCGCAAAGAGGTCGTCCTCGGGGAGGGATGTGTCGACGAGGGACTTGGCGAGCTCGTACTCCTCGGTCGGCCAGACCTCCCGCTGGATGTCCATGGGGACCTTGAACCAGCCGCCGTCGGGGTCGATCTGCGTGGCGTGCGCGATGAGCGCCTTGTCACGGATCTCGAAGAAGTCCGCGCACGGAACGTGCGTGGTCAGCGTCCGCTCGGTGCGCTCGAACTCGCTCCAGCGCTTCAGCCAGTCCCCGTACGGCGACTCCAGGCCGCGGTCCAGGAGCGCGTGGTGCAGTGCCTCGGTGCGCGGGCGGTTGAAGCCCTGGTTGTAGTAGAGCTTCTGCGGCTGGAACGCGGTGCCGAACTCCGACTCCGGGTACTTCTCGGTGTCCGTCGCGCCCTCGAACGCCACCATCGAGATCTGGTGGGTCATGATGTGGTCGGGGTGCGGGTAGCCACCGTTCTCGTCGTACGTGGTGATCACCTGCGGGCGGAACGAGCGGATCTGCCTGACCAGCTCGCCGGCCGCCTTGTCGACGTCCTCCAGGGCGAAGCACCCCTCGGGGAGCGGGGGCAGCGGGTCGCCCTCGGGCAGGCCCGAGTCGACGAAGCCGAGCCACTCCTGCTTGACGCCGAGGATCTCGCGGGCCTCGTCCATCTCCTTCTTGCGTACCTCGTGGATGTGCTCCTCGATGTACTTGTCGCCCTGAAGCTTGGGATTGAGGATGGAGCCGCGCTCCCCGCCCGTGCAGGTCACGACCAGCACGTCCACCCCCTCGGACACGTACTTCGCCATGGTGGCCGCGCCCTTGCTCGACTCGTCGTCGGGGTGGGCGTGAACGGCCATCAGTCGCAGCTGGTCAGTCAAGACTCAATCCTCGGTCAGTCGGCTGTCGCCTCAGTAAGTCGGCTGTCGGCGCCCGGCGTGAATCAGCGCGATGGGCGGCTTCTATAGTGACGGAATCGGGGGGCGAATAATTCCGGGGTCCTCCCTTACGGGCCCCAGCCGAGAGGACGATCATGAGTACGGCGAGCACTCAGCTGCCCGAGGGCCGGTACGGCCGCTCCGCGGACGAGCGCGCCGACCGGAAGCTCAAGATCATCGGTGGCGTCCTGGGCGTCGCCCTGATCACCCTGACCGGCTGGTTCGGCTACGACTACATCGGCGGGACCAAGATCAGCGCCCAGGTGATCACCTTCAAGGCGGTCTCGGACGGCGCGGTCGAGGTGCACCTGGAAGTGCACAAGGACTCGGGCGCGAGCGGCTACTGCACGCTGCGTTCCCAGAGCGCCGAGGGCGCCGAGGTGGGCCGCGCCGACTTCCGCTTCGACCAGGACTCCTCCCGCGTCGACAAGGTGGTTACCCTGCGTACGACGGCCCGGGGTTCCACGGCGGAACTCCTCGGCTGTCACTCGGGCTGAGCGACACCGCCCGCCCGGGCCTGATGGCATCGACACCGTCGGCATCACCCTCAGCAACCGGTGACTGACCTGCATTGATGTAATTCTGATGCCTTATGTCCTCCCCTCCGAGCCGCTGAATTGTTAGGCTCGTGGTTTCGCCCACCCGTGAGAGAACATGCTTCTGGGTAGGGCGATGCTTTGTATCCCAGTACCTACGAGGAGCACCTGTGACCCAGACCAGCGAGAACGTCACCTGGCTGACCCAGGAGGCGTACAACCAGCTCAGGGCCGAGCTGGAGTACCTGTCTGGTCCTGCGCGCACGGAGATCGCCGCCAAGATCGCCGCCGCACGCGAGGAAGGCGACCTGCGCGAGAACGGCGGGTACCACGCGGCCAAGGAAGAGCAGGGCAAGCAGGAGCTCCGTGTGCGCCAGCTGACCCAGCTCCTGGAGAACGCCAAGGTCGGCGAGGCTCCCGCGGCGGACGGCGTGGTCGCACCGGGCAGCCTCGTCACCATCGCCTTCGACGGCGACGAGGACGACACCCTGGACTTCCTGCTCGGCTCGCGGGAGTACGCGAGCTCCGACATCGAGACGTACTCTCCGCAGTCCCCGCTGGGCTCCGGCGTGAACGGCAAGAAGGTCGGCGAGGACGCCCAGTACGAGCTGCCGAACGGCAAGCTCGCCTCGGTGAAGATCCTCAAGGCCGTGCCGTACCAGGGCTGAGCCCAGGACCAGCCGACGACGATGCCCCCGGCCGAGCGCCGGGGGCATCGTCATGTCTGGATCTTCGTCAGGTCCGGGCCTTCGCCAGGTCCGGGTCTTCGTCGGATCCGGACCTGCCCTGGTCAGGCCCTGTCCGTGCTCACGCCGTCGCCGAGCGGTACTTGCGGACCGCGAGCGTCCGGAAGATCAGCACGATCAGGACGGAGTAGATCACCGAGGCCCAGATCGAGTGCCGCATGGGCCAGGCTTCGGATTGCGACACCCCGGGGTTGGCGAACAGCACACGGCAGGCCTGCACGGTGGCGCTGAACGGGTTCCAGTCCGCGACGTGCCGCAGCCAGGGAGTCATGTTCGCGGTGTCCACGAACGCGTTCGAGATGAAGGTGACCGGGAAGAGCCAGATCAGCCCGCCGGAGGTGGCCGCCTCGGGCGTCCGCACGGACAGGCCGATGAGCGCGCCGATCCAGGTGAACGCGTACCCCAGCAGGAGCAGCAGCCCGAAGGCTCCGAGGACGCGGAGACCGTTGGTGCTGCCGGTCGTGCCGACCCGCCAGCCGACCATCAGGGCGACCACCGCGAGGACCAGCAGGGTCAGCGCGGTCTGCACGAGGTCGGCCAGGGTGCGGCCGGTCAGCACCGCGCCGCGCGCCATGGGCAGCGAGCGGAAGCGGTCGATGAGGCCCTTGTGCATGTCGTCGGCGATGCCCGCGCCGGCGCCCGCGGTGGCGAAGGTGACCGTCTGCGCGAAGATGCCGGCCATCAGGAAGTTGGTGTAGGCCTCGGCGCTGGTGCTGCCGCCGATCTTCATGGACCCGCCGAACACATAGGTGAACAGCACCACGAACATGATCGGCTGGATCAGTCCGAAGATCACCATCTCGGGGATCCGGGACATCCTGATCAGGTTCCGCTTGGCGATGACCAGGGAATCCCGGATGGACTGGTAGACGGGGTTCGAGGGCGCCGTGACCTGCACGGCGTCGGTGACGGCGCTCACTTCGCGGCCTCCTTCTTGCGCTTGTCGGTCTTGGCGTCCGCGATCAGGCCGTTCTCCTCGGCCCTCTCCTCGGCCACGTGGCCGGTGAGGGAGAGGAAGACATCGTCGAGGGTGGGGCGGCGCAGGCCGATGTCGTCGATCTCGATGCCGCGGGTGTCCAGCTCGCGGATCACCTCCGCGAGGAGCTTCGCGCCGCCGGTGACCGGCACGGTGAGCTTGCGGGTGTGCTCCTCGACGGTGGTCTCGCCCTTGCCGAAGCCGCGCAGCACCTCGGAGGCGGTCGCCATGTGCTCACGCTCGTGCACGACGACCTCGACACGCTCGCCGCCGGTCTGCGCCTTGAGCTCGTCGGCGGTGCCGCGGGCGATGACGCGGCCGTGGTCGACCACGCAGATGTCGTGCGCGAGGTGGTCGGCCTCTTCGAGGTACTGGGTGGTCAGCAGCAGCGTCGTACCGCCGGAGACGAGCTGCTTGATGACGTCCCACAGCTGCTGGCGGTTGCGCGGGTCGAGGCCGGTCGTCGGCTCGTCCATGAACATCACCGGGGGTGACACGACCAGGGCCGCCGCCAGGTCGAGGCGGCGGCGCATACCGCCCGAGTAGGTCTTCGCGGTGCGGTCGGCGGCGTCGGTGAGGTGGAACTGCTCCAGGAGCTGTTCCGCGCGGACCTTCGCGGCCTTGGCCTTCATCTGGTAGAGCTGACCGACCATCTGAAGGTTCTCGCGGCCGGTCAGGTACTCGTCGACCGCCGCGAACTGTCCGGAGAGGCCGACCCTGCGGCGTACCGCGTCGGGGTCCTTGATCACGTCGATGCCCGCGACGACGGCCTTGCCGCTGTCGGGGCGCAGCAGGGTCGTCAGACAGCGGACCGCGGTCGTCTTGCCCGCGCCGTTCGGCCCGAGCAGGCCGAGCACGGTGCCTTCCGGGACATCGAGGTCGACGCCGTCCAGAGCCCTTACGTCACCGAAGGTCTTCACCAGGCCTTCGGCGTAGATGGCGCCTGGCATGAGAGTTCTCCACGTCGTTGGGGAATTTTCGGATTTTCACGCAAAGAGCATAGTTTTCCGGTTCGACCCCACTCGGGCGCCGACCGAGACGCACACACCATAACGCGATGTATCGCGTTGCTCAATGGATTATCCCTGCACGGGACGACCGGGCTGTGACGGCGGCTCCGACCTCAGTCGATGACCGTGTAACCCGCCTCGCGCAGCGCCAGATTCACCTCGGCGCAGTGCTCGGGCCCCTTCGTCTCCAGGTGCAGCTCGACCTCCACCTCCGTGAGCCCGAGCCGTGGATCGGTCCGTACGTGGCTCACATCGAGGACGTTAGCGTCCGCCACTGACAACACCCCGAGAAGTGTGGCCAGGGCCCCGGGCCGGTCGGTCAGCCGCAGGGTGACCGCGAGGTAGCGGCCGCCCGCCGCCATGCCGTGCCGCAGGATGCGCTGCATCAGCAGCGGATCCACGTTCCCGCCCGACAGAAGTGCCACCACCGGGCCCTCGAAGGACCCGGGAGAGCGCAGCAGCGCCGCGACGGAGCTCGCGCCGGCCGGTTCGACGACCAGCTTGGCGCGCTCCAGGCACAGCAGCAGCGCGCTGGACAGGTTGTTCTCGGAGACGGTACGGACCTCGTCGACCAGTTCCTCGACCAGGCGGAACGGCACGTCGCCGGGTCGGCCGACCTTGATGCCGTCGGCCATCGTGGCCGGGTTCTCGATCGACACCGGCCGCCCGGCCGCCAGCGAGGGCGGGTACGCCGCCGCGCCCTCCGCCTGCACCCCGATGATCCGTACGTCAGGCCGCAGCGACTTCACCGCGAGGGCGACGCCCGCCGCCAGCCCGCCACCGCCGATCCCCAGGACGATCGTGCGCACCTCGGGGCACTGCTCCAGGATCTCCAGGCCGACCGTGCCCTGGCCCGCGATGATGTCGGGGTGGTCGAAGGGGTGGATGAACACGGCGCCCGTCTTCTCCGCGTACTCCTGCGCGGCGGCCAGGGTCTCGTCGACCACCTGCCCGTGCAGCCTCACCTCGGCCCCGTAGTCGCGGGTGGCCGCGACCTTGGGCAGCGGGGCGCCGTTCGGCATGAACACCGTGGACCGCACGCCGAGCAGCGCGGAGGCCAGCGCGACGCCCTGCGCGTGGTTGCCGGCGCTCGCGGCGACGACACCCGCGGCACGCTCCTCCGGCAGCAGGCCCGCGATCCGCACGTACGCGCCGCGCAGTTTGAACGAGCCGGTCCGCTGGAGGTTCTCGCATTTGAACTGCACCGGCGCGCCCACCAGCTGGGACAGATACCTGCTGCCCTCCATCGCGGTCACCCGCGCCACACCCGTGAGCATCTTCTGCGCGCCGCGTACGTCGTCGAGTGTCACGCTGGGAAAGGAGTCAGCCGTGCTGTAGCTCATGACCACCAGTCTCGCAGTTCACGCGGGCGCACTCCCGTCGTGACCACGCTCCGAGACCGGGTTTGCGCAGCGCCGGTACGGCCCGCGCCCCGGCCGCGTAACCTGTCCCCCAACCCAGCTCCCCACGCATGAATTGAGCCCCCGGCCATGCCCACAACACCAGAAATGTCGATGGACACGACCGTCGGTGACACCGGTCTTCTCGAAGCCCTTCAGCACGAGGTCGCGGTCTTCGCGCGCCGTGCGGAACAGACCCGGCTCGGCGGGGTGGGGCAGGTGCGCAACTCCATGGACCGTGCCGCCTACCTGCTGCTCAACCGCCTCGACAAGGAAGGCCCGATGGGCGTCAAGGCGCTTGCGGCGAGCATGGGGATCGACTCCTCGACGGTCACCCGGCAGGTCGCGCCGCTGGTCGACACCGGGCTCGTCAAGCGCACCTCGCACCCCGAGGACGGACGCGCGGTCGTGCTCCAGCTGTCCCCGCGCGGTCAGTCCCGCCTGGATGAAGTGCGCGCCTCCCGGCGTCAGTTGATGGCCGAGCTGACACACGAATGGGCGCCGGAGGAGCGCGAGGTGTTCTGCGCGCTCCTCACGCGCTTCAACGGCGCGCTCTCCGCCCGCCAGGCGGCCCAGGGCATGCCGGTGACGGAGTCCGAGCAGGCCTCCTGAGCCGAACGGGGACTCTCCTCGCTCCCTCACCGTCCCGGGTCCGACCCTGGTCCGTCCCGGGTCCGTCCCGGGTCCGTCCCTGGTCGCTCCCGCGTTCCGTCCCTGGTGCCCCGGCCCTCCGTGTGCCTCCACGCGCGCGTGCATGTGCGCCGGGCTCTTGACCGGAAGGCGGCACCTGGCCTCATATGAGACCGGGTCCTCGTCGTACACGGTGCGACGGGTCGCACCGCGGCCGCGGGCCCGTTCACTCAGGGTCGCTCAGGCGGGAGGCGTGGTGCGAGAACGGCGTGCGTCCCAAGGCGTCCGCCGGGCCCGGGAGTTCAAGGCGTTCGTCGCGGGCGCGGCAGGACGGCTGCTGCACGCCGCCACGCTGCTCACGGCGGAACCCCGGGACGCCAACCCGCGCGCGCGGCGGCTGCTGACGCTGGCCCTCGCCCACACGTACGCCTCCTGGGACCGGCTGCAGGGCGAGGATCCCTACGACAGCGCCCGCCGGCAACTGGCCGTGCGCTTCCAGCGCTCCGCCTGGCACCAGTACGGGAGCTTCGGGCGGCTGCGCCCCTCCCCGGACAGCGTCCTGGCCCGGCTCACACCCCAGGAACGGCTGATCCTCGTCCTCAGGCTGTACGAGGGGGTCGCCGAGGAGCAGACGGCGGCCCTGCTCGGGCTCCCCACAGAACGCGTACGGGCGATCTGCGCCCGGGCGATGGCGACGCTGCTGCACCCGCCACGCGGCCCGGCGCCGACCAGGGTGGAGGTGGCGCCGTCATGAACCTGCCGGAGCGCGAGGCGGCCGTACGACGGCTGCTGGAGCAGGCGCCGCCCCCGGTGCCGCCCGACCTGTACGCCGAGGTCGTACGCCGCGGCGGGCGCATGCTGCGCCGCAGGACCGCGGCCCGGCGGCTGCTGTGGCTGCTGTTGTTCGCCGCGGCCGTCGCCTTCGTCGTCTGGGCGACGATGGCCCGTCCGTGGGTGGAGCCGCCGTCGGAGACGACTCCACCGCTCACGGGCTGGTGATCGGGCTGGTGATCGGGCTGGTGGTCGGCCTGGTGCTTCGCCGACCGACCGCCGGTTCTCGCCTGCCCGCGGGCCTGCTGCGGCCATGCACCTCCGGCCGGAGAGGCGTGCCCCTCCGGCCGGACGACGGCTCTTCCTAACCCAGGGCTTGCTGAAGGTCCTCGAGCAGGTCCTCGATGTTCTCGATGCCCACGGAGATGCGGACGAGGTCGGCGGGGACCTCCAGGGCGGAACCGGCCGCCGAGGCGTGCGTCATGCGTCCCGGGTGCTCGATCAGGGACTCCACACCGCCCAGCGACTCACCGAGCGTGAACACCTTGGCGCGGTTGCAGACCTCGACGGCCGCCTCCTCGCCACCCTCGACCTGGAAGGAGACCATGCCGCCGAACGCCCTCATCTGCTTGGCGGCGATCTCGTGACCGGGGTGCTCCGGGAGACCCGGGTACAGCACACGCGTCACGCGCGCGTGCCGGGTGAGCATCTCGGCGACCCGGCCCGCGTTCTCGCTGTGCCGGTCCATGCGCACGGAGAGCGTCTTGGTGCCGCGCAGCACCAGCCAGGAGTCGAAGGGCCCGGCGACCGCGCCCATCGCGTTCTGGTGGTACGCCAGCTCCTCGCCGAGTTCCTCATCACCGACGATCAGAGCACCGCCCACGACGTCCGAGTGGCCGCCCATGTACTTGGTCAGGGAGTGCACGACGACGTCCGCGCCGAGCGCGAGCGGCTGCTGGAGGTACGGCGTCGCGAAGGTGTTGTCGACGACGAGCCGGGCGCCCGCCTCGCGCGCGATCTGCGCGACCGCGGCGATGTCCGTGATGCCGAGGAGGGGGTTGGAGGGGGTCTCGACCCAGACCGCCTTGGTCTTCGGGGTGAGTGCGGCCCGTACCGAATCGGGGTCGCTGGTGTCGGCCACCGACCACTCCACGCCCCAGCGGGAGACGACCTTCGCGAAGAGTCGGAAGGTGCCGCCGTACGCGTCGTTGGGGATCACCACGTGGTCACCGGGGCTGAGCAGCGTACGCAACAGGCAGTCCTCGGCCGCCAGTCCGGACGCGAACGCGAGGCCGCGGCGACCGCCCTCCAGGGCGGCGAGGTTCTCCTCCAGAGCGGTCCTGGTGGGATTGGCGCTGCGGCTGTACTCGTAGCCGCCGCGCAGCCCTCCGACGCCGTCCTGCTTGTAGGTCGAGACCTGGTAGATCGGCGGGACGACCGCGCCGGTGAGGGGATCGGCGGTGTTGCCCGCGTGGATCGCGAGCGTCTCGAAATGCTGACTGATGTGCCTGTCGCTCATGAGTCCCGAGCGTAGTGCTCCGCCGGGGTTCATGACGGCGCACACCCCTCACCGGGCACGCCCGAACCGGCGGAAGCGGGGGCCGCGGCCCGGGCAGGGAGGGACGGGGCCGGCCCGTGGCGGGAGCGATTTCGGGGCCGTGGCGGGAGCGGATACGGGCCGTGGCGGGAGCGGATACGGGACCGGTTGGCCAATTGTCGGACCCGTCTGGTTCGCTTGAGGCATGGAAATTCTCTGGGTCCTGATGGCGCTGGCCATGTTCAGCCTGGTCCTGCTGCCGGTGTTCCGGCGCCGGCGCACCGGTGTACAGCTGGTCTCGCCCGGTGACCCGGACGCCGCGGACCCGGCGAACTACGGTTTCCTGCGCCAGGAAGAGCTGGACATCCGCATGCCCGGCCCGGACGCGGACCTGCTGAACGTCCTGGACGTGGTGCAGCGGACCCAGGACTACCGCGCGGCCTCGCAGCTGCTGGCCGGCACGGAGATCGAGGGCGAGACCCGCTGGCAGCGGGTGCAGGCTTTCGCGGGCGCCGCGTCGCTGGAGCTTCAGCAGCGCCCCGGCGGGGTCAGCGAGACCCCCGGCGGGCAGTGGCTGCGGGTGTGGCGCGCCGAGGCCCCCAAGGACGCGGGCGGCGCGGCGGTGCACGCCGAGTTCCTGGTGCAGCAGGCGTGGCGGACGTCGACGCCGGGGACCGACGACTTCCGGATCATCATGGAGGAGGCGCGGGCCGCGTGCGGCGAGGCGGCGCTGCTGTCCCCCGGTGACCCGATCCCGTACATCGTCGAGCTGTCGGTGGCCCGTGGACTGGCCTACTCCCAGCCGGAGTTCGAGAAGCTCTGGCTGAAGATCCTGGACCGCGCGCCCGCCCACATGGGCGCGCATCTGACGGCCCTGCACTACTGGTGCGAGAAGTGGCACGGCTCGCGGGAGACGTCGTACGCCTTCGCCGAGGCCGCGGCGGCCCGCGCGCCGCGGGGCTCCCTCCTCGCCGCGATGCCGCTCTTCGCGGTCTTCGAGCACCTCCCCGAGGTGAACCTGGTCCGCAGCTTCTACCAGAGCGAGGTCGTGACCAAGGCCGTCCACGGTGCGCTGTACGCGGTGCACGCGGCCCGCCCCGACGACCCGATGCTCGCCCACGTACGTCACCTGCTGGTCTTCTTCCTCGTCCGCGGCGAGCGCTGGTCCGAGGCCATGGACCAGCTCGTGCACGTCGACGGGCACGTGGGCGCCCTGCCCTGGACCCTGACCCACGACCCGGCCGCTGACTACGCGATATACCGCGCCCTGGCGGTGGCGGGATACGAGGCGAACGGCGGAAGCCCGGCGACACTGTCGCACTGAGCTCACCGCGCGAGCCATTTCGGTGAGTTTGTGGTGCGCCGTCCGTACGACCCCGGGACCGCTCGGGGAGAGTGACTGTCCACGAGCGGGCACGGCAGCGGGGTCGTCACGGCAGCGGTGCGTCCGAGAGGGGCGGGGACGGTGGACGGAGAGCCGCGCGTTGGACGTCGGGCGGTCGTCCTCACCACGGTCCGCTGCCTCCTTGTCGTGACCGCCCTGGTCGCCGCCTATTACCTGCTGCCGCTGGACTCGGCGTTCACGGCGACGTCCGTCCTCGTACTCATCGGCGGGTTGGTGGCGGTGACGCTCCTTCTCGGGTGGCACGTTCGCGGGATCCTGAGTTCCGAGCGCCCCGGGCTGCGCGCGATGGCGGCTCTGGCGACGGCGGTTCCGTTGTTTCTGCTGCTCTTCGCCACGACCGACTACCTGCTCGACCGCAGCGCCCCCGGCAGTTTCAGTGAGGCGATGTCGAGGACCGACGCCCTGTACTTCACGATGACCGTGTTCAGCACGGTCGGATTCGGCGACATCAGCCCGCGCAGCCAGACGGCCCGGCTGCTTGTCACGGGACAGATCACAGCCAACCTTCTGCTGCTCGGTGTGGCCGCCCGGGTCCTGGTGAACGCGGTCCAAGAGGGCCGGCGCCGGCGAGCGCAGGGCGGGCGGAACAGCCGCCCGACCTGACACGCCGGGCGTCCGAGGGGCTGGGCCGGTCAGTCAGCGGGAACGTCCTCCGCGGGCAGCCGCCCCGCCCTCACCGCGTCGACGAGCGCCTGGTGGTCGCGCTCGTTCTGGTCGGCGTACCCCTCCGCGAAAGTCACGAGGGCACGGTCGAAGGAGTCCTTGTTGCCCAGGTAGGAGGCGATCGCGATCCGGTCGCCGGACCGTGCGTGCGCGCGGGCGAGGGTCCCGCCGCAGAGAGCGCCGAATGTCTCCAGCTGACCGGGCGACATCGTCTCCGGCATCGCGATGCCCTTCCAGTCGCGCAGTTGCCGGACGTAGAAGTCGCGACGCTTGCCGTCGATACCGTCCACCCGTTCCCAGCCGAGGAACATGTCGCTGGCCGCCTGCATCAACCGCTGCCCCGCGACGACGCGTTCGCCCTGGTTGCGGTACTGGCTGGCTCCGATGTGGTCGGCGAGGACCGAGGTGTCGGCTTCCTTGGCCTGCAGGAACAGCGGGTCGCGGCCGTCGCGGCCGAGGAGCAGGATGATCCAGCAGCGGGTGCCGACGCTGCCGACCCCGACCACCTTGCGGGCGACGTCCCCGAGCCGGTAGTCGTCCAGGAGTGCGCGCCGGTCGGACGGCAACGTGATCCCGTACCGCTCGATGAGCCCTCGGAACTGGCGCTCCAGCGTGGTCCGTTCGGTCTTGGGCAGCAGGTCGGCGAGGGGTACGAGCAACGGGGGGTCCGCCGCGATCACCGGTCGTCCGTCGACCCGGCGCGTGAGCTTCTCGAACACCTGCAAGGTGTCGCGCGAGCGGGCCTTGGTCAGGGCCTGGTCCAGTTTCTTCTGCCCACCCTTGCGGAGCCGGCCCGTGGTGAGATCCTTGAGGCGCTCGGCGTCGATCTTCGCGTACCAGACATCGAGGTTGCTCATGCCGGCGAAGCGGATCATCGCTTCTCGGTACGAGCGCACGGTGCCGCTCACGATGCGGGCGCGCTCGGCGTCGTCGAAGCCGTTCGCCCGCGCGGCGATGACGAAACTCGCCGACAGTCGCTTGACGTCCCACTCCCACGGGCCCGGCAAGGTCTCGTCGAAGTCGTTGATGTCGAACATCAACTTCCGCTCCGGCGAGGCCAGCAGCCGGAAGTTGAGCAGATGGGCGTCCCCGCACAGTTGGGCGGCGATGCCCGAGTCGGGACTTCCTGCCAGGTCGGACGCCATGATCGCCGCGGCGCCCCGGTAGAACCGGAACGGGGACTCGGTCATCCGGCTGTACCGGATCGGCACCAACTCCTGCACCCGGGCCGCGGACTGCTCCTCCAGGATCGCCAGCGGGTCCGGTCTCTTCTGACCGGGCTTGTACACCGCGTGTCCCGACCGTGGAGAGCGGCGCCGCGCCTCCTTGCCGAGCGCCACGCGCTCCTCGGGTGTCGCGTGGGGTGACGTGCGCATCGCGGTGGTCGCGTACTGGGGCATCGAAGGCTCTCCTGCCTGGCCCTGCGGCCCCCGGGTTCGCCCGGGGACACGGCAGCCGGAGTGCTGCCGTGTCCCCTTCCTGTGTTCTGTGCGGGCCGCGCCGATCGTCGTTCCTGGTGGCAGTCCGTCCTCAGCCCTGGGCCTCGATCTCGGCGTCGGCGACAGCGATGGCGATGCCCAGCGCCGCGGCGATGTTGCCCGCCGCCGTCATGACGCGGGCTGTACCGACGATGGGCGCGATGGCGACCAGGACGTCCTGCAACTGCTCGGCGGTGACACCTGTCTCGACGGCGGGGCCGATATGGGCGGCATAGGAGACCGGCGGAGCGTCCGAGGCGGCGAGGGCTGCGATACGCGTGAGCAGAAGCATGTCCGGGGCCAGCCCGCACCGTTCGATCGAGTCGATCGTCATCGCGGCGAGAGTGTCCAGAACAGGGGTTTCCGACGCAGTGGCCATGTTCGGGTGCCTTCCCGTGTGCTTTCGACGCCGAGAGCGCGAGGGTGGCGGAGCATCCGGTCTCCGCGAGCGCCGGCGTCCCCTCAACCCTAGATCCGCCCGGGGCACCCCGCACGGCAACGCGGATCGCCGCAGCTCCACGTGGTGCGGCACGCCCTGCCGACCCGGCTCCGCGGTCCGGAACCGGGCGGATCAGGCGACCTCGGCAGCTGCCTGCTGGACGGCCTTGTCGACGTCGTTCGTGCTCACGTCGAGTTCCTTGGCGATCTGCTTCTCCGCCTTGAGTTCGGCCTTCTCCAGGGCGTGCGAGAGCGTGCTCGCACCGACAATGACGAGGGCGGCCTGTCCCTCGTCGATGATCTCGCCGAACTCCTTGACGTCGGCCCGCGACATGCCACGCCACAGGTGGCCGCTCACACCTCCCACGGCGGCGCCGACGAGGGCGGTGCCGATGACCGCCGGCGGGAACAGCAGGCCGACGACCGCCCCGGCGGCGGCTCCGCCCCATGCCCCGTGCCGAGTGGCCGTCTCGTCCTTGTTCACATGGACCTTGCCGGCCTCGTCCTTGGTCACCACGGAGGCGTCGTAGGTGCCGACCGCACCGGCTGTGTGAAGGTCCTTGACGACCTCGTAGTCGGCTCGCGCCGCGGCTTCGCTCGGGTACGTGCCGATGTAGATGAAGACTGCGTCGGGCTTGGCCATGACATTTCTCCCGTCTGCGCTCGCCATGCTCGGCGGACCACGGCGAATGGGCGCGGCCGCGCCGCGAAGACCCCGCGGGCAGCCGCCGACTCGTTCCTGCCCTCATGCTGCGCGCTCCCCGTGAGGGCTGCATCCGCTCGGGCCCCAGGCGGGAACGGGAAGTGGCGTAGGCCGGCCGACGGGTGACCCGCGGTCGGTAAATGCCCGCTCCTACGGATCAGCAGCCGACGGCCGCGGCAGGGTGCGGTTCTTCAGCTCCCGCAACCGCAGCCTGAAGCGGACTTGGCCTCCGCGACCGGGACGCCGGGGTCGACCGAGGTTTCGGCGGGTGTGCAGCAGGCGTTGGCGCCGCAGCACGTGTCGGCCGAACCGGTCGCACGGGACGGCCGCCCCCCGGTCCGGGGCTTGGTGGCGCGGACGACGGCGGAGTGCATGCCGTCGGCCACCGGGTGCGTGGGGGTGATCTCGACGTTCACGAACCCCGCCGCCTCAAGGCCTTCGCGGTACTCGGCGAAGGACAGGGCGCCGGCGACGCACCCGACGTGGTCGCCGCGCTCCGCTCGCTGCCGGGATGTCAGGTTGTCGTCGGCGACCACGTCGGAGACGCCGATGCGGCCGCCCGGCGTCAGGACACGGAAGGTCTCGGCGAACACCGCCGCCTTGTCGGTCGACAGGTTGATCACACAGTTGGAGATCACCACGTCGATGGTGTTCGCGGGGAGCGGGATGGCCTCGATGGTGCCCTTGAGGAACTCGACGTTCGTCGCGCCCGCCTTCTCGGCGTTGGCCAGGGCGAGTTCGAGCATCTCCTCCGTCATGTCGAGGCCGTACGCCTTGCCCGTGGGGCCGACACGGCGGGCGGAGAGCAGAACGTCGATGCCGCCGCCGGAGCCGAGGTCGAGGACGCGTTCGCCTTCGTGGAGATCGGCCACGGCGGTCGGGGTGCCGCAGCCCAGTGAGGCGGCGACGGCTTCGGCGGGCAGGGCGTCGCGCTCGTCGGAAGCGTAGAGGGTGGAGCCGAAGTTCTCGTCCGTCTCGACCGGCTGCGGCCCGCAACACGCGGTACCACCCTCGGTCACCTTCACGGCTGCGGCGGCGTACCGCCGACGGACGGTCTCGCGCAGTTCGGTGGACTGCTCACTCATGACTCACTCCTGACTCACTCCTGGATGACGGGGCATGTCAGGCCCCGGAACGGCTTGCATCAACGTTCTTGCATTGACGTTCTTGCATTGACGTCCATCAATACAACCTTGCGCCTTGGATCGAGGAACGTCAACATAGAGGCATGTCGAAACAAGAGCTTGAGGTGATCGGTCGGGAGGCGGACGGCGCCTGCTGCCAAGGGCTTGCCTCCGCCCCGCTGACCGAGAACCAGGCCGTCGAACTGGCGAAGGCGTTCAAGGCGCTCGGGGACCCGGTGCGGCTGAGGCTGCTCTCGATGATCGCTTCGCGGGAGGGCGGCGAGGTGTGCGTGTGTGAGCTGACGCCCGCGTTCGAGCTGTCGCAACCGACGATCTCCCACCATCTCAAGCTGCTCCGCCAGGCCGGACTCATCGACTGCGAGCGGCGTGGGACCTGGGTCTACTACTGGGTGGTGCCTGGCGCCCTGGGCCGGCTGGGCGCGTTTCTGACCACTCCCGAGCCCGTCGGGGTGACCGCGTGAGCCCTTCGCTCGGACGACGCGCCGTGGCCGAACTGGTGGGGACGGCCGCGCTGGTCACGATGGTGGTCGGCTCGGGCATTCAGGCGACGGAGCTGTCGCGGGACGTCGGCGTCCAGTTGCCCGAACGGGGGCTTGGCTGATGGCCGTAACCCGAGAATTCGGTTGCCCCGCCGGGCCCCTGCGGGCTAAATACGACGCATGGCCGACCTTCAGGGCTCTTACGACGACCTGTTCACCGCCGTGCCCAGCGCGCTGTCCGCGTTGCTGGACGAGGGGGACGCCGGTGCCTCGGTGGCCGTCTTCGTGGACGGCGAACCTGTGGTGGACGTCTGGGGTGGGTTCGCCGACGCCGGCCGCACGACCCCGTGGCAGCGGGACACGATCACCAATGTCTGGTCCGTCACCAAGACGATGACGGCGCTGTGCGCGCTGATCCTGGCCGACCGTGGCGAGCTCGATCTGGACGCGCCGGTCGGCCACTACTGGCCCGAGTTCGCCAGGGCGGGCAAGGAGAAGGTGCTGGTGCGGCACCTGCTCGCGCACACCGCGGGCCTGCCCGACTGGGACGGGCCGATCGAGGAGCTCTACGACTGGCCGTCCGCCACGGCACGTCTGGAGGCACAGACTCCGCGATGGGAACCGGGGAGCGCGGCCGGGTACCACTCGCTCACCCAGGGGTTCCTCGTGGGCGAGGTCGTACGCCGGATCACCGGCCGCAGCCTGGGCGAGTTCTTCGCGGGGGAGGTGGCCGGACCACTGGGTGCCGACTTCCACATCGGGCTGCCCGCCGAGCATGACCACCGGGTGGCCCTCACCATCCCGCCGGCCTCCCAGGGCGAGGACTACGCCGCGAGCGCGCCCGGCGACAAGGCGCCTCCCGCCGCCGGCGCCCGCGTACGTGTCCGTGACGGCAACAGCGTGGCCTGGCGCCGTGCGGAGATCCCCGCGGCGAGCGGATTCGGCAACGCCCGCTCGGTCGGCCTCGTGCAGTCGGTGATGGCGTGCGGAGGAGCCGTGCGCGATACGCGACTGCTGTCACGGTCGGGCTGTGACCGTGCGAGGGAGGAGCAGTTCAGCGGCGAGGACCGCAGCCTGGGCATGCCCGTCCGTTGGGGCCTGGGCTACGGGCTGTTCGGCAACACCTACGGGTGGGGCGGTTGGGGTGGTTCATTGGTCGTGATCGACCCCGAGAGCCGAATGACGGTGGCCTACGTGACGAATCAGATGCGCGAGCCGGCGGACGACAACCGGGGAATGGAACTCGTGATGGCCGCCTACGACGGGCTCCAGGGTCTCCCCGCCTGATCCTGGTCGAACAACTCCGGCATCGGAGAGATTCACGCCGCGCGATCCCCCGTCGTGCCGCGGCGGAATTTCCGGCTCCATTACCTTGACAGAGCAGAGCGCGTGATCAAGGGCACTCCACTGAGGCCCTGTTCGTGATTTAAGAGGAGGAGGACGGTCATCCTCACCGTCACGTCGTCTCCAGCCGAGAGGCCGCTCGCCTTGTGCACGGCGGCCTTGAGCGGCAGCAGGTAGCCGCTGTCCTTGGGAAAGAACGACGTCTGGAAGGCGACCTCTCCGATCCGGGCCTCGACCGGGATCACGCCCCAACCACAGCTGGCCATCGCGGCCACCTCACGGATGTCGACCGACTCCTCGTCCGGCACACGCACGAAGTAGTACGGCGACGGTCCGCTCGCCGGGCGGGAGATCCCGCAGCCGGCACTGCTAGAAGTTGTGCACGCGATCCGCGCTTCAGTCGGCCACTCTGACGCCCAGTGTCCCGCTGGTCTGCTGACGAAAGTGTGGGAACCGCTCGGCCTTCGGGTCCAACACGTCGATCAGGATGATGAGTTTCTGCTGGAGTTCGACAAGCCGGAGTGCAGCCTGCGCGGTGTCCCCAGCGAGCCGGTCGATGTCCTCAAGGAGCGGGGCGAACCACCGGCGGAACGCGTCATCACCATCAAGCTTCTCGCAGAATTCGGCGTAGCCCAGGCACCTGCGACGGCCTGGCTCTCCGTCCGGATGCACCATCAGTTCTCCGATGGCCCGTTGCTCGGCGCGCCAGAGGCGTAGTACGTCATCAGCGGACGAAGTGCGGTTCAGCACTGTGCCGATGGACGAGATGACCGTCACAGCGCTCCGATTGGCCCGTGACTGACCGAGGTCGAGGAACTGGATGTCCCGCCGCAGGATCTCCACCCATCCCAAGTACTCGGCGAGCACGAACACCGTGCTGCGGCGCACATACTCCCGCTGCTCCGGCGTGCCCTGCAGATGAAAGGAGCTCATAAAACCGCGGTAAGGCCCTGGGGAGAGATCGGTTTGATGGCCGTGCAGGATGTTGTACAACCTGGACTGCAGGTCGTACGCGGCCCAGGCCAGCGAGGCCCCGTAGGAGTCCATGAGGTTCCGCTGTTCCATCAGACGCAGGCGCCGCTGCGTCCAGTAGCCGAGCACCGCCGTCGCGGCAGCGCCGACCAGCGCCACGAGCGCGGACACCAACGTCAGCACGTCCACTGCCGCCCCCTGAGTTCTCGCAGCCCGTCAACTGTCCACGTCCGCCGACGTGTTGGGATGACGAGCACCGAGCGTACCCCGCTCCCCTCCGCGCCTCCCGGGAAGCAGACGGCGAGCGCGCGGAGGACTGCCCGGTCCTGAGGCTCAGCAGTGGCCATGCGGCGCGCTCAGTCACGAGCTTTCTGTGGATGATGTACCGCTGCCGCTGGGGGACGAAGGAAGGCCAGGAGACCGTCCCGGCCTTCGAGATCAGCCGCGAGGGCTTCGAATGGGCGCCTCGTCATGCGTGTCTGTCGGGCTACGTTCGCGAGGTGCACCCCGACCGGCCGCCTGGCAGCGTCAGTTGAAGCGTGCGCCCACTCGCGTGGAGTGAGACCCCGAGCGGGACCCGTGCTTGCGGCCACTGCAACTTGCCTCCCCGGTGAAGCCGACCAGGGGTGTCGTGCCGGACGGACGTCGCGTCGGCGCCGGAGGTACCGCGGAAGCAGCCGAAGCGGCCTGGACCCACTTGGACCGGCCGCGGCATCGATCGTCGTTGGTGTGGTGTCGCGGCCGAGTCGTCCTGGCCGGTTCGGGCAAGCGGAAGGGGCTGGCTGTGAACACGCGCCACGGCGACTCCCGCCGAAGCGCCTGCGCCGGCCTCCGTGACGAAGTGGCCCGAGACGTGGCCACCCCCTTCCTTGCACGCGATTGCCTGCACACGCCGAGCGTCGCCATGTCACTCCTGCCGAACCGCCGGGCCGAGAGGAAGGGGGAGTCGCGGACGGAGACCGGGAGGAGGAACATCGGAGTCACGGAGGCAAAGTGGTGGTTATGGGGACGCCGTCGATGCATTTCAGCGAGAGTCCGGAGGATCCGTTCGCCCTGGCGCATGCCGCTTCGGCCGTGCTCGACGATCACGGCACAGTGGTCGGCTGGAGCGCACGTGCGCAGGAGCTGCTGGGCTACCGCGCCAAGGAGGTGATCGGACGGGCCTGGCGGGACCTCCTGGTCGACGCCCGTGACCTGCCTGTCGCGCGGTCCGTCGTCGTGGACGCCATGAGGGCAGGGGGCTGGTTCGGAGTCCTGCCCGTCCGGCACCACGACGGACGGCGTGTGGAGATGGGTTTCCGGGCCCGTGCGATCACCCGCGACGGAGATCGTCAAGAGTGGTTCCTGGTCGGTGCCCCTGCCGCGGAAGTCGTTGCCTGGCAGCTGGACCGTGCGCTGCTGGACGGCCTGTACCACCGGTCCCCGATCGGTCTGGCCATCCACGGCCCGGACAGGAAGGTGATTCGGGTCAACCGTGCGGTCGAAAAGGCAAGCGGCATCACAGCCGAGGCGCCGGTGGGCCGTAGTTCCGGCGAGTTCCTGGTCGACGAGGACGCGGGTCCGGCCGAGGAGCGGGTACGCCACGTCTTGGAGACCGGCGAGCCGTTGATCTTCACAGAGCAGTCGGCGCGCACACGCCATGCTCCGGGGCGGGAACGGATGGTGTCCGTCTCCGCGTTCCGGATGGAAGACTCCTCGGGCCGGGTTCTCGGCGTGGCGGAGACGATCGAGGACGTGACCCAGCGCTACCAGGCCCGACGCAGGCTCACTCTGCTGAACGAGGCGAGCGCCCGGATCGGAACCTCACTGGACGTGACGCAGACGGCCCGGGAACTGGCCGAGGTGGCCGTCTCCGGCTTGGCCGACTACTGCTCGGTGGACCTCCTGAAGCCGGTGGCACTTGGTGACGAACTGCCCTTGGACATGGCAGGTGCGCTCCTGCGAGTGGCCTTTTCGCCCCCGGAACCACGGGTCCCGTTCCAGGAGGGCGACGTGGTCCCGCTCCTTCCGGAGTCTCCGCAGGCGCGGTGCCTGGCCGAGCGTCGCCCGATTCTCGAACGGCTGCTGTCCCTCCGCCCCGAGTGGTACGCCATGGACCGGCGGCGGATCGAGGTCGCCCTGGGTCTCGGCGTTCATTCCCTGATCGCGGTGCCCCTGATGGCACGCGGCCTGGTACTGGGCGTAGTGAGTCTGTGGCGAGTGCGCCATTCGGAGCCTTTCGAGGACGACGATGCCGCAGTGGCCCATGAGTTCTCCTCGCGTGCGGCCGTCTGTATCGACAACGCGCGCCGCTTCACCCAGCAGCAGAGCGCCGCTCTGACTCTGCAGCGCAGTCTGCTGCCGGGCACGGTGTCCGACCTGCCGGCCGTCGAGGTGGCCTGCCGGTACCTGCCGGCGAGCGGTGAACCGGGCATCGGTGGTGACTGGTTCGACGTGATCCCGTTGTCAGGGGCCCGAGTCGCCCTCGTCGTGGGAGACGTGGTCGGCCACGGAATCCACGCCGCGGCCTCGATGGGGCGCCTGCGCGCCGCCGTGCGCACCCTGGCCAGCCTCGACCTGGAACCGGACGAGGTGGTGGCCCGGCTGGACGATCTGGTCAGTCTGCTGGCCGCCGAACTGGAGACGAACGCCGAGGGCAACCAGTCGGCGATCGAACAGACGCTCGGGGCTACCTGTGTCTACGCGGTCTACGATCCGGTCTCCCGGCAGTGCTCCCTGGCGCGCGCCGGCCACCCGGCACCCTTGGTGTCCACGCCGGACGGCCAGGTAACCGTGCTCGACCTGCCCGCAGGTCCACCGCTCGGCCTGGGCGGACTGCCGTTCGAGATGTACGAACTCGACCTCCCTGAGGGCAGCCTGCTCACGCTCTACACCGACGGCCTCCTGGAGGCGCGCGACGGCGACATCGATGCCGCGCTGGAGAAGCTGGAGGAATGCCTCGCCCACAGTGCCGACGCTCTGGAGCGCACGTGCGACGGGGTGATCGAAGCGCTGCTGCCCACGGACCGCCGCCCCACCGACGACATCGCGCTGCTCATGGCCCGTACCCGGGTACTGCCGCCGGAGAGCTTCGCCACCTGGCACCTGCCTCTGGAAGCGACCTCCGCTGCCCGCGCCAGGGAGCTGACCACGGCGAAACTGGCCGAATGGGGGCTGTCGGAAATGGTCTTCACCACCGAGCTGGTCGCCAGCGAGCTCGTCACCAACGCCTACCGGTACGCGGACGGCCCCGTCACCCTGCGCCTCATCCGTACACACTGTCTGATCTGTGAGGTGTCCGACGCCAGCCACACGTCCCCTCACCTCCGAAGGGCCCTCAGCACGGACGAAGGCGGACGCGGGCTCTTCCTGGTCGCGCAGCTCACGGAGCGGTGGGGCACCCGCTACACCCACGACGGCAAGACAGTCTGGACGGAGCAGCCTCTGCCGCCCTCCTGACCACCCGCGGCCTCCACGACTCACAGCGCTCTCAGGCCATTCGGATACCGCCGGGCGAAACCGTAGAGAATGCTGTTACGCGTGCAACAAATGAGGAATCCGGAAAGGATTCCGAACATGCGTTTAAATGTTCTCCATGTTGACACGAGCGATTTCCCGATGGGAATCTGATCGGAGTCGCACAACTGGGGGACTGATGAAGTGTCGACGATGCAAGGCGGATTCCCCGCGCTCGGAATGGCGATTCGGCAGCATGGAATCCCTGAGATCAGCAATCCTCGCCGCACCCAGGATCTACAGCGTCGGGGTGGCATCACTGTGGTGGAACACCTCGATCCGCGGCGGAGCCAACCTGGTCGGGCGCAAGTCCCGGAAGGGTGGCATCTGCCCTCGCTGCAACGCGATCCACATCGAATGCCCGGACTGCCGGGCCAGGCATCACGTGACGGCCAGCGAAATGGGCACAAAGATCACGTGCCGAAAGTGCGATGAGGAGTTCTACTTCGTACCCACCGGCGCATAAAGACTCCACGATCGCATGCCATCTCCCGAACATCGCCGACCGGCAATGAATTCTGCAGTGAATTCGGCAATGAAACCGGAGATGAATCTGCGATGAATTGCTGAGCGGGACTTCCTGGCAGGAGCGCGATCAGACGGTCGCAACCGCGTATCGGCCACGCGCTGGGAGTTGTTCATCTTCTCCCAGCGCCCTCATGCCCTCAGCAAAGGGGAGGAGCTGGGCGGCCCGGTACTTTCGCCCTCGAAGCCCGTGACAGCCGGGGCCAGGGCCGGGCCAGGGCCGCTTGCCGACCCCCGTGGCTCCGAATGAGTGGACTTGACGGAACGCGGATCGGACCAGGGCCTTCGGCAGGAGTGCGGGTGGTGGTGTTGCCGTCTGTTCCCCTGACCCGGAAGAGGCGCCCCGACATGCGACGTACCTCCTACCGCCGTCCGTTCGCCGCGGCACTGCTCGCGGCGTCCGTGCTGGCCCCGATGACAGCGACTCCCGCCGCGGCCTTCCGTACGGCGGGCGGCCACGCAGCAGGCGTCGACCGGCACGACAAAAACGACTGCCCGCAGCACAGCCTCAGCCCCGAGCTGACCGCCCGGCTGGACAAGGCCATCGCGGACGTCCGCAAAGAGGCCCACATCCCCGGTGTCGTCGTCGGGGTGTGGATGCCCGGCAAGGGGAACTACGTCCGCGCGACCGGTGTCGCCGACACCACCACCCGCCGGCCGATGGCCGTCGACTCCTACTTCCGGATCGGCAGCGAGACCAAGACTTTCACCGTCACCGCGCTGCTCAAGCTCGTCGACGACCACCGGATCGGGCTGGACGACCCGATCTCCCGCTACATCCGCGGCGTGCCGAACGGTCGCCACATCACCCTGCGTCAGCTCGCCGAGATGCGCAGCGGCCTGTTCCCGTACACCTCCGACGCGGACTTCGAACACGACCTGTTGAGCAACCCGCAGCGCACCTTCACCCCGCGGGAACTCCTCGCCTACGGCTACAAGCACCCGAACACCTTCGCGCCCGGCACGGAGTTCCAGTACTCCAACTCCAACCTCATCCTGCTCGGCCTGGTCATCGAGAAGGTCAGCGGTCACCACCTCATCGACTTCATCGACAGGCGGGTGCTCCGCCCGGCCCATCTGCGCGACACGTTGTTCCCGAAGGGGAACGAGTTCCCCGAGCCGCACCCGCAGGGCTACACCGACCAGACGCTGAACGGCGAGACCGCGAACGCCACCGACTGGAACCCCAGTTGGGCCTGGGCGGCCGGGGCGATGATCTCGAACCTGCACGACCTGCGCCGCTGGGCCAAGATCCTCGCCACCGGCACCCTGCTCAGCCCCGAGACCCAGGCACAGCGCCTAGAGACACTGCCGACGGGCTTCCCGGGAACGACCTACGGCCTCGGCATCTTCGACGCCAACGGGTGGATCGGGCACAACGGCTCCCTGCCGGGATACGAGACCGTGACCGTCTACCTGCCCTCGAAGAAGGCCACCATGGTCCTCATGCTCAACACCGACTCCGACCACGACGGCGTCGAGCCGTCCACCCTTCTCGCCCGGGCCATCACGCAGATCATCACGCCGAACAACGTCTACGACGGCGCGGTCGTCACGCGCTGAAGCGGCCGGTCGTCGACGAGGGCCTCCCGGGTGTCGGTGCGGATGTCGCACGCCGTACCGAACCCGGGAGGTTTCCCCACGGTCACTCGGACGGCTGCGACTTCCCGAGCTTGGCCAGCTGTGTCCTGACGATCGCCGCCGGTATGACAGCCGGGCCCTCGCCCTGTGGCCCTCCGGGGCGATTGATCGCGTAGAGCATGGCGACCGTCGCCCCCTGCCGAACGGCCAGCACCGTGTACGGAACCCGGACGGGCTCCTCGTCCTCGTCGACCGCCGCTAGCTGTGTGAGCCGCAGGGACACCGACTCGTCGCCATAGCCGGGGTCGGGCTGGAGTTCGGCCTCGCTGTAGCGGAAGTCCACCAGGACGTCCTTGAAGGTCGTGCACTTCTTGGCGGCCGTTCGGAACGCGTCGATCACCCGCACGGCATCCCCCGCGCCGTGCGACGACAGGATCATGGATGCTCCGGGGCCGTGCTTCTTCGAAAAGATCATCCGGCCGACGCGCGCGGTGGCCTTGAAGCCGCTGCTTCCGCCCAGCGCCTGGACGACGGGCGTGCATGCCGCGGGATCCGCCGTCTTGTGAGACGCCGGGGTCGTGGCGAGCGCCGGGTTGACTTCGTAGCCGTCGAGATCCTTTGCCGAGATCGCCGCCCGCTCCAACTCTCCCTTGCTCAACGGCTTGTCGTGCATCCCGGCGGTGTTGGCCTCGTCCGACAAGCCGTCTCGGGAGTCCGGCCCGGATCCACATCCGGCGAGCGAGGTAAATGCCATGAGCATGGCAAATGCAGCGCCGACGCGCGCCTGGTGAACCACTGAGTTCCCACCCGTTTGGTCGGTGAGCGCGCGCAACGTTCCGCCGGCTCAGGAAGCTTCGCTCGAACCATCCACCCCCGGCTCAGAGCATCGAGCAGCATGGTAGATCTTCCGCCGGGGCAGCGGCACGGATTTTGAGGCCGCCGGAACCACGAAGGCGCCGTTCCCGTCGTACGACCGGAACGGCGCCCAAGGGTCACGCGTATCGCCCATCGGACCGACTGGATCGGACCTCATCGACCTCATCGACCTGATCGACCAGGTCTGATCGACTAGATCGTGGCGGCGTCGATCACGAAGCGGTAGCGGACGTCGCTCGCCAGCACCCGCTCGTACGCCTCGTTGATCTCGGACGCGCCGATCAGCTCGATCTCGGCTCCGAAGCCGTGCTCGGCGCAGAAGTCCAGCATCTCCTGGGTCTCCTGGATGCCGCCGATGCCGGAGCCCGCGAGGGTCTTACGGCCGCCGATCACGGAGAAGAGGTTGAGCCGGACCGGCTCCTCGGGCGCGCCCACGTTCACGAAGGCGCCGTCCGTCCGCAGCAGGGCGAGGTAGGCGTCCAGGTCCAGCGGGGCGGAGACGGTGGACAGGATCAGGTCGAAGGTGCCGCGCAGCTCCTTGAAGGTCTCCGGGTCGCTGGTGGCGTAGTAGTGGTCGGCGCCCAGCTTCAGGCCGTCGTCCCTCTTGCGCAGCGACTGGGAGAGGACCGTCACCTCGGCGCCGAGCGCGTGGGCGATCTTGACGCCCATGTGGCCGAGACCGCCCATTCCGAGGACGGCGACCTTCTTGCCGGGGCCCGCGTTCCAGTGCTTGAGCGGGGAGTACGTGGTGATGCCGGCGCAGAGCAGCGGCGCGGCCACGTCGAGGGAGATGCCGTCGGGGATGTGCAGGGTGTAGTTCTCGTCGACGACGATCTTCTCGGAGTAGCCGCCGTAGGTGGGCTCGCCGTCCTTGCCGACGGAGTTGTACGTGCCCACGCCGCCGCCGGTGCAGTACTGCTCCAGACCGGCCTTGCAGTTGTCGCACTCGCGGCAGGAGTCGACCAGGCAGCCGACGCCCACACGGTCGCCGACCTTGAACTTGGTGACGCCGGAGCCGACCTCGGAGACGATGCCGGCGATCTCGTGGCCGGGCACCATCGGGAAGATGGCCTCTCCCCAGCCCTCGCGGGCCTGGTGGATGTCGGAGTGGCAGATGCCGGCGAACTTGATGTCGATCAGGACGTCGTGCTCTCCGACCTCGCGACGCTCGATGGTGGTGCGCTCCAGCGGAGCCTTGGCGGCGGGAGCGGCGTACGCAACGACAGTGGTCATGCCGGGGTTCTCCTCGGGAGGGGGTGGAACGTGCCCGGCTGTCTTCCGTCGGGCACGGCAACGAGCCTGCCCGATCCCCCAGGATTCACCCAGGTCACGGTTCTGCGTACGTCCGCCGGTCCTACTACTGGCGGGGTCAGGCTCGGCAGCGTACGACCGTGAATACTGGATGGATGGATGAACAGCCCTCTGTGGGGCCCGCCGGCGAGGCTCACCCGCTGGACCGGCGCGCCGAGCTCAGTGAGTTCCTGCGCAGCCGCCGCGCCCGGCTGAAGCCGGAGGACGTCGGGATACCGAACTTCGGGCGGCACCGCCGGGTGCCCGGGCTGCGCCGGGAGGAGCTGGCCCAGCTGGCCGGAGTGTCCGTCGCCTACTACACGCGCCTTGAGCAGGGCAACGGGCGCAATGTGTCGGCGGAGGTGCTGGACGCGATCGCGCGGGCGCTGCGGCTGACGGATGCAGAGCACAACCACCTCACGCACCTCGCGAAGCCCAAGCAGCACAAGAAGAAGCAGGCGGCCCGGCCGCAGCAGGTGCGGGGCGCCCTGCGTCAGCTGCTCGACACGCTCGACGGCGTCCCCGCGTACATCACCGGGCGGCGTTCCGACGTGCTCGTCTGGAACCGGATGGCCGCGGCCGTCTTCGGGGACTGGTCGGAGCTGCCGCCCCAGGAGCGGAACTGGGCGCGGATGGTGTTCCTCAGGCCCGAGTACCGGGATCTGTTCGTGGAGTGGGAGCAGAAGGCGATCGACATCGTGTGTCTGCTGCGTATGGACGCGGGCTGCCATCCGGACGATCCGCGGCTGTCCGCGCTGGTCGGGGAGCTGTCCGTGAAGAGCGAGGACTTCCGGCGGCTGTGGGCGACGCACGACGTGAAGGAGAAGAGCCACGGGGTGAAGCTGTTGCGGCATCCGCTGGTGGGCGACCTCGCGTTGCAGTTCGAGTCGTTCCGGCTGGTCGACGACGCCGAGCTGGCGCTGATCACCTATCACGCGGAGCCGGGGTCGAGCTCGGCGGAGGCGCTGCGGTTGCTGGCGTCGTGGGGGACGGACGCGACCCGCGCGGGCACCTCCTCACCCCGGTGACCGCCGTCCCGGCAGCCGTCACCCCCGGCGGTCGGGACCCCGTAGCGGTCACCCCGGCGGTCGGCACCTCGTAACCGTGATCCCGGCGGCCCTCGCCCCGCCGCCCCGCCGCACCGGTGGGGCGACGGGGCAGGCCGCGGGGGCCCGGCCAGGGATCACGGCTGGTACGGCGGTGCGGCCCCCCAGGTCCACTTCGGTACCGGCTGCTCCGCCGGAGGCTTCGCGTCCGGGCTTGAGAAGTAGACGGCCAGGCGTGTGCCCCACTCGGTGTAGGCGAGGAAGGCGGAACGGAACTCGGCGTCGGTGGGAAGTCCCGCGTCGTCGGCGGCGTCCTGGAGCAGATTGACCCAGCGGCGGCGCTGCACCTCCGTGATGCCCTTGCCCAGGTGCTTGGCGACCATGTGGCCGTGGCCCCCCTGGGTGTCCGAGTACGCCGGCGGTCCGCCGAAGACCTCGCCGAGCCACAGGGCGACATGGACGGCGTGTTCGGGCGCGAGGTCCGCGAACAGGGGCGCGAGGAGGTCGTCCTTGAGGACCTTGTCGTAGAACGCCTCGGTGAGGCGGGTGAAGGCCTCGGCGCCGCCCGCCCAGGCGTAGAGCGTGGGCACAGAGGCGCCCTGGCCGCGCACCGACGTCGGCTTGTAGTGGCGCATCTCCTCGATGCTGCCGATGTAGGGGCTGATCTCGGCGAGGAAGTCGGGAAAGAGTTCGGAGGTGCGGAAGCCCTCGACGTGGTCCTCCGTCGAGGTCCAGGTGATCCTCAGGATGAAGTGCTCGAAGTCCTCCTCGCAGCGCGCGAGTTCGTAGTCGACGCACTGCGGGGCCGCGGCGAGCTGGACCGCGGCCCGGGTGTAGGCGGCCAGGAACTCCGCCGACTGCTGCTCGGGAATCCGGTACCGGATGTATTCGACTGTCGAAACGGTCATGCCCCCACACAAACACGGACGGGCCACCGGAAGCTTTGTTTCCGGTGGCCCGTTCGCTCCTGGCTCACTTCCCCCGCTCCGCCGCGTGTCGCGGACCGGGGTCGTCGGCCTGTCCCGGCGTGCCCGCTAGGGCCTGTCCGGCGGATCAGGTCGGAGGAGATCCGCGGCGCCTGATCAGCGCACGTGAGCGGGGCCTGGTGCGTCCAACTGCAAGGCGGAGG
>NZ_JBEXNW010000011.1:0-59337 GCF_040611295.1 Streptomyces sp. NPDC002935
CCGCACAACGCGATGGTCAACATCGCCGGATTCGGACAGACCATCCGCAGCATCAACGGCTCGCTGGAGTGCGACGGCAGGAACCCCGCACAGGTACAAAGCCGCGTGGACGCCTACCAGCGCTTCACATCGATCCTCGGCGTCACACCCGGCGCCAACCTCTACTGCTGAACGGACCGGTGACGACGCGGTTCGGCGTCACGCCGGGCAGCCTCTCCCCGTCACCACCAGAGGCGCTCGGCTCGTTGTGGTGCTCGGCGGCTCGGGCGACACGATCCGGTGCGTGAACGGACGCCGTCACGCCCTTCGGCAGAAGAACGCCGACACGCATTTCTTCTGCCGAAGGCGACACCACACATGGGGCCTGCGTCTCGTGACCGAGTGAACGTCACACATGGTTTCCATGGCCATGAGAAGATCAACAGGTGTACCGCATACGCCGCCTGGGCGCGGCCCTGGCTGTTCTGCTCGGCACCCTGCTCGCGCCGACGGTCCCGGCCCGAGCAGCGGCGCAGCCGGCCGTCGAGTTGAGCGTGCCGGACACGGCCTATCTGACCAAACGGGGCATCAGCCCCACCGGCGGCGTCCGCGTCTGGCTGGCACCGCATCCGGGCGGGGGCCGCGCGACGCAGGCCGACGTGACCCTCACGGTCGACGCGTCGGACCTGGAGGGCATCGCCAGACTCCGCACCCGGCGCGAGTGCGGAGACCACCCATTCGGCGCGACCGGCGTCGTCACCTGCAGGCTGGGCACCCTCACGCGCGGCAAGGACAACTACCCGGACGCGATCTACATCGAAGCCGTGCACGGCGTGAGCCGCGGCAGCCATGGCACGATCCGCTATACCTTCAGTGCCCCCGGCGCCGCGGACGCCACCTTCGAGACCGATGTGTGGGTCGAAGGCCCCGAGCTGCGCGCCCGTGCGGAGAAGCCCCGCAAGGGAGACGCGCCCGGCGCGTCCTTCGGCTTCAAGCCGCAGGTGCGCAACGCGGGCAGGTTCCCGGCTCAGGGCTTCGGCATAAGGTTCACCAGCTCACGCGTCATCTTCCCGGCGCAGTACAGCAATTGCCGGTACGGGATCCAGTTCAGAACTTTCGCGGACTGTTGGTTCGACCAGCAACTCGAGCCGGGCCAGGCGTACGAGCTCGTCGAGCCCGTCTCCGTCGACGTGCCGGAAACGATGGTGAACGGCAGCTTCAGCTACATGCCGTACCTCCAGGGAATGACCGGAAACGTCGAGGAGTACCCGGGCGCCACCGGCACCGATCCGGCCCTGCGGCAGGGCACGGGCCCCGAACTGAGGGTGCGCACCGTCGACACCGCGGCTGACGCCTTCCCCGACAGGTACCGTCGCGGCGAGGTCCTGCTCCACACCTCGCAGACCGCCGACCTGCAGGTGAGCGCGGACGCGATCGAAGGCACGACGGGCAGCAGCACCAAGGCCACGTTCAGCCTGCACAACGCCGGACCTGGCCGTATGTCGGGCACACAACTGCGCATCACCGTGCCCGAGGGCCTGAGCGTGGTGGAGCCCACTCCGCCGCCGGATCCCGACAACGAGTTGGAGTGGGCGTGGGAGTGCTTCGGGCCCAGAGGACGTGCCTACATCTGCAGCCCCGAGAACCCCCTGGAGCCGGGCGACACCTGGCAGACGACCCTCGAGTTCCGTATCGACCGGCGCGTCCGCGGAGCCAAGGGTCTCCTCGAAGCGATCCAGGATCCCAAGCGGCCCGTGAACGACCCGCAGAAGACGGACAACGTGGCGCCCATCGAAGTACGCGCCACAGGCGGCCCGTTGGCCCAACCCTCCGAGCCGAACCCGAAGCCGTCGGCTGCAGCCACAGGGGCAGCGACCGTGGAGCACGGCGGCAAGGGTGACTCCATCCTCATGGTGGCGCTGGCGGTGCTGCTCGGCACGGCCCTCGCTGGTGGCGCGCTGGCCCTCAGACTTCGCGCGAGGGCGGTCCGTCGTAGGGCAGAACCCAGCGACCCGAACGAGGACTGACCCAACGTCCGCACGCCGCGTCACGGCGACTCTGTATCTCCAGCTCCAGCTCCCGCACTTCTGCGGTTCTGCGGTGTCACCGCCTCCTCGTCACCGCGAGAATTGTCGCGGGACCGCCTTCAGGTCCCCGCCTCTCCCTCAACCTGCGGCTCATTGCGTCGCATCGCCATCCGACGCTCCCTTGTCGCGGGTCGATCAGCTGCCCCCGGGCAACTCCCGCACGCACACGGGTTGAGAGCGGGCCTGCTCGGTTTCAGCCAGCGGAAGAATCCGAACAGGTTGGACGACGAGATTCCGCAGGACTCAAGAAGGTCCCTCTCGTCGCGACGCAGTCGCTTGAGGTGACTTCCGCCGGCATAGAAGGCGAGGTCGGTCTTCATCTGCGAGCGCAGAAGGGACAGTTGACGGTTGCATGAACAAGCCTGAACCTCAACGGCCGTCGCCGGCGGCAAAGCACCCATGTGGTCAACGAGACTTGGAGGACGCATGTCAGCCTGTCCGGCGGTCAAGTTGCCTTTCAGCACGAAGAAGAGCGTGCGGGTCTTGACCGGAAGCAGCATTCCGTTTCCCTCGGAGTAGTACCACTGCTCCATCGCCATCGCCAACTGCCGTCGATCATCCTCCGTCATCAGCGACCGTCGATCGGAAGGACTCGCTGCCGTGATCTCCCAGAGCTTTCCGTACGCGTGAAGAACGTACTCGGTCAGCCGAAGGCGTAACTGACGGCGATAGTTGTGCCCCAACCACAGCCCCATCAGCCCAATGAAACCAACAGCAGCGCTTTCGATCGGTCCCCCCACAGCCCGCCCCTCCGCCTTGCCCGCGAACGATCTCTAGCCTGAAACCGTACCGGGAAGCGACACAGGCTCGGAAGGGGAGCACTCGTCGCAACGGCCCATCTCCTTGCCGCCAAGCGGCGTTCAGTCGAGGCGGATCATTGCCGAAGACGGCTGCCTCACCGGGCTGACTCCGTGCGGTCGGCGGCGAGGCGGGCCTCGAAGCCGTCGAGGAGGACCTGGAGCCCGAAGTCGAAGGAGTTGTCGGGCGCTGCGGCGTACTCCGCGGTGTCGAGGCGTTCCCGTAGGTGCGGGAATTGCTTGGCGGTCTCGGTGGAGCGTGTCATGGCGTCGGCCATCAACTGCTCGGCGTCTGCGCCGCTCCTGCTCAGCCGGCGGTTCAGCGAGACTGCGCGGCAGGGCCGAGCGCGTTGCCGAGCACGAAGGCGAACACGGCGGCTGCCGCCCGGTCCGCGTCGGCGGCGGCGAAGCCCGCCGTTTCGTAGATGGCCAGGCTGAGGTCGTTGTTCCGGGCCTGGGCGGGCCCGTGCATGAGGTGGCTGCCGAACGCCTGGACGAGCCAGGGATGCCGGGCGAGCATCGCGTGCACGCCCACGGCGTGGGCGGCGGCGGCCGTGCGCCAGTCGGCAGCGTCGAGATCGGGCAACTCGACCTCGCGCCTCCTGATCCACCACGGGCTGGGGCGGACCCGAGCTGCCGCCCCAGCCGCCGCCCCGAACCGGCGCCGACACAATCGCGAAACTGCGGACACGACCCGTTCTCCGCGACAGCGTTGACGCACCCCCTCCGTGCGGAGGCGGGCGAGGCCGACGGCAGCGGCGGTCCGCGGTCCCTGGGTACCGCGCTGTCCCGCTGGCGGCTCCTTCCCAGGCGCGCGACGGTGGGCCTGATGGACCGCGTCGCGGCCGTGACCCAAGGCCCTGGCCATCGGTCCCGCATTTACCCGGAAGATCTGGAAGACCCGGAAGGAATGATGATGGCGGACTGGAACGGCACGGATTTGGACAAGATCGCCGCGAGCGAGGAGCTGGATCTCGCGTCCGAGCGGGCCGACGGAACCCTGCGCGCTCCGGTGACCATGTGGGTGGTCCGCTCCGGTGACGAGCTCTACGTCCGCTCCGTCAAGGGGACCGACGGTCCGTGGTACCGAGGCACGCGCTCCCGCCACCAGGGTCACGTCGAAGCCGGCGGCGTCCGGCAGGACGTCACCTTCCGCGTGGCCGACCCTGGCGAGTACCCGGGCGTGGATGCCGCCTATCGGACGAAGTACAGGCGCTACAAGAGCCTCGTCACGCAGGTCCTGACCGACCAGGCCCGCGCCTCCACCCTCCGCCTGGAGCCGCGCTGACGCCGCCGCCACGGACACGATCTGCCGGCTCAAGAACCCTCCACAGCTGGGAGAGGAAGATCTTCGATGCGAGCCACCTTCATGTACGGACCCGGAGACGTCCGGGTCGAAAACGTGCCCGAGCCGCGGATCGTCGAGCCCACGGACGCGATCGTCAGGATCACCCTGGCCTGCGTCTGCGGCTCCGATCTGCACCCGTACCACTCCATGGACAAGACGGACGAGGGCGTGCCGATGGGGCACGAGTTCCTCGGCGTCGTCGAGGAGACCGGCGCGGACGTCACCGGTCTGAAGCGGGGCGACTTCGTCGTCTCTCCGTTCGCGTACTCGGACAACACCTGCCCGATCTGCCGGGACGGCTTCCACACGGCCTGTCCGCACGGGGGCTGGTACGGGGTCGGTGGCGTCGGGGGTGCGCAGGCCGAGGCCATCCGGGTCCCGCAGGCCGACGGCACCCTGGTGAAGATCCCCGGTGACGTGGACGCGGCTGTCCTGCCGTCGCTGCTCGCCCTGAGCGATGTCTACCTCACCGGTCACCACGCCGCCCACATGGGCCGGGTCGAGCCCGGGAAGACCGTGACCGTGATCGGCGACGGCGCCGTCGGCCTGTCCGCGGTGCTGGCCTCCCGGCGCATGGGCGCCGAGCGGATCATCCTCATGGGCCGCCACACCGACCGCACCGACCTCGGCCGCGAATGGGGCGCGACCGAGGTGGTCGCCGAACGCGGCGAGGAGGGCATCTCCCACGTGATGGAGCTGACCGGCGGCGAGGGCTCCCACGTGGTCCTGGAGGCTGTCGGACTGATGCCCGCCTATCAACAGGCGTACGGCATCGTGCGCCCCGGCGGGATCATCTCCCGCGTCGGCGTGCCCCAGTACGAGGAGGCCCCTGTCGGCTTCGGCTCGCTGTTCGGAAAGAACGCCGGCCTGACCGGCGGCCCGGCACCCGTGCGCGCTTACATCGAGCAGGCCATCCCGGACGTCCTGGAAGGACGCATCGAACCCGGCAAGGTGTTCGACGCCGAGGTCGGCCTCGACCAGGTCGCCGACGCCTACCGGATGATGGACACGCGCACCAACCTCAAGGTCGTAGTACGCCCGTGACCCCGCGCAAGCCCAGCGACCCCGCCACTGTCACGCACGAGCCGACTGTTCCCCGGCCACGGTGTGCGGGGTCGTCCAGCGGCTGCCGCTCCTCTTGATGCTCGCGCCGGGGTTGCGACACCAATGCACCTCCGCGGTTGACGACCGAGGTGCCCCCGGCGACCGTAGAGAGGTGGAGCCCCGCGGCGGCGGGCGGATCACCTGCGTCTGCGGCGGCCGTCCGTGGTGGCGTCGCGGGCGTGCGGGACACCGTGCACCTGACGCGCGAAACCCCCGCGGCCGCACGACACGACCTTCCGCCCGAGCGCAAGGGACCAGTGCACATGACCGAGGCCCGAGCCGACCGCGCCGGAGCAGACCAGCAGGACCGGCACGCCACCGCCGACCCGGCGGAGTATCCGCCGCATCTTCTGGACGGCCGCCTCAGGGCCCTCCCCGGTCCGGTCCCGGATCTCCGGCGGATCGGTATCTCCCCGGACCACTGGTATCCGGTGGCGACCTCCCGGAGTGTGCGGCGCAACCGGACGTTCGCGACCTCTTTCGCCGGTGAGCGGATCGCGCTGTACCGGGGGCGCAGCGGCACCGCCCACGCGTTGGAGGACCGCTGCGCGCACCGCCAGGTACCACTGAGCATGGGCGTGGTGGAGGGCGAGATCCTGCGTTGCTGCTACCACGCCTGGGCATACCGGGGCGACGGCCGCATCTCGCAGATCCCCTACCTGCCCAAAGGTTGTGAGCGGCCGCCGCGCGGAGTGCGCTCCTACCCGGTGCGCGAGGCCTACGGCCTGGTGTTCGTGTTCCCGGGGGACCCGGCTCTGGCCGCGGAGGCACCGTTCCCGTCCCTGCCCGAATACCATTCGGCCACCCACCGGACCATGACGTTCTCCCGTACCGTGCGGTGCCACTACTCGTTCATGCACGAGAACCTGCTCGACATGAACCACCAGTTCCTGCACCGGAGTGTGCTCGGCAGGATCCGGCCCGAACTGCTCGGATACGAGACCGGCCCTCGGCACGTCGAGGCCCGCTACCTCTTCGTCCCCGCCGGAGGCCGCAAGGACCGGGGCGCGGGCCTGCTGTCCCGGGAGGGCATCGGCGGCCAGGACACACCCGACGTCATCACCATCCGCACCGAGTACCCCTACCAGACGCTGCGGGACGTCCCTGAGGGCACCGATCTCCCGGTGTTCTCGCTCTGGGCCGCCTACGTCCCGGAGGATGCTGAGCAGCGCGTCAACCACGCCTACGGCTTGCTCACGATCGCGAAACCGTCGGTTCCCGGGGCACTCCACCTCGCCTGGCCGCTCATCCGCCGCTTCACCGAGCGCGTCTTCACCCAGGACCGGACGGCGGTCGAGGCCGAGCAGCGCGCCTGGGACGAACAGGGCGAGGACCGCAACCACGAGGTGTTCCCGCTCATCCTCGACCTCCGCGACGTACTGCGCAGCAACGGAGTGCCGTTGCGCCCGGACCAGACGTCCGGCTGCGCACCGTGCGGGCTCGCCGCCCCAGCTCACCGCGCCGGTGTCACGGACCATGCGGGATCTGCGCAGTCCGCCGACGCGGTGGCGGAAGGTGCCGCCGGGTCCGAGTAGCACCGACGCTCCACCGAAGTGCGGCGTCCCCGCTGCCGACTCCGGACGACCGCTGACCGGGATCCTGAGGTCGAGGATCGGCCAGAAGGTCAGTCCGCCGTGTGGACGCGCGGCTCCCGTTCGGCTGCGGGCGACGCTTTCGTGATCACCTCGGAGCGTCGGTAGCCCCGTTCCATGAGACCTCCCGTGAAGGCGAGGCCGAGACCGGCCAGGGCGAGAGCCGCTCCGACCAGGTTGGGGGAGGCCCAGCCCCAGCCCGCCGAGATGACCAGGCCGCCGAGCCAGGCACCACCGGCGTTGGCCAGGTTGAAGGCGGAGTGGTTGGAGGCCGCCGCCATCGTCGGGGCGTTCTTCGCCTTGGCCATCAGGAGCATCTGGATCGGCGTGGTGATGAGGGAACCCATCGCACCGATGAACGTGATGGTCACCAGGGCGGGCACGGTGCTGTGGACCGTGAAGTAGAACGTCACCAGCGCCGCGGCGAGGAGAACGAGCCCCCAGTACATCGTCGGGCGCAGCGCGCGGTCCGTGAGCGGTCCGGCGATCAGGGTGCCGAGCGTCATGCCGACGCCGTAGAGCGCGAGGACCCAGGTGGTCGAAGTGCCGGAGACACCGGTCACGTGCGTCAGCATGGGCACGAGATAGCTGTAGACGGCGAAGAATCCGCCGAACCCTATGACGGCCGTGGCCAGGCCGATGGCGACCTGCTTGTTGCCCATGGCCCGCAGTTCGTGGCGGATGCCGGACTGCTCACCGCGAGGCTGGTGCGGGACGAAGGCGGCCAGGGCGGCCAGGGCGACGAGGCCGATGACGGCGACCGCCCCGTAGGCCGACCGCCAGCCCAGCTGCTGTCCCAGGGCTGTACAGGCCGGAACTCCGACGATGTTGGCGATGGTGAGTCCGAGAAACATCTTCGAGACGGCGCGTGCCGCGCGCTCCGGAGCGACCAGTCGCGAGGCGACGACGGCGCCCACGCCGAACAGCGCGCCATGAGGCAGACCTGCCAGGAAGCGCGCGGCGAAGAGCGTGCCGAAGTCGGGAGCGAACGCGGACGCGACGTTGCCGATCACGAACAGCCCGGTCAGGAGCAGTAGCAGCCGCTTGTGCGGGAGGCGCGCGCCGATGCCGGTCAGCACCGGCGCGCCGACTACGACACCGAGCGCGTAGGCCGACACGACGTTGCCGGCGTGCGGCACGGATACACCGATCCCGTCGGCGATCTGGGGCAGCAGCCCCATCGTGGCGAACTCGGTCGTGCCGATACCGAACGCGACGACCGCCAGGGCCAGCAGAGCCAAGGGCATGGTGCGGGAGAACCTTTCGAAGACAACGGGCCGGGGACGAGGGAGCAGGCGGGATCGAGAGCGTTGGCGGTTCTCGTGTCCGGTCGTGCCGAGCACCATTGCCCGGAGCACCCCTGGAACAGGGGGAGCTCATGAGGAGCAGCAACGCCGAAGGTCCATCCATTCCAAGATCGACCTGTGGCTGCTGCTTCGGGCCGGCCCGGTCCCCCAGGCTGTGGCGGTCGGCCCCGGCCGGTGAGAAGGATAGCCGCTGCGGGGACGGCGCCGTCCTCGGCCGCTGCAGCCGCGTCGACATCGACGGCCGCGACCACGAGCGGTTTGGAGCCCCCTGGACGCGGTCATTCCTTTGTCCATGGCGGGCACCCTGACCGTGTGCACCGACGGCGCTGCCGCCTGGCGGGGCGGGTGGCGGCCCGACTTCCGCGATGTTGGTCCGCAGCTCCCCGAACGGTCGTGGCCGAGCCGGAGCCTGCACCCAGGCATGGCGGCTCGTATGCAGGACGGACTTCAATCCATCGTGAGCTGTGCGCTGACGGGCAAGTGGTCGCTGCCGGTGGCGGGCAGGGTACGCATGTGGCTGACGGTTGCCGAGCGCGCCATGACCTGGTCGATTCGTCCCACCGGGAAGGCTGCCGGGAAGGTGAAGGCGAAGCTCCCCTCCGCCACGTCCAGCTGTGAGGTCAGCGGGGCCAGCCCACGGTCGTCGACCGTTCCGTTGAGGTCTCCGAGCAGGATCACGGATTCGAGCTGTTCGGCGGCGATGGCCTCACCCAGCAGGCGGGCGCTCTCATCCCGCCACGAAGTTGCGAAGCCGCTCGCCCGGAAGCGGACCGAGGGAAGGTGCGCAACGTACGCGGCGATGACACCGTGCGGTGTGCGGACCTCCGCTCGCAGTCCACGACTCCACTCCTCGACGATTCCACTGGGTTTGATGTCCACCGACCGGACCCCGGTGAGCGGATGCTTCGACCAGAGCCCGACCGTGCCCCGAATGGCGTGATACGGGTACTGGCGGGCCAAGGTCTTCTTGTATACCGGCAGTGCCGTGGGCACCAGCTCCTGCAACGCGATGAGGTCTGGCTCGGCGTCGGCCAGGGTGCGAGCCGTTCCGGCCGGGTCGGTGTTCTCGTCACTGACGTTGTGCTGCACCACGACCAGGCGCTGCCTGTCGTACGTGCCTGGCTTCGCGGCAGGCATGATCAACGCGCCGAAGAGGTACGTCCAGGCCGCCACCGGTAACAGCAGGGCCACCAGAGCGATCACCGAACGGCGCAGCAGGGCCAAGCCGAACAGGGGCACGACCGCCAGGCCGAGCCAGGGCAGGAACGCTTCCAGCAGGCTTCCCAGGTGTCCCACGGAATTGGGCACCGCCCGGTGGAACACCAGCAGTCCGGCCGTCAGCACCGCGAGCAGAGCGAGGACCCGCCCTCTGTCCCGGGCCGGCCGACCGAGCGTGTCCCCCTCCGTGCCCGGATCCCGCTGCCCAGCACGACGCCGTGCCCACCAGGGCGCTGCTGCCTCCACCGTCGACGTCACACCTGTCTCCACCGTCGGCGTCACACCGCTGTCCCCCTTTTTCACCATGGCTTTCCGTCCGCGTGAGCTTGCTTCCCAGGACGAACCACCAGATGAATTGGTTCTTCGTCACCATCAGAAGATCCGCGTCGAGGTAGAGGCCGGCCGGCCGGGCACTGTCCGAGATGCCGGGCAGGGGCGTGAGGGAACCTCCGTTCCCTCACGCCCCTGCCGACCCTGAGTTCTGGTTGCTCTAGTTCTGGTAGACCCTGTCGGTGCCCGGGCCGCGGGAGAGCGTGTCCGTACCCGTGCCTCCGTGCAGCAGGTCGTTGCCGCTGTTGCCGTAGATCTTGTCGTTGCCGCTGTCGCCGTACAGCTTGTCGTCGCCCTTGCCGCCGTAGACGAGGTCGGCACCGGAGCCGCCGTGGATGACGTCGTTGCCGTCGTCCCCGTACATGCCGAACTCCTGCCCCGAGGCGGTGCCCGTGAGGCTGTCGTTGCCGGGACCGCCGTGGCACTCGGCGTCGCAGTTGGTGATCGTGTCGTTGCCCGCGCCGCCGAACGGGCCCATGGACCAGACGCCTCCGCCGCCGTCGAGGCGGTCGTTGCCGTCGTCCCCGTAGAACACGGCGGCTGCGCTGCCCTTGAGGGCGTCGTTGCCCTTGCCGCCTTGGATCGAGGTGTACGCGGAGCCGGTGACCGTCGCGGTGTCGTTGCCGTCACCGAGGTCGACGTCGTAGTCGTCCGAATCGTCTGAGCCCAGGGGGATGGCCACCGTGCACTCGGCGACCTTGTGGTCGGTCGCCGACGGGTAGGTGCACGCGTTCGTGGAGATCGTGATGTCGAACTTGTCGCGGAAGGTGAGGAGGTAGTCCTCACCGAACTGGGAGGGGTCGACGTCGACGACCTTCGCGGTGACCGTCAGGTTGTTGATCTGTCCGGCGCCGGCCTTGTACCAGAGCTCGCCGTCGGCGTGGACGAGAGAGGCCGAACTCGCCGTGGCGGCCTGGGCGGTGGACGCCGCGAACACGCCTCCGCCCAGGGCCAGGGCGAGAGAGGCGGTGGCGGTGGCTGTGGCGCCAATGGTCCTTAACGTGCGCATGCAGAAATAACCCTTCGCGGAATCAGTGATGATCAGGCCCGACGAAGAAAGGCGCCGGTGAATTCGTCGTCAACCGCTGCCACCGTCGTCCCGGTGGTCCGTGATCGGCAATCGAGTTGTGAGCCCGCACCTACGCGCGGGGTGTTGTTTCCGATCACACGCTTAGACACCGCACCTGGGGCGGGGGTTGTACCGGAACTTCACTCACTTCTCGCAGGTCACCTAGATTTCCCTGTCATTAACCCGCGGGACACTGGAATGCAGTGTTCCCTTCGGCTCCTTTCCAGGGAGAGGCTGAGATGGCGGAATGCCGATCTGGGTGTGGGTGGGGCGTCCTTCTTCTACGGTGGCGGTTGCCTGCAACGAGCCGAGCAGGGCAGAGCCGACTCCCCAGGGTTCAGCGGCGGCGTGACGGGCGGAGTCGGCGCACGGTACGACCGAGGCGGGCGCGCCATCTGCCGGGTCCGCGCCGCCAAGCGCGGGAGCGACGGGTCGCGGCGAGGTCGGTGAACAGCGCGTCGTAACTCCCGGCGATGGGGACGGGGTCGAAGCGACGGGAGGCGGCTCGCGCGGCGTCACCCATGCGACGCCGGACCGGTTCGTCGTCGATGAGCTCGAGCAGGGCTGCGGAGAGCGCATCGGCGTCACCGACCGGCACCAGGCGGCCGTCGACACGGTCGTGGATGATTTCGGCGGGGCCGAGCGGGCAGTCGGTGCTCACCACGGGGACTCCGCAACGCATGGCCTCGACCAGGGTCATGCCGAACGACTCCGCGTCGGAGGCGCTCGCCACGATCGATGCCTGGGCGAACTCGGCCTCGATGCGCGCGGTCGGGCCCATGAGCCTCGCCCGTCCGGCCAGGCCTCGGTCGTCGATGAGGTCTTTGAGCCGGTCCTTGTCTGCGCCGGTGCCGTAGATCCGCAGCGACCACTCGGGGCGTTCGGCTACGACCTTGGCGAAGGCCTCGATGAGCAGGTCGAACCGTTTGGCGGGGACCAGCCGTCCGGCCGCGGCGATGACGTTGGCGCTGCCGTCGCTGGGCGGCACATCGGGTTCGGGCACGCTGTTGGCAATGGCCTGGATGTGTACGCCGGGCAGGCGCATCCTGGTTCGGTAGGCGGTGGCGTCCGCCTCGGTGGTGGTGATCACGGCGTCCAGTTCGCCGTAGTGCCGGGCGAGTTGGCTGCGCAGCCGTTTGCTGTGGGTGTCATGGGTGAGATGTTCCTGGGCGATGCGCAGCGCGTGGCGTGGTGCGAAGGACGCCAGGTAGACATTGACGCCGGGACGGGTGCCGATGATCACGTCGGCGTCACTGGTACGCAGATACGCCTCGGCCCGCAGGTCGGTGAGCCGACTGTACTGATGGTGCCGCTTCTCGGCTGCGGGGAATACCTCGGCGGCCTGATGCATCCGCGGGTCGTTCTTGTCGGCGGCCCCTTTCCGCAGGTCGACCAGCGGCACCAGGGTCACCCGCTCGTCGATGGTGAACCGGGGGGTGGTGCGGTGACGCAGCATCGAAACGATCGTCACCTCATGGCGGTCCGCGAGGGCCGAGGCGAGATTGAGCGTGGTGCGGATGGTGCCGCCGATGCCGTAGACATTGTGGATCAGAAAAACGACCTTCACTCAGCGGGGCTCCTTTCGCGTCCTGGACCATTTGCGCTTCGGGTAGGACGCGGGGCAACCCGGACGCAACATCGTTTACACAGCTGTAGACGATTCACCCAAGGTGAGGGTTGCCCGGTCGGGGAGACGAATTTCAAAGCGGTCCCACAGTGAGTGGGTGGCCGAGGTCCTTCCCAAGGGGCAGTAGGCCGGTAAACCGCTGCTCTCCGGCGTCGCCGAGTGTCTGGGCGACGACCTGATGTACTGCATGGCCGTGACGATCCCCACACGCGTGTGCGCCAAGGACTTGCTCACCCGCATTTCCGCGGCCTTGCGTACGCGTATACGCGAGTTGCGGGTCGGGGCGGGGTGGGGCGGGCAATGATCGCGTCGAATGGGCAGCGGCAGCCCGTCAAGGCGTCGCTTTCACCTGTTTCCCAGGTACCAAGGCGAGGGCAGTCGCCGAGTTCGCCCGGGCGCGCTCCTCCGGGGTGCTGAGAGTCCGCTCGCCTGGGTATCAACAGGGGACGCGGATTCCGTGTGGTCTGTCAGGGGGAGGCAGCTCATGGTGTTCAACATCATCTCGCTCGTGATGTCGGTGATGGCCCTGGCGGCATCCACCTGGGGGGTCAGCCGGCAGATCGGGCGGGCACGTGCCGACAGCGATCTGGCCATGACGACCGAAGTGCTGCTGACGCACATACGCGACCCCGAATTTCAACGGGACCAGCGCTGGGTCCTGTTCGAACTCGCCTCGCACCACAGCCCGGACGAGGGAATCGATCTTCTGCCGGACGAGGCCAAGTACCGGGCCTGGAATGTGGCGTTCGTCTTCGAGGCCGTCTCGATCATGATGCGTTTCGACATCGTCAACTCCGAGATCCTCACCAGCCTGACGCACTATCGCCTGATGCGGACGTGGGAAGTCCTGGAACCGTACATCCAGGCCGAGCGTGCCCGGCGTGGCAGTGTGGTCTTTCCGTTCTTCGAGGACGCGTACGCCACGGCGCGACGCACGGACCCCGAGGCCGTGCACCGGCGGCTGGGACTGAAGCGCGCGGACGGCAGACCGCGATGAGGCGCTCCGGCGGCCGCGGCCGGGAGGAGAGGAGCGCTGGGTCTCCGACGCGACGCAGAACCCCGGTGCTCGGCCTTGCCGTTGTCGCCGACCGTTCGATCGGAGGGGTGTCGAGCTTGACGTTTCCCAGCACGCAGACAGCCGGCCTCGTCCCCTTGGACAATTTCCAGGACGCCTTTCCCAACGCACAACACCTGGACCGTCACGCTTCAGTGGCAGGAGCAACGCGGAGTGATCCGTGCCCCCGCTGACATCCCAGGCATGTACCTGCTCAGCATCCAAAACGCCGAGATAGTGGACGCACAGGGGATCATCGTGTCGGCCGGTCCTCACGAGTTCGCCACCGTCAGCAACGCACTGACCGGGCGGGGCATCGCCCTGGCCGCGTCAGGCCGATCCGGGGTACCTCGGCGACCGCTCCGGTATTGGCGAGGCCCTGAACGGCCTCACGTTGGCGCGATTGTCGTTCGGGCAGCGGGCAGGCGCGGTGACCGCCCGCCACTCGGGCGCAGCTGGGAGGCGGGGGAGACGCGCCATCGGCTCAGTGTCCTGCGCCAGTGGGCGGCGACATAGGGGCGAGCTGCGGTTCGTTCTGAAAGCCGGACACCGGTCTGCGTTCGGGCCCGAAAGCTGTCACTCTGGCAACAGCCGGTGATCATTGCTGAGGGAGTTCTCCATGGCACGGACAGGCAGCAGAGGTGCTGGAGGACCGAAGCTGGAGGGCCGGTCGTGACCGGCCCTCCAGCTTCCGGCGGCCACTACGGACAGGACCTGTTCGAGCCTGAGCACCCTGAAGAAGCGGGGCGCATCGACGCCGCGGCGCTGGTCTACGACCCGGTCACCACAGGTCGTCTACGGGCTCTGGGGGCAGGGCCGGGCAGCCGCTGCCTGGAGGTGGGGGCCGGGACCGGGACGGTGGTTCGCTGGCTGCTGGAGGAGGCGGGCGCCGTGGAGGTGGTCGCGCTGGACCGGGACACCGGCGGCCTGGACGGCCTCGCGGGTCCGCGGGTGCGGGTGGTGACCGCCGATCTCAGGGACGAGAGCCTGCACCTGGGAACCTTCGACCTGATTCATGCCAGGTTCGTTCTCATGCACCTGCCCGAACGCCGTCAGCTCGTCTCACGTCTCGCGCGCTGGCTGAACCCGGGGGGCTGGCTGGTGCTCGGTGATGCCGTGGAGGTACCGAACGTCCTGGACACCTCGTCGGCCTACCGGCGGACCATGGATGCCATGTGGCAGGCACTGAGGTCGACCATCGGCACCGACACGTCCGGCGTCCCCGCGTATCCGCACTTCCTGCGAGAGGAGGGCCTCCAGAACGTCGCCGCGGACCTCTTCTGCCCACCGCTGGTCGCGGGCGGCCCCCTGGCTCGTTTCTGGTCCGAGACGTGGAACCGGATGCGGCCCGCGCTGGAGGAAACCGGGCGAGTGGACTCGGCCGTCATCGACGAGGCCCTCACCTATCTGGCCTCACCCCGGCTCGCCGAGATCGGACCCGGCATGGTGATGGCCTGGGGACAGCGGCTCTGAGCCGCGCCTGCCCGCCGGTGTCGTCGGCGGGTCGTCGAAGGGCGCCTGCTGGGCGGTGGCTCCTCGACACGATCCTGCCCCACGGCGTGGCCCGTTCCGCATCCAGTCCCGTGAGACAGCTGGGCCAGGGATCTCAGGACGTCACGTCTGCTGAGAAGGCTCGTACGTCTCGGCGGCGAGGCCGAACGTCCAGGCCACTCCCTCACGGGCCGTGCGGGTCGTCGGCGGGACGCGCAGCCAGTACGTACGGTTCGTGCCGTCGGGCTCCGGTGTGGAGTTGACGACCTCCACCATCACCACGTCCTCGTCACCGAGCAGTTCGACCCGCCACAGCACCCCGGTCTCGTCGCGGTGGACGGGAACCGCCCCCGACTCCTCCAGGTACCGGTCGTAGCCGTAGTACTCCAGCATCACGCGGCGCAGTTCCGCGTTCTCCTCGCCGCGGATCCGCTCGGGTGTCAGTGCGGTGAGTTCGTCGAGGAAGGCGCGCGGGACGGGCATCCCGCGCCACGCGTAGAGCTCGAAGCCGTCCGCGTACCGCAGTGCCGGACCGTCTCCCCGGTCCAGACGTCCGGCCTCGTCGCGGTGCAGGCTCAGCGGCCGTTCGCTGATGACCGCCACCTTCTCGTAGGGCCACCACCAGCCCGCGTCGCCCGCGACCGCGGCGATTCCAGCCAGGGGGCCGGCGTCGTCGGGGTCGAAGGCGCACAGCCACGCCGCGTCGTGCTGGCCCAGGGTCGCGTCGAGGAGCAGCAGCCGGACCCGGCTCTCCTCCTTGCGGTCGGTGGCGAGGTCCTCGACCACTCCCGAGCGCACCCGGTCGGCCAGCATGCGGGTCGACTCCCACAGGGCCGCACCCGTGGCCCGCCAGTGCCCGCTCCATCCCTCCGGTCCCAGCCGTTCGTGCGCGCGCTCGCGTTCCGTCGCCCAGGGGCTGCCGACGACGGCGCTGCGGACACTGGGGCCGGTGTCCCCAAGTCCCGTGCCGTCCGCGGGTGCTGTACCCATGAGCATGCGCACGGCCTCGTGGGGCGAGCGCGCCCAGACGATGCGCGTCGGCGCGTCCAGCCCGGCCTGCCGGTAGGCGAGCCGGACGCCTTCCTCGGCCGCCGCCCGGTCGCCCATTCCCGTCCGCGTTGCCACGGCACGCCAACTGCCCTGTTCCATCACACCGTTCCTCTCCGAAATCCCCTGTGTCCGTGCGGCGTCGGCACCTTGGTGACACGCCGGTCCTGCCTTCGCAGCGTGCTGTCCACGCGTATCCGCGCACCACTGCGCATCCGGAGCGCGATCCGTCGGCGGATACGTCAGTCGGCGACGATCCGCACCGAGCCCGGCACGTACTCCCGCTGGCGGATCACCCGGTACCAGCCCTTGTGGAGCGAGATCGCCCCGTGCTCCTCGTGCACGACCCGCGCGCCGTCGGGAACGTGCAGCAGCATCGGGCCGAACACCCCGGCCTCCCGTATCAGTCGCCCCGGACCGACCAAGGCATGGGCGTGACCGGTGACTTCACCGAGGGCCAGCACGAGCCTCCCGCGTCCGTCACGCGGCTCGGACGCAGCGTCGCGGGCGTGGTCCGGCACCGCCTTCTCGTCCAACGGCACGATCAGCACGTCTCCTTGGCGGAACATGGGTCTCCCTCCCGGCACGGCACGAGGTGTGCCATGACAACGACCGTAGGGGCGACCACTGACAATCGAGTTCCGGTCCGGGCGTCGTACCCCCGGCGGAGGGGCGTCGTACCCGGGCGAGCGGGCGTCATACCGGGGAGGGGCCGCTCGGGACGGTTCGACCGACGCCTTCTCTCCCCTCTTCTCTTCCCGTCCCCAAGTGCCGACCCCTGTTCGCGGTGATGTCAGTGGGACTTGGTAGAACTCGTCTACCTGGGTGCGGTCCGCGCGCTCCGGACTCGCCACCACGAACGACGATCCAGCGGAACCAGTACGAAGGAGCGGGCGCGCATGACCATCAACAAACACCTCGAGGAGTTCCACGGCCTGCCGGCCTTCACCTTCCCGGACGCCGACGACAAGTCGCCCCGGGCCACGGAGCTTCCCGCGCCCGAAACCGTTGCCTGGCGCATCGGCGTGGACGCCTACGAGAGTCAGGAACAGTGGCAGGACGCCTTCGCGCGCTTCCTCGATGCCGTGGACACCCAGCGGGTGCGGGCGCTGATCGTCGGCGCGTGGAGCGATGTCTACGACAACGGTCCCGACGCGGTGATCGAGGCCCTGGTGGCCGCGCGTGACCGGCTGCCCGCGCTGCGCGGACTGTTCCTCGCCGACATCGTGATGGAGGAGTGCGAGGTCTCCTGGATCGTCCAGGGTGATGTGTCGCCCCTTCTGGAGGCCTTCCCCGCCCTGGAGGAGTTCGGCGTCCGGGGTGGCAGCCAGCTGGTCTTCCCCGCCGTACGGCACGAGCGGCTGCGCAGTCTGACCGTCGAGACCGGCGGCATGCCCGTCGGAGCGGTGCGTGGCATCGCCGGCAGCGACCTGCCCGCGCTGGTGGCCCTCGACCTGTGGCTCGGCACCTCCGAGTACGGAGGCGACGCCGATGTCGCCGACCTGGACCCGTTCTTCGCGGGCACCCGGCTGCCCAGCCTGAGCCGGCTCGGCCTGCGGAACAGCGAGATCCAGGACGACATCTGCAGGGCGCTGGCCTCGGCCCCGGTCGTGGCGCGCCTTGAGGATCTCGACGTCTCCATGGGCGTGCTCACCGATGACGGAGCGACGGCCCTGCTGTCGGGCCAGCCCCTGACGCACCTCAAGAAGCTCGACCTGCACCACAACTACCTGAGCGCGGCCCTGCGGACGCGCCTGCTGGAGACGCTGGAGCCCGCCGGTGTGCTGGTCGATGTCGACCAGGACGACGCGGAGTCCGACGAGGAGGAGGACGGGACTGTCTGGCGTTTCGTCGCGGTGGGTGAGTAGCGCCGACCGGCGCCGGAACGGCGGACAAGGGAGCGGGATGGGCGAGATGCGGCCGCAGGGCGCGCCGGTGAGATGGGCGGTCGTCGCCAACGGGGAGAACCGCCGGGTGGGCCTGTTCACGACGGCGGCCGAGGCGGCGGGCTGCGGCACGCCTCGTGTCGTCGAGTGGCGTGACGTCCTGCGGGACGGCGGGCATGACTTCGCCGACGACGAGGTGGTCCGGCTGGACTCCCCCGGCGAGAACGCGGAGGTGGACCGTCTGCTGCGCGGTGCCGAGGAGCCGACCCGGGTGGAGGGTTCCGCGCGCTGGTACGCGGGTTTCCTGGACTGCGTGGGTTCGCTGCGCGGGGGCCGTCGGCTCGACGACCCGGCGGATCTGGCCGTGCTCTTCGACAAACGGCTGTGCCACGCCCGCCTCGACACTGCGGGCGTGCCGGTGCCGCAATCCCCCACGTCCGGTGCCCTGCGGGCCGTGGAGAGCTGGAGCGGCGTCCGGGACCTCTTGGACGAGGCCGGCATGCGCAGGGCCTTCGTGAAGCTCGCGCACGGTTCGTCCGCGTCGGGGGTGCTGGCCGTGGAGACGACCGTCTCCGGCCGGATCCGGGCCACCACCTCGGTGGAACGCACGGTGGACGGCAGCCTGCACAACTCCCTGCGGATCCGCCGCTACACGGACGAGGCGGAGATCGCCGCGATCGTGGACACGCTCGCGCCGGACGGGCTGCACATCGAGCGGTGGCTGCCGAAGGCCTCGCTCGGCAACAGGTCGGCGGACCTGCGGGTCGTGGTCGTGGGCGGGCGCGCGACGCACGCCGTGGTCCGTACGAGCCGCTCTCCCCTGACCAACCTGCATCTGGGCGGTGCACGCGGTGATCTCGCGGCCGTCCGCGCGCTGGCCGGTGACCGGTGGGCGCAGGCCCTGGACATCAGCGAACGGGCCGCCGCCTGCTTCCCCGGGACGCTGTGCGTGGGCGTCGATCTGCTGCCCGCCGTCGGCTGGCGCAGGTTCGCCGTCGGGGAGGTCAACGCCTTCGGTGATCTGCTCCCCCGTCTGACCGGCCTGCCGGGCAGTGGAGCGGAGGGACTGGACACGTACGCGGCGCAGGTCGCGGCGTTCCGCTCCCTGTCCCCCGACCGGTTCCCCGCACGACCCGCACCCCTGCTCGACACCTCGCCGAGGACAGCACATGCTCCAGCCTGAACCCGACCGCGCCTCCGACGTGACGCCTTCCACCTCCAACCCGGCCGGGACGCCGGACATGAACGAGGTGGTGGGCCGGGACGACCTGCTCCTGCTCACCCTCGACACCCTGCGCCACGACGTTGCCGTCGAACTCGCCGCCGCCGGCCGCCTGCCGAACCTCGCCGCGCATCTGCCCGGCGGCACCTGGGAGCGGCGGCACGCGCCGGGAAACTTCACGTACGCCTCCCACCAGGCGATGTTCGCGGGTTTCCTGCCCACCCCGGCGACGCCGGGACCGCATCCGCGGTTGTTCGCGGCACGGTTCGCGGGCAGCGAGACGACGGCGGACCGCACGTTCGTCTTCGACACCCCGGACCTGGTGTCCGCTCTCGCCGCCCAGGGCTACCGCACGGTGTGCGTCGGCGGCGTCGGCTTCTTCAACAAGCAGGGCGCGCTGGGCGACGTACTGCCTGGACTCTTCCAGGAGAGCCACTGGGAGCCGGAGTTCTCGGTGGCTTCCCCGACCTCGTTCGAGGCCCAGGTCGCGCGGGCTGAGAAGACAGTGGCCGAACTTCCGGCGGAGCAGCGGCTGTTCCTGTTCCTGAACGCCGCCGCGCTGCACCAGCCGAACTGGTTCCACCTCCCCGGTGCCACCCGGGAGGCGGGCGACAGCCTGGACACCCACGCGGCGGCCCTGGAGTACATCGACCGTCACGTCGGACGGCTGTTCCGCGCGATGAGCTCACGGCGCCGCTGTTTCGCCATCGTTTGCTCCGACCACGGCACCGCCTACGGAGACGACGGCTACACCGGCCATCGCCTCGGCCACGACTCCGTGTGGACCGTGCCCTACAGCCACTTCTTCCTGGAGCCGACCGCATGACCGTCGCCCCACCGGCCGCCCCGACCGGGCTGCCGCGCCCGTACCAGAGCTACACCTACGCCTATCCCCACAAGACCGCCTACCGGCCTCTCGCACCGCGCCCCGCGCTGAAGGACCTGTGGGCGGGCGAGTCCCGGCGGTCGCTCTCGCTGTATCTGCACATCCCGTTCTGCGAGGTCCGCTGCGGTTTCTGCAACCTGTTCACCCGGATCGGCGCGCCCGGCGACCTGACGGGACGTTATCTGGACGCGGTGCGGCGCCAGGCCGCCGCGGTGCGCGAGGCCCTCGGCGACGAGGAGACCCCGCGGTTCGCCAACGCCGCTTTCGGGGGTGGCACGCCGACGTTCCTGGAGGCCGCCGAGCTGGAGCGGCTGTGCGACATCGCCGAGCAGGAGATGGGAGCCGATCTCCGCGCGATCCCGCTGTCCGTCGAGGCGTCGCCCTCCACGGCCACGGCCGACCGGCTGGCCGTGCTGGTCTCGCGCGGCACCACCCGCCTCAGTCTCGGGGTGCAGAGCTTCGTCGAGGAGGAGTCCCGTGCCGCCGTCCGGCCGCAGCGGCGCTCCGACGTCGAGGCGGCGCTCGGACGGATCCGCGAGGCGGCCGTCCCCGTCCTCAACATCGACCTGATCTACGGCATCGACGGTCAGACCGCGGCCAGTTGGCGTCACTCCCTGGACGCGGCGCTGGCCTGGCGCCCCGAGGAGATCTACCTCTACCCCCTCTACATCCGCCCCCTCACCGGTCTCGGCCGGCACACCGACGCGCAGACGGCCGACCGGGAATGGGACGAGCAGCGCCTGCGCCGGTACCGGGAGGGTCGCGACCACCTGCTGGCTCACGGCTACGAGCAGGTGTCGATGCGCATGTTCCGGCGCGCCGACGCACCACCGCAGGGACCCGACGACTACGCCTGCCAGACCGACGGCATGATCGGCCTCGGCTGCGGTGCCCGTTCGTACACCTCGACGCTGCACTACTCCTTCGACTACGCGGTGTCGATGCGGGAGATCCGCGGCATCATCGACGACTACACGGCCACCGAGGACTTCTCGCGCGCACTGCACGGCCGCCGTGTCGACGAGGACGAGGCACGGCGCCGGCATCTCCTCCAGTCCCTCCTCCAGGCCGAGGGCCTGCCCGTCGCCGACTACCGCCTGCGCTTCGGGTCCGATCCGTACGACGACTTCCCGACCGAGCTGGACACGCTCGCCGCACGGGGGTGGCTCGCGCACACCGGGGACGATCGGCTCCGCCTCTCCGCCGAAGGACTCGCCCACTCGGACGCGATCGGGCCCGAGTTCTTCTCCCCGGCGGTGCGGGACGCCATGGCCGCGTACGAGACGAAGTGAGGCTTCCGTGGACCTGACGATCCTGTACCGCGGCCCGCTCGCCTCCTGCGACTACGACTGTCCGTACTGTCCTTTCGCGAAGCGCCGCGACACCACCGCACAACTGCGGGCCGACCGCGCGGCGTTGGAACGGTTCACCGCGTGGGCGGGCGAGCAGCGGGAGGACCGGCTCTCGGTGCTCTTCACCCCGTGGGGTGAGGGGCTGGTCCGCTCCTGGTACCGCCGCGCCCTCGTGGAGCTCTCGCACCAGCCACACATCCGACGCGTCGCCATCCAGACCAATCTCAGCTGCCGTACGGACTGGCTCGAGGAAGCGGACCGGGACACGGTGGCCCTGTGGTGCACATATCACCCGGGCCAGACACCGCACGAGCGGTTCGTCGCCAAGACCCGCCAACTCACCTCCCTGGGCGTCCGCTTCAGTGTCGGCGTCGTCGGCCTGCCCGAGCACATCGAGCCCGCGCGCAGACTGCGGACGGAACTCCCGGAACCGGTCTACCTGTGGGTGAACGCCGCCGAAGGGCACACGTACACCGACGAGCAGGCCGCCGAATGGACCGGGCTCGACCCGTTGTTCCCCTTCAGTCGCCACCCGCACCGGTCGGCGGGCCTGCCCTGCCGCACCGGTGAGTCCGTCATCTCGGTGGACGGCGACGGAACGGTCCGCCGCTGTCATTTCGTACGCGGCGAGCTGGGCCGGCTGTACGACGGTTCCTACCGGGCCGCGCTCGCCCCGCGCCCCTGCCCCCTGACGGTGTGCGACTGCCACATCGGCTACGTACATCTGGAGACGCTGCCGCTGTACGACGTCTTCGCGGGCGGTGTCCTGGAACGCGTTCCGAGAGCGCTGCCGGACCGGGCGCTTCTCCCCCTGATCCCGACGATCCCGGCGACTCGCTCCGTCTGACCGTCCGTTCCGCGGGGCGGTGCCGGTTCGTTCAGGGCCGATCGGCGCAGCACGGGAACGCCCCTGGGTCACCCGCGCCCGCCGTGCCAGCGGACGGCGGCGGCACCGGCGAAGTCGCCGGCGTGGGCGAATCCCCCCACTACCACCAGGTCACCGCCCTTCACCTGACCCGAGCGGATCGCACGGTCCAGGGTGATCGGGATCGCCGCTCCGAAGAGGTTGCCGTACTGGTCGAAGGTGTTCAGGTGCCGTTCGGCAGGCAGTTGCAGCGCTTCACGCCAGTTCCGCAGGAAGGTGCGGTTCGGCTGGTTGGTGATGAGGACGTCGATGTCGCCGGTCGCCACGTCGAGCCGTCGGCAAAGGTCCGTGACAACCTCCGGGACCAAGCGGTTGCCGCGTGCCAGGACCTTGGCGACGCTGGCGTCGGTGAACCCGATCCGCAGCTGGGACTCTCCCGGCTCCCAGTACTTGCGGCCGTCGTCGACCGCCACGGTCATGTCCCCGGCGTACTCGCCGATGTGCCGGGTCTCCACGTCGAGGACCGGGGTGTCGGCCGACGTCGTCACATATCCCACGCCGCAGCCGTCGCCCGGGATCGCCGCCTGGGCGAGCCTGCGCACCTCGGACTGGGTGAAGCACTGGCCGGCGGCGCTCTGCGCGTTGCAGATCAGCGCGGACTTGGCATCGGTGGTGGTGAGGATCTGCCGTGCCAGCTTCAGCATGTACACGAAGGAGGCGCAGCCGGCGTTGGCCACATCGACGAGCCACTCCGGGCTCAGGCCCAGTCGGCGTGCCACCTCGGTGCCGGCGCCGACGAAGGGCAGATCCGGCAACTGGCTGTGCACCAGCAGCACGTCGACACCCCGGATCTCGTCCCTGCCGTGCCGTTCGATCAGGGGCTGCACGGCGCGCTCGATCATCTCCGCGTTGGTCTCGTCCGCGGCCACGTGGTGCCGTAGCGGCGGGACCTTGAACATGGGGTGGCCGCGGAGCTTGTCCTCCGCTCCGGGGTAGTCGGTGTAGAACTCCGCGGGAACGGGCTCGCCGGGAAGGTAGCTTGCGACGTCGGTGAGGCTGACCGTGGTCACTGTGCTGCCACCGCCCTGGCCGGCGCCACGCTGACCGGCAGGCCGTGGCGGTGGCGGTGTTCCAGGATCACCTTGAGGTTGTTCATCTCCACTGTGTGCCCCGCGTAGAAGAGGTCCCAGTAGTCGCCCACCCAGGGCCGGTCCGGGCGGGGAGCCAGGTCGGGGTGCGGGTTGTTGTCGTAGTAGGGATGCCGGCAGTTGGTCCAGGTGATCACCGATCCCGGCTTGTCGAGCACCTGGCGGGCCGGTACGACGCGCATCAGGTAGATCATCCACAGCTTGTCGGCCTGATCCCAGGAGCAGTGGAAGTCCACGGTCATGGCCTCGGGGTTGGCGACCACCTTGCAGTAGATCCTGGTGTCGTCCTCGAGTCGGTCGTGGCCGACCCACAGCCCGGGTGTGCCGGAGGGAGCGAAGTCCCGCAGGCTGCAGGTCCACTCCTCCAGATGGTGGCCTTGGCGCAGGTAGTCGTAGGCCAGTTCCGGGGGGCAGTCGACGTACTCATGGATGGTGCAGTACTGCCCGTAGACCTGATGGTGAGGGTAGACGGCGTGGGTGAGCTCCATGCAGTGGGCGGTCAGCTCGTCCTTGCCCGGGTTCTCGATCCGCATCAGACCGGGGATGTCAGCCAACGGGGACGATTCGTCGCTCATCTGAACTCTCCTTGCTGTCGGCGTTCTCATTACTGCCGGTGGCTTCGGCGAAGGACTGAAAGGGGAGGAACGGAGGGATCTCCTGCGGGTCGCAGTCCACTGCGACGAAAGCCGGGCCGCCGCCCGTGTTGCTGCGCGACAGCGCCTTGCGCAACTGCGCGGCGTTCTCGGCTCCGGTGACGTCGAGGGACGGGAAGGCAGCGGCCACCCCGGCGGCGATGTCGGTGCGGCCGAACAGATCGTCGCTGCGGACACCGCCCTGGAGGAACTCCTCACGCAGCACGCACATGGCGTGGGCGTTGTTGTTGAAGATGACGAAGGTCACCGGTGCGGCGTACTCCACCGCGGTGTGCACTTCCGTCCCGTGCATGAAGAAGGCGCCGTCGCCGGCGAGTACGTAGGTGCGTCGCCCGGTGGCGAGCGCGGCGCCGATGCCGGCACCGAAGGTGTAGCCCATGCCCCCCATACCGACCGCGACCACGAAACGGCCGTGGCGCGGTGCCGGGAGGAGATGGATCGCGCTCGCACCCGCGTTACCGGCGTCGACGAAGACGTGCGCGTCCTGAGGGAGTGCCGCCTCCACCGCGGCGACCGCCTGGGCGTAGGGGACGGTTCGCCCGCCGGCGGCCGGGGAGACCGGACCCGGCATCGGAGTGGGGAGAGGGCCGGAGTGCTGGGGGCAGGCATGTGAGCGTGACGGGAGTAGGCCGGTCACCGCGCGCAGCGCGTCCCGCAGGTCCCCGCCCAGTGCGGCGCCCGCCACGAACGGCCGCTCGGGGCCCAGGGAGACGACTTCGGTGGCGGCCAGGGCCCGCTCAAGGCCGCCGCGCGCCAGGAGCGGCAGCCGGGTACCGACCAGCAGGCACACGTCGGCCCGCCGCAGGCAGTCTTGGACGTTGGCGTGGCCCATCACTCCGGCCACGCCCGCAAACCGGGGATCACGGTTGTCGAAGACATCCTTGGCGTCCGGGGTGACCGCCACCCACGCACCGAGGCTCCGGGCCAGTTCGGCCAGTTCCGCACGCGCGTCCGCGGCGGCGACGCCCTCACCGGCGATGACGAGGACCCTGTCGGCCCCACGAAGGACGTCCGACACCTCGGCGAGTGCCGTGCCGTCGAGCCGTGCCGCCGATGCCGTCGGCGCGGACGTCGGCACGCCCGGTGTCGGTGCCGAGCCGAGGCCGGGCAGCCGGATCCGCGCCTGCTGCACGTCCTTGGGCAGCAGTAGCACCGCCGGCCCGCGCGGATCGGTCTGTGCCGCCGCCAACGCCCGCGGCAGCAGGTCCATGAGGGAGTCCGCGTCCTCGACGCGGGCGCAGAACCGGGAGATGGGCGTGAAGACCTCCCCGGCGTCGAAGGAACCCCCCTTGCCGCTGGAGTCCTGGAACGCTCCGTGGCCTTCCTGGCCGGTCGGCGGCTGGCCCACCAGCGCCAGCACGGGCACCCGGGAGGCGTGCGCCTCCGCCAGGCCCGGTACCAGGTTCATCGCACCGCCGCCCGAGGTGGCCGCAACGACGCCGAGGCGCCTGGTGGTTCGGGCATATCCGTCGGCCATGGTGACGGCCGAGAACTCGTGCTTGGCGACGACACCGCGGATGGCACCGCCGCGGTGAACGGCGTCATACAGGTCCTCGATGTTCGCGCCGCCGACGCCGAACATGTGGGTGACACCGGCCCTGGCGAGCTCCGCTGCCAGATGGTCGACCAGGCGTACGGTCCCTGCCTCGGGTAAGTCCGAGGTGGTGGTGGTCATGCGGGGCTCCTGTCCGTCTCATGGCGCCGGTCGATGAGGCCGGATGGCGTGACGACCTGAAAACGGTGCCGGTACTCCTTCGGAGTGAGTCCCAGGCTTCGTCCGAAGCAGCGGAAGAAGGTCTCGGGGGCGCCGAATCCGCAGCGGCCCGCTATTTGACCGATCGGCAGATCGGTCGTCTCCAGCAGCTCGCGTGCGCGGGCGATGCGCGTGCGCTCCACGAACTGGCCGGGGGTCGCGCCCACCTCGCGCCTGAAGACCCGGGCGAAGTTGCGCGGGCTCATGTTGGCCCGCATGGCCATCTCGGCCACGGGCAACGGGTTGTGCAGGTTCTCCAGAATCCACTCCTGTGCGGTCCGGATGGGTGGATGGTCGGCCAACTGGGCGTCAAGCACCGCGCTGAACTGGGACTGCCCTCCATGCCGTTTGAGGAAGAGCACCAGAAAGCGCGCCGTCTCCAACGCGAGCGCCGCACCGTGATCGGCCTCCACCAGGGCAAGTGCCATGTCGATCCCGGTCGACACGCCCGCCGAGGTCACGAAGGGGCCGTCCCAGACGAAGATCGGCTCGGCATCCACCGTCACGGCCGGATAGCGGCAGGCCATCGCCTCGCTGTACGCCCAGTGCGTGGTGGCACGTCTGCCGTCCAGAAGGCCCGCTTCGGCCAGCAGAAAGGATCCGCCGCACACCGAGGCGACTCTGCGCGACCGGGCCGCGGCCTTGCCGATCCACGAGACCAGCGCCTGGTCCCCGAGCACCTCGCCGAGACTCCATCCGCCCGGGACGAGGAGGGTGTCGATGGATCCCTGCCCCGCCTCCAGCGGCGAGGCCTCCACGACCACTCCTGAACTCGTGCGCACCAGTGGTGCGTCGGCGGAGACCAGGTCGATCCGATAGGGGGCGGCCGCCGCGGCAAGGAGCCGGTTGGCGACATCGAACACTTCAATCGGTCCGGTGATGTCCAGCGCCATGGCGCCCGCGTACACCACCACAACAACACGTCGCTCAGACACGGTCACAGCCTGTATCGGATCTCGCACTGACTGCAATGACAGATTAGTGACGCATCCGGCCATCAGACGGGCGTCCCATGCGGGAGAAGGGCTGTTGACCAGGGAGCTTGTCCGCGACAACCGACCGTGGCGGGTGAGGTAACTCACAGGTGGGCGGCTCTTCGGGACCGACGCTCTGAACACGCGCGGTGCCGTTTCCGCAGGTTCACCCGGTCCATGGCGCACGGTCGCCCACCAGTGCGGCGGGCCACCACCAGGAACGTCTGTCGCCGTGTCGACGGAGAGTTCTCAGAGGCGGCGGGAACGCTGTCCGTTGCGGGCTCGGTCCAGAAGATCCCGGACCGCTCTTTCCCTGTGCTCCTCAGCTCGTGCGGCAAAGGCTTCCAGCAACGCCAGCAAGTGAGGTCCGACCGGCCCCGTCTCGCGCTCCTTCTCGACGTAAGGCGCAATGGCATTCCAGACCTGCGGCACTCTCGTGTGTAGGAGAGCCACCACTTGCTCTTCGCTGGTGATGCCCATCGACGTCATCCCCGCGAAGGTCTGCAGAAAGTACGCGACATCGTAGACAGCCTCCTTCGCGTGGAGGGGAAGTCCACTGATTCCCTGCCCCAGTTCCGGAGGGTGTTCTTCATGGAGCTTGGTACAGACATAGAGGTAGTGGTCGTTGAGTTCGACGCTTCGGAACTGGCCGAGCAGTTCGACCAGTACGGGCAGGTGGTTGGCTTCTCTGGCGATCCGAACCTGTTGGCGCGCGAACCATACAGCGGCTACCAGCGCCGCGATCGATATGCTGATCGCGGCGATGTTCAAGTAGGTGGAGCCATCCATTGGTTCCCTTCTTCCGTCTTTTGGATCAGCCTCCACTCGACGACACCGGTGGTCGAGGTGCGATGTGCGGGTCACGCACATCGTGAGCGGGATAGTGCCCAGGCCAAGTGATCCCCAAAAGACCGGACCCGCTCCGGAGGGCCACAACAGGTGATGCCGGGTCCGGAGATGCCAGTCGCCGGGCGCGCGCGGAGCGGTGGCGCCGCGAGGAACCAGGCTCCGAGGGCTGGGCGCCGGCGTGACTTGGACCCGCGTACCGGCTCGGCTGCACGCGCTGCCCCAAATGGCCGTCGACAGCCGCGAGTTGGAGCGACACCATGGTGCCCCGGCGGTTGCCGCCACCCTGCGCTGCTCCACCACGGCGGACATCAAGGCGATCCATGTGCGCGGCATGGTCAGGCGACGACGGCTGGCCTGGGAAAGCATCCAGGACATCAGGGCCGAGGCCAATCCGGCCGCGGCGATGCAGAACGGTGCGGCCAACGTGCTCGTGCACGCCTACGGCATCGACGGCAGCAAGGTGCTGCTTCCGTTCCTCGACGACGTGCATGTGAACGTGGAGCGCGAACTCGGGGTGCTGCTGCAGGCATGGGAGGAGCTGCGCGGTGCGGACTGGGCGCCGAGCCCCGAGGCCGCCGTCCTCATCAACCGGCGCAATGCCCGCCAAGGGGCCGTGGTGGCCGGTTTCGTCGCGGTGATGCTGGCGTTCATCCCGCTGACGGTGCTGATGCTGCTGCCGCTCTTCGTGGACCTGCCCGGATGGCTCGAGTCGATATTGCAGCCCTTCGCGGTCATGGGGGTGTGGGGGCTCCGCTGGTGTTCGCACTGACCGCGATCGCCTCGTACCGCGGGCGCCTGCGCAGCGGATGACGGACGCGATGGCGCCGAGGTGCCCACCAGCGGGACGCGAAGTGACCGGCGCCGGCCCTCGGAGTCAGACCCGGCCGATTCGAGGCGTGCGCAAGGCTGATTGCGGTGCCCCGTCGGCATGACGCAACAGACCGTCGGCTTGCTGATCCACGGCTCCGCCCGTGCCCACAACTTCCGCCCCTAGCCCACGGGCTCCAACTGCGCCGGATCAACGCGGAATTGACTCTTGAGACTGCGCCCGCGCGTACCCTGAAAGGACAGCACAGGCAACGGGGGACGACATGAAGGAATCCTACGAGCTGTACCGCGACGCCGTCGACGACGTGTGGAAGGGCTGGTGGGTGGCCTGGCCGCTGTCGCAGCGCGTCGCGCTCGGCGACGTGCTGGAGAACGCGGACGGCCGGGTCCGGACCGCGGGCACGCTCACCGGCCGGGGAATCGCTTTCGATCCGCGCCCCGGCACGCCCCGCAACGCGTACAAGCACGACGCACGGGGCTCCGTCTCCGTGGTTCTCAAGGCGGCGGGATCCGCCGCGGACGGCTTCGCATCCCTCGCCGTCGCTGACGCCGGGGCCCGGATCCGGTTCACGAAGGGGGACACCGCGTTCATCGTCTACGACGGACTGACCGAGACCACCGTCGCCGATGCACGAGGGCTCGCCGCCGCGTTGGTGACCCGCGGCTGGGACGACTGGGACGACACTCTGCTCGCCGTCACCGGCGTTGTCGAGGCCGCCTCCGGGACGGTGCTCACCACCGCGGAGAGCGGAGCCTTCGCCGAGCTGCGGGTGAAGGTGGGTGCCGGGCCGGTACAGCCTGTCCTCGCCGACCTAGCGGGCAGCGCGTCCATCGAGGGCCGCCATGCGCTCGGACTGGAGTGGCTGGGCACCGAACTCACCCCGTTCTTCCAGGTGGTCCGCCTGCGCAAGGCGTGGTTCGGCAAGGTGAAGAAGGACTACGGGCCTCGCCAACCGGGGCGCGGTGCCGCCCCCGTCCCCGTCCCTCCCGTGCTGCTGGAGGAGGCTCAGGACGATCCCGGTGCGGTGTTGGAGGACGTCTCACCGGGCGAGCAGCCGCCGCTCGGCTTCGCCACGGCCTAGGCACTTCACGGGGATCACGATGGTACGCGGCACACACACCGAGGTCCGTACGGGCGAGGTAGAACTGCGGATCGCCCCGGCCACGGACGGCTCACCTGGATACGTCGTCCACCTGTCGGCGCAGGACCGTCCCCCGATATCGGCCGACCTGGGCCCGCTGGAGGAGACCGGCGAGCTCACGAAGGTCCTGGAGCACGGCGCTGACGAGGACGAGCGCGAACAGGCGGGCGAGCACCTGTACTTGGCGCTGCTCGGTGGGGCTCTCGCACAGGAGTGGATGTCGGTGGCGGCGGAGGGCCCGCCCAGGCGCATAAGCCTGGAAGTGGAGCCTCCTGAACTGCGGACGCTTCCCTGGGAGTTGCTTCGCCACCAGGGCAGGTGGCTGTGGCGACGTCCCGAAGCGGTCTGGAGACGCGGCTGTGCGGCCGACTCACAAGCTGCCGCCGTCCCTTCCTCGCTGCTCGGTCCGCTGCGGGTTCTGGTCGTGATCTGCACTCCGCCGCACGACGACCGTCTCCTCGCGGAGCAGGAACTCGCCACGATTTCGGGGGCCTTGGAGCGTTCGCCCGGCCGTACGTATCTGGACGTTCTCGACGCTCCCGCGGACGCCGCTGTGCTGGCCGAGCGCATCGACAAGCTCCGCCCGCACGTCGTGCACTACATCGGCCACGGGATGCCTCGCGCCGGAAGGGGCAGTCCCGTACTCGCCTTCACCCCGGCCGAGGCGGGACCTTCGGGGCCCGACACCTGGGAACTGGAAGCGGAGGCGATCGCCGACCTGACGCTGTGGAAGCCCCTGCTGGTGGTACTCAACGCCTGCCACTCGGGCAGGGCCGATCCAGCCGACTGGGTGGGCGGCATGGCCCAGGCGTTCCTGGACGCGGGAGCCAGGGCCGTGGTGTCGATGCAGGACGACATCGCCTCGCAGTGTGCTGTCACCTTCTCTCACACGTTCTACGAGGCTCTCGGCGCCGACCGGCCTGTCGACGAGGCGGTGGCCGCCGCGCGCTCCGAACTGGCCAGGCGTGCACCCCGGAGCGGGGTGTGGGCCCTGCCGGTCCTGTTAACCTGTGGCGACCCGCAGTCCGTCCTGCCGATCGCGTTCGCACCGCCGCCCACCGCTTCCGTCCAGGACATTCTGCGCTGCAAGCAGTACGTCGACCTCGGGCGGTTCGTGGGACGCGCCGACGAGCGCCGGCAGGCCTGGTGGGCACTCGACAATCCCGGGCAGTCAGCGGACGGGACCGACCGCCCCGTTCTGGTGATCAGCGGCCACTCCCAGGCCAATTTCGCGCGGACCGGCAAGAGCTGGCTGACCAACTGGTGTCTGATCACGTGGTTTCTGCGCGGGCACCGCGTGGTCTCGGTCAACCTGGCCAAGCGGCCGGCTCCTTCGGCGCAGGCCGGCGACACGAATGTGTACACCAAGCACAAGGACTGGCTCACAACCCTCCGCCTGATCCGGCAGGAGGCCACCTCTCCCGAGCAGTTGTGCCCCTTGCCCGCGCAAGCCTTCGGTGAGTTCAATGCCGTGGTCAATCACCTGGTCGAGGCGCCGGTCCTGCCGAACGGCACGCTGGAGCCGGCCGACGACGAGGGACGCCGGTTCAACGACGAGATCGGCGACCCCTACGACCGGCGCAAGGAGCGCATCGTCAGCGCGTTCCTCCAGGCTTTGCAGAAAGCGAGTGACGGAAGGCCTCTTGTTGTCGCCCTCGATCACACCGAGAGCATCATGCAGGGCGCCTTCACACAGGTGCTCTACAGATGGCTGGTGCGCCCCATCGCGTACGGGCAGGCGCCACCTTTGCGGCTCATTCTCGTCGCCCCGGACTCGTGGGTGGGCCCGACTCTGCCCGAGACGGACTCGCACATGATCACCCGGGTGAGGGTCGGCGACTTCGACAGCGCACAGTTCATGCGGCTCGCCCGGTTGTACGGCAGCCGTCTGGGTGTCCCCACCGACGACACGGTCGTCAAAGCGTTGGAGGGAATTCACCAGGCCCTGGACCAGCACTTCAGTGTGGAACTCTTCGCGCAACTGGCAGGGATCCTGCCCCAGTGGGGTGCGGCCGACCTGCAGGAGGCATGGCGATGACCGACGTCCTCGCGGAGATCACCCGTCGGCTCGCCTCCGGCGAGAGTCTGGAGGCCATCAGCCGTGCGCTGCGCCCGGCGCACTGGACGGCGGTACTCCGCGCCTGCGCTGTCGCCCGCACCTTCGACGCAGCCCTCTACGAGGAAGTGCTGCGCCCGCACGCCCTCGCGGCGGAACCCGCAACCCCCGCGCTGGAGGAGCTTGTTCGCGCTCGTGCGGTGGAGCCGGTCGGCTCCGAACCGGGCAGGTTCGCCTTGTCGGGAGCGAACCGGAACGCCTACTTCCTCGACTGGGTCCAGGAGTTGGCCGATGGGGTGATGCCTGCCGAACTCGTGGCGCTGGAGGGCGACATCGCCGTTGTCCATCGCCGGGCACGCAACCATGCGGAGGCGGTACGGCATCTGCTGCTGGCGCGCCCCAAGGACGCCCTCGCCCTCTTTCGCGAGAGGTTCGCCGCAGCGGACGGTCTGCGTGACTTCGCCGCGTGCCAGGACCTGGTGGACGCGCTCGGCGACCCCGACCGGCTTCCGTTCGCCGACCCGGCGATCTCCGAACTGCGCCTGGACCGCGCCGGATACGTGCGCGCCCGCGACTACTGGGCGGCCGACTACTCGCGTTCCGCCCAGTTCCTGCAACCCACCGGACTGATCCAGAACGCCGAACGGTTACTGGCCGGAGAGCGCCGGGTCTGGCAGATGTACGCCCCCGGAGGCGCCGGCAAGACCATGCAGCTGCGCTGGCTGGTCGCCCGCTACTGCGTACCGGAGGAACGCGATGTCCTGTGCGCCCGGATCGACTTCGACGTCATCAACACCCATGCGGTGGGCCGCCATCCCTGGCTCCTGCTGCTGGAGATCGCCGAGCAGTTCGACCTGAGGCTGCCCGGCCGCGCCTTCGAACGGCTCGACTCCTATGCCGCGTACAGGGTTCTCCTCAACCGCCATTCCTCCACGCCCGCACAGGTCGCGGCCGCCGGCATCGACAGGCTCGACGGTGAGGCGGTGGAGAAGGAGGTACTGGAGACCTTCGCGGAACGTCTCAACCGGGCGCGCCCCGACCGTCCGGTGCTGCTGGTCGTCGACACGCTCGAAGAACTGCTCCTCCACGGACACGGTGAGACAGAGCGGACGCTGCGGATGTTCGGCCGGCTTCTGAAGAGCTGCCCGAACCTCCGGTTGGTCCTCGCCGGCCGCTACAACCTGCGGGAACGACTTCCCGAAGCGCTCAGGGCGTTCCCACGCAAACAGGTTCAGCACATCCAGGTCCGCAAGTTCAGCCAGGCCCAGGCGCACGCCTACCTGACGGGTCTGCGGGGGATCACGAACAACGCGCTGGTGCGGGTCGCCGCGCGCAAGGCGGCGGGGCTTCCCTTCACGCTTGCCCTGTTCGCGGATCTCATCGAACAGGATCCGACGATCGGCGTCGAGGAGCTCAGGGCCTGTCAAGAACCCTTGGTGCGCTATCTGATCGACCGTGTGGTGCGGCGCATCGACGACCCGGCGGTGCGCTGGCTGCTGCGCTACGGGGTGATCCCCCGGCGGCTGCGTCGAGAGGACGTGTTCACGGTGATGCGCCCCTGGCTGGCCCGGGGTATCACCGACCGTTCCGACGCCGATGATCCCCGTCGGGACGACCACCACTTGCACGGCAGCGACGACATCTTCCCTTTCGCGGCGGCCGAGCCCACCGACGAGGAACTGGACCGTGCCTGGCAGCGGCTGCACGACTACGCCGGCAGTTCCGCGTGGGTTTCACGGCACGCGGGCGACGACAGCACTGTCATCTTCCACGCGAAGGTGCTGGCGCCGATGCGGCTGCTGGTCTCGGGTCATCAGGTCTTCGGCCGTCTGCACCGGGATTTCATCGCGCACTTCGACGAACTGGCCACGGCACACCCCGAGCAGTGGGTCACGTACATGAAGGAGGCGACGTATCACCGTTTTCAGGCAGGGGACCCGCAGGCGGCCCGGATGTGGGCGAGCGCCCTCCAGAAGGTGAACAAGGACGGCAGCCGGTCCGAACAGATCCAGGAACTGTGCGAAGAGGTCCTCGGCGACGAGTACCTCGACGAAGGGTTCCCCAGGCTCCGCCTCGACGGGCAGCCCTTGATTCGCCACGGATCCGTCGCGGACGCCCACCTGGCCATCGCCGCGGTGGCGGCGCGCAGCTATCTGGACGTTCCCTCCCTCAACCCCTCGGACCCCGCCTGGAGTGAGGTCGAACGCCGTCTCGCCTGGGTACGCAAGCTGCGCCGGGCCACGGACGAACCGTTCGACACCCGGGACCGCGAGTCCTATCTGCAGGCGCTCGTCCTCTACGGCCGCGGCCACTTCGACGAGGCTGCGCAGGTCGTTCAGGGCACTCTGGATGCCGGGGTCGGGGACGAACTGCGGGAAAGCCTGCAGGTGCTGCTCTCCCGCATCCAAGTCCGGGCGAGCGATCCGCGGGCCGAGACCACCTACCGAGCCGCGATCCACACCGCGCGCGTTCGCGGTGTCCCGCAGAACGAGGCGCGGATCTCCCTGGAACTGGCTCGGAACCTGCAGGAGCAGGGGCGTATCGATCAAGCAGTCGAACTCCACAACCGGGTGGCTGTGTCCAGCGGCGCGACGGCCGTGTCGAGTGATGCCTTCAGAAGGCTCCACAACCGTGCGCTGCTGCGCCGAGCGGGCGCTGAGATCGCCTCGTTCGCTCCGAGTTCCGCTGTGCGCACGCTGCGGGAGATCGACCTCGGGGCGCTGCGTCCCGCCGAGCGGGTCGACGCCTGTATGGCCGAGGCACGGGCCCGTCTCCTGATGGGGCACTCGATCCGCGCCTTCGAGGCCCTGCGCAGAGCTGAGGAGACTTCCCAGTCCGACGTCCACGACTCCACCCGCTACCACGGTCTGGCGGAGTGCGCCGTGCTGCGCGGCATCATCGAAGGCCGGGTGCTGGCGGTGGACGACGCGGAGCGGTCCTTCGCGCGGGCCGCCGGGCTATGGAGCGACCTGGGACACCCGGACGGGCATCCGTCCTCGCTGCTCCACTACGCCCGTTTCCTCGCACAGTCCCTCGGTGATCTCCGCCGGGCCGCGAACGCTCTCGAGCAACTGCGGACGGTGGACACCACAGGCGAATACGCCGTTCCCGCAGCGCTGTTGTGGCGCGAACTCGCCCGCCAGGGCTACGCCGTAGCGGACGCATCGCTCCTGGACGTCGCCCTGCGCTCGCGCATGGACCTGCTCGACGGCGGTGTGGCCGCGGTCCTCGCCGACCCCTCACGTGCGCAGGCCCTGGCGAAGGCACTCGCCGCCGTGGAGCCGGCCGAGGCCCGCCTCAGCGCGCTGAGCGGCCTGGCGGGGTGCAGCGCTCCCGAAGGTGACCCCGTACCTGAACTCGAGCTGCTTCGCCCGCTCTTCGCTCCCTTGGCCGACGGACCGCCGCAGAGTGTCGATCACTGCCTTCGGCTCGCGGCTCTGGCGGAGTTCGAGCGTGTGTCGGGTCGCCACCACGAGGCGACTCGGCTGGTGGCACAGGCCTACCCGGTGCTCGCGGCATCGGCGGACCTGGATGATCCTCTGCCCACGTGGACCTGGGCGAAAGCCCAGATCCGCATCAACGGAGTCCCGGAGGGGGCGCTCAGCCGGTCGCTCTGTGTCCAGGCCGCGACACCGCGCCCTCCCCTGCTGCGGGCAAGCGCGCACTGGCTGCTGGCGTTGACGGAGAGCGACGTCGGTGACAAGCGGGCTTTGCTGATCCATGCCTCGGAGCATCTGAGCGAGGTGCACCGGCCGTCGCTGTGGGCGCAGTACATTCTGCGATCGATCGCGCTCGTGAACGATGACGAGTCGACCCGCCGAGCTGCCCTGCGCATGTCGGCGTCCCTCGGCTACCCCTCGGAGGACGGCTCCGCGCCGTCGGTGGACCTCGCCCGGGCCGAGCACGAGGACGTGTACCACGTGGACTCCTCGTTCCGGATCACCTCAGGGCCGTTGCCCACGGCCCATGCCTTGTACGCCAACTGGCGCAATGCCGTGTCCGCCAATTCCTCCTCCTTGCGACGTCGGGCACAGGCCACCCCGCCGGTCGACAGCGTGCGCATCCAGGCCGACGAGGCAGGGTTGCACGCCTTCCCGTGGGAACTCGCGCTCAGGCCCAAGAACGCCGCCCCGTATCGCACGCTGCCGGAGGCCGCGGAGGCCGTCGACGTACGGGCGGTCCAGGCTGTGCTCAACACGGCCACAGCAGACAGAAAACTGGTGACCGACGGCGTTTGGGGAAGCCTGAGCCAAGCGGCGGCCGCCGGTGCGCTCGGGGTCGCCTTGACCGCGGTGGGCGGGCCCATCGCCGCGGTCAGCACCATGCCCACGGTGTGGAGGCTCGTACAGATCGCGCGTTGGAGAGCACAGAAGCGGGCCGGAGCCGGAACGGTCCTGGTGCTGCGTGACGAGCCGGTCGAAGGCGATACGTCGTACGTCTCCCCCACCGCGGCACGTCTCGCACTCGGCGGCTATCGGATGCACGGCTTCGACGTCCGGGAGATCCCTTCGTCGGCCGGTCTGCCCAGGCTCAAAGCCCCGCCGGCAGTGGTGCATGTGCGTGCCCCGCTCCGCCTCAAGGGCGGCACCCTCCCCTGCTTCGAGTTGTCCGCCACCCACCTCAGCCACGGGGAGCGGCTCGACCGGGCGGCCATGGGCGCCGATCTGACACCGGACCGGCTCGCGGAGTGGCTGACACAGTTCGAGCCGGGCACACAGCCGCTAATCGTCCTCGATCCCCCGCTGCCCGGATCGCCCGCCGACATCCCCCTGCAGCTCGTGCTCCGCAACCTGTTCGCGGCAACCCTGTTCGCCTCCGGTTACGCGCCGGCCGTTCTCGGTATGGGACTACGCGACCCGGCGAGGGGCCGGCAGACGGAGCTCCTGGCGCAGGCCGCCGTCGGAGACATCTCCCTGCTGAACCTGTGCACGCAACTGCGGCGTGCGCCCAACGGCACGGCCTCCCGCTTCGCGGACGCGGACTGGGGCGACGGCATCCTCGAGGCGGCCTCGGTGGCCCTGTTCGCGAGCCCCACCGCCCTGAGAGTCTCCGAACCCGAAACACCCCCCACCCCATGACAGCCACATCCTCCACCGGTGACCTGACGGCCGACGCCGGCTACCGCGCCCGGCGGGAGGCCGAAGTACGCCACCTCACCAGCGGTCTGAGGGTGGAGCTGGACGACTGGACTCTCGCCGCTGGACAAAACGGCCCGCTGGAAAAGCACCGGTCCCAGATCGAGAGCGCCGTACGGGTCGTGTCCTCAGCCCTCCTTCGCCTGCAGGACCTGCCGCCCGCCGAGCACGAACAGCGCGCCCCCGAACTCGTCCTCGATCTGCATCACTTGTGGGACTTCTTCCGCACCAAGCTGCTGGCCCGCCACATCCCGCGCTACAAAGCCTTCCTCGACGCGGCGGACGAACTCGCCTGGTTCATCTATGACCCCGTGCGCGGCGCCACCGCGAACCGCACGGCCCTCAAGGAGCCTCCGCTCACCTTCCTGAACCGGCAGCCCGTGCCTTTCGCCGCTCCTCGCGGCAGCGACTTCGAGGAGCTACTGCCCGCGGGAAGGCAGCGGACCCTCAGCGGACGTCGAGCCAGCAAACATCTGCCGTTCCCCCTCATCGGCATTCCCTGGTCCGCGAGCCACCACCTGCCGTCGCTCCTCGCCGTCGCGCACGAGACCGGTCATCACATCGAGGACGACTTCGCCCTCACGCAGGCATTGCGCACCCGCCTGCGGGAGCACTCCGGACTGGCGGAGGAAGCCATCACTCGCTGGGAGCCGTGGTTGGGCGAAGTGTTCGCCGATGTGTGCGCGACACTCGCGTGTGGAGACGCCTATCTGTGGACGCTCACGGACATGATCACCGCCACCGGACCGAGCGTCGGGACAGGCACAAAAACCTATCCGCCGCCCCACCTGCGCCTGCTCGTCTGCCGCGCCGCACTCACCGCCGGTGCCGACGCGCCGGCATCGCAACTCCCCGCCCTCGGCGGCTCACAGCCGGGAGACGCGGAAGCGGAAGCGGTGGTCGCCGCGCTCACGGGTGAAGGCTTTCCGGAGCTGGGCGGGGCTACGCTCAGCTCGCTGATCGGCCTGCGCCGAACCGCTGGACTGAAGGAGTCGATCGACAGGCTGCTCGCCGGTCTGCAGTCCCGACGCGGCGACGTAACGGGCGTACTGGCAGCGGCGACCCTCGCCTTCGTCCGTAGTCCGCAGGGGTACGACGAACAGTGCGTGGGCGACCGCGCGCTCCGCGAAGTCCTGTCCCTCGTGCCCGACGGCCCGCGCGCTGCCACGCTCCCCGACGCCATGCTCGCTCAACGCGACAGCGCCGCCGGACAAGAACTTCTCGATCTCCTCGTGTCGGGAGAGTGACACTCCCGCGGGCTCCCGGGCGAAGTACGTCAGGCCGGTTAATCCGCAGAACGGCCCTGAACCCGTGAGGCGTCATACAGCGGAGAGGTGAGGCGCGGGGGCCGGAAGCGGTTCACGCTTCGTCGCGGTCGGTGAGGCGGCCGTCCGTGAGTCGCCAGTAGTGCTGGTGAGGAGTCAGTTGCCAGGTCTCGTCGGCAGCGATCGCCCGCGCGACCCACTCGTGAAGTTGTGGAAGGGCATGTGCGCGTAGAACGGCGCGGGTGGCGGCGCGTTCGGTTGCATCGACCGCGTGGACGTCGATACGGAAGCCGACCGAGTCCGGGTGGATCCCGCGGCCGTAGTTTCGGGAGATCGGAGCGACCCATGCTGCTCCGAGGACGATGCTCCCGCCGCCATGCCCAGCGAGGAACCGCAAGTCCGAGACGTGGGTCATCCAAGGGCCGAGACATTCGTTGATGTCGGTGGTGGTCAGTGGCCAGGCACGGTGCCGGGGCAGTCTTCGATTTCGCGCGGACATGGCAACCAGAATGACAGGGAGTTCGCCTCCGCCCGAGCATCGGCGACATCCGACATGCGACATCCGACGACCGGCGGCTCGAAGACGCGGAGCACCATCCGCCGGAGCGGCCGTCGTCCGGACCGGGCATGCTCAGCCATCGCGTCTCCGGGCGACATAGACGGTGTTGGCCGCGGTCCCGCCTTGAAGCGGATTGTCGAAATCCACGACATGGGCGGCAGTGTCCGTGAAGACCTGCGAGAGCACCGAGTTGAACTCCTCGTCGGGTGGGTCGTTCGACCACAGCGCGAACACCCCGCCGGGATACAGAAGTTCGGCCAGGGCCCTCAGGCCGGACGGTCGGTAGAGCACGGCATGGTCGGGGTGCAGCACATGGCGCGGCGAGTGGTCGACGTCCAGCAGGATCGCGTGGAAACGTCGTCCAGGAGTTTCGGGGTCCAAGCCGCGCGGCGCCGCACCGGCGACGCCGGCGCTGTCTCGCTCGGACGCCGGGCTGTCCGCTCTCGTACCGTCCGCAGACGGCGGTTCGCCCGCGGCCGCACTCCCAGCAGTCATCGCGAAGAAGTCCCCGCGCACGAATCGGCACCGGGGGTCCGACGTCAGTCCCGCGCCCAGCGGCACAAGTCCGCGCCGGTGCCAGTCGATCACTTCGGCCAGGGCGTCGACGACGATGAGCGACCGCACTCGCGGATCGTCCAGCGCCGTCCGGGCGGTGTACCCGAGGCCGAGTCCGCCCACAGCGACATCGAGTGGACCGTCGGCCAGTTCGGCCAGACCGAGCCGCGCCAACTCGACCTCACCCGTGGTGAAGAGACTGGACATCAGGTACTCGTCGCCGAGCTTCACCTCGTACACATCATCGCCCGACAACGGATCCCGCCGCCGACGCAGACTGATCTCGCCCATAACCGTCGGCCGCCAGTCGAGTTCCTCGAAACGTGCGCTCACCCGATGCCCTTTCCCCTACGTTGTCCCACCACCGCGGGCCGCAGGACATCCGCCCTGGCCACCTGCTTCCACGGCTGCGCCGAAGCGTGCCACACCCTGGAGCAAGCCGATTCCGTCCGGCTCGGGGCCCGATGCCCTGGAGGATCTTCACACGGACCGCTTCCGACGGACCGGTCACACGGCCGTACGACGCCGTGTCGAGTCGGCGGGCACGGGAAAAGGTCCGTCTCCGGAACCTCAGTGACGTCATTCCTCGGGCTCTGGCTCGACTTCCGTGACGTCCAGAGGAGCGTCCGTCGGTCTCAGTGACCGGCCATCGGCTCGAAGCAACCCGTCTCCGGGTAGGGGCCGTTGGTCGACACCTGATAGTTGGTCTTCTGCACGAACGCGGTGACGCAGGCGTCGTCGTGGACGCGCAGGCCCACCCGCGCGCCCTCCGGTGTGACTTCCCGGCCGTTCTCGAAGCGCGAGTTCATCGGCTTGACCAGCAGTGTCCCGCCGAGCAGGTTCCCCTGGGCGTCGAAGCTCTCCTCCTGGTAGCCGAGCTTGAGGACCGCAGCGCGGACGGTCTTCGGGTCCCAGGCCCCCTGTTGCCACAGCCGCTTGAGCACAGGTTCGATGCGGGCGGCCTCCCGCTGGGCATCCTTGGCGCTCGCCGCGGACATGTCGCCCGGGATCCGGAAACCGTTGTTCTCGCGGTAGTGAGGGGCGCCTTCGCCAGCCCCTGGTTCCACGTAGGGAGACGCCACGGAGGGGCTCGGGGTGGCGCTGGTCCCCTCCTGGGCCGTCGTCCCTCCGGTCGCCCCCGTCGTCACGCGCTCCGTGCCGCAGGCTCCGAGCGACACCGTCGCCAGGACGACCAGGGCCGCCATCACGGCACCCCTGCCGCGCTGCCCGGACCCGAACCGACCGGCCGCCGCTAACGCACCCTTGCCCATAAGTTCCCCCCTCACCTCTACATCCCCCATCCCAAGATCAAGCTCATCGTAGAAACCATCTCCTCGTCCGTCGTGAGTACCCGTACTCACTTCCACTTCCGCGCTGGAGACGCGGCGGGCACGGCACTCGGCGGCGGACTGCCAACTCTCCGTTGCCCCGTTGCCCCGTTGCTCCGGACAGGAGCTGCCCACAGGGCACCAGATCGATTGTCAGTGGGCGACGCTAGCGTTCCGCTCATAGTCGCACTCGGCCCGGGACGGACTCCCCGGCTGAACTGTGCTCTCCTCTTGTTGTTCTTGACGCGGAAGGCTGTGGCTCGTGGGTTGGCTGTCGGCGGGTGACGGGTATGAAGTCGCCCTTGTGGAGGGGCGGGTGGCGGCGCGTGCCACCTCGGGCCGGGCTGCGGGACGGCAGTTGAAGTCGCTGCCGCGTGCGCTCAAGGACCACCCGGAGGTGGACCGGCTGCGACGGTTCGCCGAATGGCTGGACCGGCACGCCACAGCGTGTGTCGCGCAGGTCGACGCGTGGATGGTGTCGTCGCTGCCCGTCCCCACCGGGCTGCTGGCCCGGGTGTGGCCCGACGAGGCCTGGCAGTCCGCGCTGCGCGATCTGGCCGTGGTCGGTGACGACCCGGACGAGGTCGGTTTCCTGCGGGGTGCCACCGACGCCGGCGAGCTGCGCCTGGTGAACCTGGACGGCGAGACCGTTCGGATGGCTCCGCGCACGGTGACGCTGCCGCATCCGGTGCTGTTGCCGGACCTCGACGACGTGCGTGAGTTCGCTGCTGAACTGGGCATGGTCCAGCGCGTCGAGCAGATCCACCGTGCGATGTGGCGGCGTCCGGTGGACCTCGACACCAAGTCCACCGAGGTGCGGGACTTCGCCGGGGGCTCGTTCCGCTCCCGCTTCGCGCTCGCCGCGCGCGCCAGTTCGCTGGGCTACCGCGTGTCCGGTGGTTACGCGACCGCCCGGGTGCGGGACGCCGGACGCACCGTCGATGCCTCGGTGTGGATCGGGGAGCCGTACTGGGAGGACCAGGTCGAGACCGGAACCCTCACGTGGCAGGACCAGGACGGCCACGCCCTGCCGCTGCGCGAGGTGGGACCGGTCGCTTGGTCGGAGGGGATGCGGATGGCCGCGGCGCTGTACGCGGGCCGCGTCATCGAGGAGGGCAAGAACGCATGAGCGGGGGGACGCAGGTGTCGTACGAGGAACTGCTGACGGCGGGCGCGGTGTTGCCGCCCGACGCGGAAGAGGTCGGTGAGCGGGGGGTGCCGCTGACGGCGCGGACGTACCGTCACCCGGGACTCGACGACCGGGTGGTGGTACGGCTGGTCGCGGGCGAACTGGGGGCGGCGGAGGACCTGGCCGCAGGGTTCCTCGGCCTGGAGAAGGACGCCGAGCCGGCAGTCGTCGGGTTCGGGCTGCGCCAGTCGCTCGGCTTTCCCGAGTGGGTGCTGGTGCACCACCCGCAGGACGGGCACCACGCGCTGGGCGTCGTGCCGGACCTGGAGCGGGCGGCCCGGCAGGCCAAGTCCCGTCCGAAGGCCGCGCTGGACGCCTTCGTGGAACTCGGTGAGCGGCTGGCGGCCTCGGTGCCGCACTTCCTGCCGACGTTCTACGAGCAGGCCGGGCGCGTGTTCCTCGCGGAGGAGAACGCGACATACGCGGCCCAGTTGTTCACCCGCGCCCGCAAGGCCGAGGCGCAGCACGGGCTGACGATCCAGGAGGAGCGGCTGGACGCCGTGTTCCTGGAGTTCGCGCTGGCGGGTGCGCTCCCAGTGAAGGTGTTGTCGGCCTACTCCAGGGAACTGGCGGCGCGCGTGCCGGCCGAGGAGGCGCTGCGGCGCTTCACCCGCCTGTGCCTGCGCCGCACGGCGGGCGGGCTGCCGCCGTCGGCGCAGATGGCGAACGACCTGCGCAAGCTGGCCCGAGCCGCCGGCCAGGACGCGAACCTCACCGAACAGGACTACCTGTCCGAACTCCTCGGTCTGCCGGCCACCCTGCGCGCGGCGGCCGGCTGGTGGAAGGGACACCGTACGGCGCTGGTTGCGCTGGCCGCGCGTGAGCCGTGTATGCGCGGCACCCTGCTCGACCTGATCCCTTCCAGCCACGAGAGCGAGATGCCCGCGATGTGGCTGGGGCTGCTGGAGGCCTCCGGTGCCACGGCCGGACTGTGGGATGTGTCCCTGCCGGCGGAACAGCGGCCGCGGGACGGTGCGGCGGGCTGGCTGGAGCGGTTCCTGACCTACCGGGAGCGGGCCAGGTCGTGGCGTGACTCCAGTCGCATGGCCGATCTGTATCCGCTGGTGGAGCGCGCTGCGGACCGGCTGCGGACCGAACTCGCCGCGTCCGGTGGCACGGTGAGGGTCCTCCACGACCTGGACCTGATCGACCTGCTGCTGTCCCTGGACGTTCCGGTCGCCGCCCCGAAGAAGGACGAGGCTCTGCTGCTGACGCAGTGGGCCCCGGGCGAGGGGCACCGTGACCTGATGTCGCTGGCGGCCGACACCCGCTTCCACGACGCCTTCCGGCGAGGCGCCGACCGGTTCGGCCACGACGACCACACGCTGCGGGCCATCAGGGTCCTGGCCGCGTCGCCGGGCGGCAGCCCTTTGCTCGCGGACTGGGTGCGTACCGTCGTACGACGGTTCACCGCGGTCGGTCTTCCTCAGCTGCCCGAGGCGCTCGCCCGGCTGAAGTGGCTGCCCGCCGAGGCGCTGGCGCTGGCCGAGGAGGAGGTGCGTGAGGCCGCGGGCACCGACCTCGCGCCGGTGCTCCAGCGCACCCTGCGGGCCGGGCTCTTCGACGAACTCGGCTGGCCCGCCTGGGAGGAGGCGGTCGCCGCCCTAATACCCAAGGCCGACATCGAGGACGTGATCGTCGCCGACGCCTGGCCCCACCTCATCGTGGCGGGTGCCGCCCAGGCCCGGGTTATCGGCGCCGAGGGCACCCTCCTCACCCACGACCTGCGGATCCCGGCGAACGGAGCCTGGGGCGATCCCGGCTTCCACCACGTGGACGGTGAGCTCCTCGTCTACTGGAACGACCGCAACGACGGCCTGCGCGGCTACTGGCACACCCGCGCCGACCGCCCGCAGAACATGGAAGGCGCCTCGAACACCCGAGGCACCCAGATGGACTGGTACCAGGCCAACATGCCGGTCACGCTGCCCCTGCCCGGCGGCGGCCGGACCACCGGCGGCGGCGTTCTGCACGCCGGTGACACCACTCTGCCCGCGGAGCGGCAGGTGCTCTGCGACGGCGTCTCGTACTGGGTGTGGAGCGCGGAGGGCGAGGACAACCAGGCGTACGGCTGGTACGAGTACGACCCGGTGACGGGTGAGCGGGGCCGCATGAGCAGGCCCGCCTTCCTCTCCGACGCACTGCGCGACGCCCCCGAGGGCAGCAGCTTCGAGGGCGGTCGACTGCTTCCCTCGCCGACAGCCGGTGCCGCGCCGGCCTCCGCGCCCGTGGACGGCCTGATCGGTCTGCGCGTGGTGCGGCTGCCCGACGGTTCCCTGCGAGCCCAGGATCTCGCCGGGCACACCGTCACGCTGCCCTCGGACGCCGGCCGGCCCGCCACGCTCGTGGTCTTCCCCGGCGCCGAGGGAGCGCGTGCCATTGTCCGCAACAGCTGGCAACTCGCCATCGTGGACACGGACGGCGTCATCACCTCGGTGGCCAAGACCGACCGTGCGCCCGGTGTCTTCGGCGAGGGCTCGCTGCTGCTTCCGCCGGAGCAGTACTGGGAGTGCCTGACGGCCCGCGACCCGCAGGGCTCGGAGGCACTGCGGCACATCGACCGCGACGCGGCGGCGGCCCTGCTGGCCGCCGCGGCGGACGAGGACAAGGAGGTGCTGCCCGACGCGATCCTCTCCCTTCTCCCGGTCACCCACTCCGCGTTGGTGGCGGGCATCGCGGGAGTCGTGCGCCACGCGGCCGGTCAGCAGTCCGTCCTGGACGCGGTGGCCGCCCGGCTCACCCGTGCGCTCGACGGCGGCCTGGAGGACGAGGGCCCCGCCGGGCCGGCGGACGCCGTGCTCCTCGACGCGACGAGCGGTCTCTGCGGATCCACCGGCTACTGGTGGAACCGTGACAAGGAGGCCGACACCGTCTTTCGCGCCCTGCGTGAGCTGAAGCGGGCGGTCCGACTCTCCGGCGCCACCACGGTGGAGGGACCGGCCATGCGCCTGCACCTCGACGGACGCCGGTTGCCCGTCGGCCAGCCCGGCCTGGAGACCCTGCTCGACCGTGTCAGCGCCCTGGCTTTCAGGACAGCGGCTCACACCACTTCCGAGGACCACCGGGAGGCGCTGCACTCGCTGCTCGCCGAGTTCGACGCCCTGGGTCTGGTGCCGGCGGCCGAGCCCGCGCGCTGGCGCAAGGTGGACCTGCATCTGGAGGAGGGCCCGCTGCGCACGCCGTCGGGCGAGTGGCGTGAGGGCGCGTGGAACGGGGTGCTGCCTCTGGGCGACGGTGCCTTCATCGCCGTCGTGGGACGCAGCTCGCAGGACGACGACGGCTCCGTGTTCGCCGGATACTTCCACGATCCGGCCGGGCGCTTCGAGACGCCGGAGCCCTACACGCTCCGCGCCTCGGCCCCGCTGGGCGAGGACGGGCATGCCGGCCGGATCGGCGCGTTTCTCACGGAGCTGGCCGCGCGCGGACCGGCGCCCTGGTTCCCGCAGGCCGCCGAGGAGTTCGCCCGTCTCACCGGCGTCACCGAGACCATGGCCCGGCTGATCGTGGCCGGTCTGCCGCAGGTCGACGTCTACGAGCGGACGTTCCTGACGACGCAGGCGCGCGATGCCATCGGGGTGAAGGCGGCACCGGCGGCCGTCGCCAAGGATGAGCTGCGCGATGTCGACCCCTCGGTCCGTGCCGCGGTGATGGCCGCGCTGCTGCCCGCGGAGCCCGTCCGGCTGTGGACCGAGGGACCGGACTGGGCCGCCGCGGCCGAGGTCTGGAACAGCAGGATCGGCCGGCGGACGGCCGTACCCGAGGAGTTGCTCAGCGACGCGACACGCGCGTTCAAGCACAGGAAGGGGGAGGTCCGCCAGGCGCTGCCCGCGCTGTTGCACCCGGCCGGTGAGCCCCGGCTCACCCGGGACCTGGAGTGGGCGGTCGACGGCGACCGGGTCAAGCCCGTCGACAAGGAGGCGGTCGGATTCACCGGGCAGACGCTGGTCGGTTCCATCGGCCTCGCCGCCTGGCTCGCGCACCGGCTGCCCGTCGGCGATCCGGTCCGCGCCGCGCTGCCGGCCGCGCTCGGTGCCGTACGTGACAGGCTGGCCCACCCCGGACTGGTGCTCGACCTCGATGAGTATGTCCATCTCCCCGACTTCCGGAAGACCGCGGGCGCACCGACCGAGGTCGGCAAGGGCTTCGAGCGCTACGGCGCCGTCATCCTCGCGACCCAGGACGACCAGCCGTCCCCTGGCATCCGGGTCGCCCTGCTCGACGAGGCGGGCCAGGACCCGTACCTGCCCGCGCTCCGCGTCGACGGCCAACGCCCCTTCCCGGCCGAAGCGGCCCTGAGCCTGGCCCGCTCCTCCCGCTTCGCGGCCCTCCTCGCCGACCCGGGCGACCCGCAGGCGGGCGAGCGGGGCAAGGACGGCACCTGGTGGCCACAGGACCCGGGCCGCTCGGTACCGGATCTGGTGACCGAGGCCGCCAAGAAGTACGGCGTCAGCGAGGATGCCGGGACGCTCTATCTGATGCTGCTCGCCATGCCCGACCCGACCGACCGAATGACGGCCCGGTGGACGGGATGGAAGCCGGCCCGCCTCAAGGCGGCCCGTGCCGAACTGGCCGCCACCGAGCTGGTGGTGGAGGCCACCCGCACCCGGGCCGGACGTTCGCTCTTCCTGCCCGGCGGCTGGGTGGACCCGAGGGCTCCGCGCGTTCCGCTGGAGCGGTGGAAACTGCCGCTGTTCGACGGCCTGCTGAGCGGCGAGGACGCTCTCCTGGCCGTGATCGTGCCGACCGAACCGGCCGCGGAGCTGTACCGCAGGGCCTGGCAGCAGGTGGTCCAGGAGGGCGGCGGTCCCCGGTTCGAGGCGCTCAAGGTGCGGCGGGGACGCCGCCGCTGACGCACCTCCGGGACGCCGGCCACGACAGGCCGGCGCCCCGGCAGCCCCTGCTACGACGACAGACCGACCTGACGACCTACGGAACAAGGACACGCATGCCCGCGACCGACACGGCGACGGCCCTTCCGGCCCGGCAGACCCTGCCCGCCGAGGAGCGCCACGCCACCGAACTCGCCTTCCTCGCCGCCCACGACGCGGGCCCCCGCCCGCCCGGCTGGCGGCTGACTCCACGCTCCGCGATCACCTTCGTCTGCGGCAGCGGCGGCGAGACCCTCAAACTCCCCGAGCGGCACGGAACACTGCCGGACCGGCTGGTCATCACCCCCAAGTTCGTCGGCGAACGCGCCCTGGTGGAACGGTGTGTGGTCACCCTCGCCGGAGAACGCGGTCTCCTGCTGGTCGGTGAGCCCGGCACCGCCAAGTCGATGCTCTCCGAGCTGCTGTCCGCCGCCGTCTGCGGCACCAGCGCGTTGACCGTGCAGGGCACCGCGGGCACCACCGAGGACGCCATGCGCTACGGGTGGAACTACGCCCTCCTGCTCGCCCAGGGCCCCACGCCGAAGGCGCTGGTCGACTCCCCGGTGCTGGCCGCCATGCGCGCCGGCCGGGTGGCCCGTGTCGAGGAGATCACCCGCTGTCTGCCCGAAGTGCAGGACGCCCTGGTGTCGATCCTGTCCGACCGGCGGATGAGCGTGCCGGAGCTGGCCGGTACGGACGACGCCCAGGTAGCGGCCGCCCCCGGGTTCACCGTCATCGCCACCGCCAACCTCCGCGACCGAGGCGTCTCGGAGATGTCCGCAGCACTCAAGCGCCGCTTCAACTTCGAGACCGTGCACCCGATCGCCGACGTCGACGCCGAGACCGCGCTCGTACGGCGGCAGGCCGTGGCGGCCGTCGAGCGGGCGGGCGCCGTGTTCGGCGTCGACGACGCGGTGCTGGACGTGCTGGTCACCGTCTTCCGTGACCTGCGGGCCGGACGGTCCGCGGAGGGCTGGGACGTGGAACGGCCCGGCACGGTGATGTCGACGGCCGAGGCCGTACAGGTCGCCGTCTCCCTCGGCGTGGCCGCCGCCTACCTCCCCGGCGACGACTCCCTCGATCTGGTCCCCGGTCACCTTCTGGGCGTGGTCCGCAAGGACGACCCGGCCGACCACGCACGTCTGCTCGGCTACTGGGACGGTCCGGTGCGCCGCCGCGCCGAGGACGGTTCGGCCCTGTGGCGCCGGCTCTGGGACCTGCGGGAGAACCTTCGGTGACGCACACCCAGGATCCGCGGGCGGCCGTCACCGCCCTCGCCGGCTCCGTGGCGCCGTACCTGCTGGGCGTACGGCACCACAGCCCGGCGCTCGCCGCGGCGGTGCCGGCCCTGCTCGACGCCTCGGGGGCGGACGTCGTATGCGTGGAACTGCCCGCCGACTTCCAGCCGTGGCTCACCCATCTCGCCGCGCCGGGCACCGTCGCGCCGGTGGCGCTCGCCGGGGCGGGTGAGGACGGGCGCCTCGGCTTCTATCCGTTCGCCGACTTCTCCCCGGAGCTGGCCGCGGTCCGCTGGGCACGGGACCGAGGGGCGGACGTCGTGTGCTGCGATCTGCCGATGTCCGATCCGCGCCGGCACGCGGAAGCCACCCTGCCGACGGCCGACACACGGACCGCGGCCGCCGACGCGGCGTCCATGGCCCCACCCGTCTCCTTCGGGAACGCGCTCGCCGCATCCGGGACCGGCCGTGACGACGACGATCTGTGGGACCGCTGCGTGGAAGTCCTCGCCCCCGGATCCGCCCCCGAGGCGATCCGCCGCGCCGCCCTGGGTGTCGGATGGGCGCTGCGCAGCGACGCCGCGGCGGCCGACGGGATACCGGCGGTGGACCTCGCCCGCGAGGCCCACATGCGCGCGACGATCGCCCGCGCCTCGGACGGCGGGCGCCGGGTCGCGGCCGTCGTCGGCGCGTTCCACGCCCCGGCGCTGACGGCTGTCACCCTGTCGCCCGATGCGAATCCGGGTCCGGTCCCGGGTCCGCGTCCGGACGCGAGCGGCACCGAAGCGGTGGCGACAGTGGTCGATCACGGCGTCGTCGGGGAGTACCCGAGCGTCGTCACCTCCCTCGTCCCGTACGCCTTCGATCTGCTGGACTCCCGTTCCGGCTACCCGGCCGGCATCCGGGACCCGCGCTGGCAGCAGGCGGTGTTCAAGTCCGGAGGCGATCCCGAGCAGGTACGGGCCGCCGCCGCGCGAGCGCTCACCGACGTGTGCCGCGAGCTCCGCGCGGCCGGGCACACCGCCGGGACGGGCGAGGCCGCCGAGACGCTGCGGATGGCATGCGACCTCGCCAGGGTGCGCGGACTCGCGGCACCGGGGCGCGGCGAGGTCATCGAGGCGCTGACGACCGTCATGGGCCAGGGCGAGCCGCTCGGCCGCGGCCGAGCTCTCGCGCGGGCGCTCGAAGTCGTCCTGGTCGGTACCGACCGAGGCAGGATCGCACCGGGCACACCGCGCTCAGGCCTCGGCCCGTGCGTGGAGGCGGAGGTCACCGCACTGCGGCTGCCGGGCCCGGACGACCCCGCGTCGCGCGAGGTACGGCTGGACCCGCTGCGCTCCGCCCTGGACGGCCGCCGCGAGATCCTGCTCCAGCGCCTCGCCGTGTGCGGCGCGGGCTACGGCGAGGCCGTGGCCGTGGCCGGCACGGGCGACGCGGCCGCCCTGACCACCCGATGGCGGGTGTCGTGGACCCCGGCCATCCCCGTACGACTGGACCTGGCCGGGATCCGGGGCGTGACCGCCGCCCTGGCCGCCGAGGGCACCCTGCGGGAGACCTTCCGCAAGGAGTCGGCGGACGGCGGGCCCACGTGCGCCCACGTTCTCTCCGCGCTCGGTGCGGCCGCCCGCTGTGATCTGCCCGCGCTGGTGGCCGAGCGGCTGGCCGATGCCGCCACCGTGCTCCCCGCCGCCGCCACACTCCCCGAACTCCTCACCGCGCTCGACCTGTTGGAGGCCCTGTGCCGCGGCCATCTGCCCGGCACCACACCGGAGAGCCGGCAGGCCGCCTCCGAACTGGCCACCGACCTCCTGGAGTCGGCGGTCCGCACCCTGACCGGGCTGGCGGGCAGTGACCGGCCGGAGGACACGGCCGCGCTCATCGAACTGGCATCACGGGCGGGTGAACACCGCCTCGGACTACGGATGGACGACGCCCTCGACACCCTCGCTCGCACGGGCTCCCCGCTCGTCCAGGGCGCCGCCCTGGCCGCCCGCGTCCTGCTCGACCTCGACGACGCCGCCATGCTCGGCGCGCGTACGGCGGGCTGGATCGACACCGCCACCGGCCCGGAGGCACGGCATGCGCTGGGCCGCCGCCTCGGCGGGCTGCTCAGCGGTGCGGCCGCGCTGCTCCAGTCGGCGCCCACCGCCCTGGACCCACTTCTCGACCGGATCGACACGCTCACCGACCAGGGCTTCCTCGACCGACTGCCCGCCCTGCGCGGCGGCTTCGACACCCTGAGCCCGGCGGGCCGCGACCGCCTGCTGCACACCGTGACCGAGCGACTCGGCGACCGCCTCGACCTGTCGCTCACGGCCTCGCCACAACTCCTCGCGCTGTGGACGGCCGCGGACGCGGCGGGGCTCGCGGCCCTCCGCGCTCTGCGTCTGCCGACCGGGACGAACGGTGCGACACCCGCGGACACCGGGACCCGCACGGTCCCCGACGAGCCCGAGCACCCCGCATCCGCACCCGCTGCCGTACCGCGCCCCGTGCCGACACCCGCCTCCTCCTCCGTTCCCCCGTCCGCCACTCTGCGGATCACCCCCACCGACCGCTGGCGGCTGCTGCTCGGCCGGGAGACCGACAGACTCCCGCAGAGCGCCCGCCGATACGCGCACGCGCTGGACGAGTTGTACGGCACGGGCCGCGGTGAGGGCTCCTCGGACCTCGGCCGGGAAGGCCGCGCCCCGGGCCAGGGCGGCGGCCAGGACGCGTCCTTCCCGACAGCCCGCGAATGGGCCGAGGAACTGGAGTCGCTGTTCGGCGCGGAGGTCCGCGAGGAGGTCCTGGCACGCGCCGCCGACCAGGGCCGCAGCGACGTACTGGCCGAACTCGACCCCACCGCGGTTCGCCCGTCGGTCGGCCTGCTGACCTCCGTGCTGTCCCTGGCCGGCGGGATGCCCGAGGCGCAACTGGCCAGGCTGCGCCCGCTCGTACGCCGTCTGGTCGACGAACTGGCCAAGGAACTCGCCACCCGGATGCGCCCGGCCCTCACCGGGCTCGCGACACCGCGCCCCACCAGACGGCCCGGCGGACGACTCGACCTGCCGCGCACCCTGCGGGCCAACCTCGCCCACACGCGCCGAACGGCCGACGGGCGGATTGTGGTCGTGCCGGAGCGACCGGTGTTCAGCACCCGCTCGCGCAAGGAGGCGGACTGGCGCCTGATCCTCGTGGTCGACGTGTCCGGGTCGATGGAGGCCTCCGTCATCTGGTCAGCCCTGACCGCGGCCGTTCTGGGCGGCGTCCCCACCCTGTCCACGCACTTCCTCGCGTTCTCGACCAACGTGATCGATCTGACGGACCGGGTCGACGACCCGCTGTCGCTGCTCCTGGAAGTCCGGGTCGGCGGCGGCACCCACATCGCGGCCGGGCTCGCCCACGCCCGCTCCCTCGTCACCGTGCCGAGCCGGACCCTCGTGGTGGTGGTGAGCGACTTCGAGGAGGGCTGCCCGCTGGGCGGACTCCTCGGCGAGGTACGGGCCCTGGCGAGCTCCGGGGTGCACCTGCTGGGATGCGCCGCCCTGGACGACACCGGCACCCCGCGCTACTCGGTGCCCGTCGCCCAGCAGCTCGTCGCGGCCGGCATGCCCGTCGCCGCGCTCAGCCCCCTCGCCCTCGCCCGCTGGGTGGGCGACCGCCTCCGCGGAGAGACCCGATGAACGCCGAACTGCCCCCAGCGGCCCCCGATGTGGTCGCCGCCGCCGTCGAGAGCCTGACCTCCCGGCTGCGCAAGAAGCTGGACGCCGCGATCGAGTCGTACACGGCCCTGCCGGTCGTCGCCGACGGCACGGTCCGGCGCGTGCGGTGCGGAGAGGACGCCGAGGTCACTCTCACACCTGGTCCGTCCGGCGCCGTCACGGACGCGGACCAGGTGGTCTGCAGTTGTCTGCTCGCCCCCCGGTGCCTGCACCGGGCCGCCGTCCTCGGCGCCTGCCCCCTGGCCGACACGGACACGGAGGCCGACACCGAGCACGGCAGCGCACCGGAGGACGGCAGCGCACCGGAGGAAGACTCCCACGCTGGGAGAGCCGCGACAGCCGCGGCGTTCGACGCTCGGACCGGCACGGGGCCCGGTGCGCCGCCGACCGGCGAAATCGTCGCGGAGCCCGAGGACGCCGTCGCAGAGCCTGAGGAGACGGTCCCCCTCACCGAGGCCCAGGTAGCCGCCGCGTCCGAGCTGTGGGCGGCAGCGGCGGCCGTGCTCGCCGCGGGGGTGCCCGCCGCGGGCGCGGTTCCCCAGGCCGAGTTGCTACGGGCCGCGCACACCGCCCGGCTCGCGGGGCTGCACCGCGCCGAGGCAGCCGCGCTACGGGTCGTACGTGGGCTGCGTGGCGCGCGTGCCCGCCACGACGGCCACCGGCTGGCCGACCTCGTCGTCCAGGTGCGGGAACTGCTGCTCACCACCGGCCTGTTGGCCGCGGCCGACCCGGAGCGGGCCCTGATCGGCACCGCCCGCCGCAGCTACCGGCCCGGCGGCAGCCTACGGGTCCACGGGGTGTGCCGGGAACCGGTGATCGCGGCCACTGGTTACGGCGGTGTCGTCACGCATGTCGTCTCGGACGACGGACGCTGGTTCTCGGTCGCCGACGTCAAGCCCGGTGGACCGGCCCGTGCGCAGGGCGCTGCCACAGCCACCGTCACGCTCGGCTCTGGAAGCCTCAACCACGCCCAACTGGCCCGCGGCGGACTGCTGATCTCCGGCGCGACGGTCTCCTCGGACGGCCGCCTCGGCTCCGGCAAGGGGGTACGGGCGACTCCGGTCACCGGTCGGTCGTGGACATCGGGCCCACTCGCCGCGCTGTTCGCCCGGCCCCTGGCCGAGGCTGTCGCCGAACGGCTCACCGTGGCTCCGGGTGCCGACCCGGAGCGGGCCGAACAGGCGGCGCGCGAGCTGGTGGGCTGCGACCTGATCCTCGTCGGGGCGGCCGGTGAGCATCTGATCGCCCGGGAACTGCCGCCCGGACGGCCGGATGCTCAAGGCCTCCTGATCCGGCTGGCCCCGTCCAACGGCCACCCCGGCCTCGCCCACACGGCCAACTTCCGTCGGCTCGCGTCCCGGCCGGGCCTGCGGCTCCGTGTGATCGGCCGCCTGGACCCCGACCGCGCGGCCACGCTCCGACCTCTCGCGGTCGCCCCACTGGCGGACACCGAGGCGACGCTGCGACTGCCAGCGGAGTGGCAGGGCCGCGCCGACCTGGGCTACGACCGCCTGGAGGGCGCGCACCTCCCACCACCCGACGTCATGCCCGTCATGCCCGCCGTGCCAGCCGTGCCAGCCATGGGCGGGCTGAGCGACGTCCCGCCGGACCCGCTGGCGGAGGCCCCCCTGTGGCGGCTGCGGCGGCTGGTCGAGGTCGCCGTGTCGGGTGGCCGCAGAGCCGTCGCCGAACCCTCCCGCGACGGCGACCGGAGCGGGGGCGAGGCAGCGATGCGACGCAGCGGATTCCCCACCGCCGCGGACTTGTCGGCCGACCTCACGGCGGAGGCCGACCGGCGCACCCGCGACGTCTTCGGCCGCATCGGCGAGGCCGACCCGGACCGCTACGCACGGGCGTGGCTCGCCGCGGCCGTGTATCTGGCAGGCGTCGAACGGGCGTTGGTAAAGGCGACTTGGCAGCCGGAGACCGCCGGCTCGTGATCAAGCGCGCAAGCGCCTGACACCGGGCGGCGGTGTCAACTGCCACCGGCAGAACTTCCGTTGGTCCGTCCTGTCGGGGGACCGAGGCTGTCCCCCACGCCGCCGAGCGGGGGACAGCCTCGGCATCACGCGCTCGGCGGACGCGGCTCACGGTCGATTCTTCGGGTGGTGCCCAGCAGTTGCCGGTGCGATGGCTTCAGGCGCTGAACAGCAGACCGGCGCTGAACAGCAGACCTGTGTCCGGTCAACCGAGGTCCTACAACCGTTCGGGCAGCACGCCTGGTGATATCGCCGCAGCCTTCACCCTGTCCCCCACCAGGAGCTGGCCAGCGGACCGGCCTCGGTCCACATCAGCTTTTTGAACTGTTCCGGGATGAGAACTCCTTGCCAGGGGTGCCGTCCGGGCAGAACACCGAGGCGCAGCCGGAGCAGTAGTGCGCCGGCCGCCACAGCCGGTACACGGGCGGGGACCCGGCCTCGACGGCGGCCTTCTCGAGCCCGTCACACCACAGCGGGCTGTGCCCTGGAAGGGATCGGGCGCTCGCCGAGCCTCGATCGCACCGTGGACGGGCCTCGCCCACACCCCTGCCTCTGTCGCCTCCTGCGCCGAGTACCCATTCGGCGGCGCTGGGCGCAGCCGTGCACGAGGAATCCATCCGTCATGCAGCCCTCGACGCACGCCGCAGCCGCACAAGCCCCCGCCGAGTCCCCGGACGGCGCCCCAACCGCCGACGCGAAGCCGGTACGGCGTCCCGTCCAGGGGCTTGAGGCCCGTATGGCCGCAGTCATGACCGACATGGACGCCCGGCTCGCGTTGGCTGCCGTCGCCTACGAGGTCAACACCGCGCACATCGAGACGACCCCCGTCGACTGGTTCCACGTCGTAACGCCGTCGGCTCCCATCGCACCAGCCCCCGCCGCACCGGTCCCGACCCCGGGCCCGTGCGCCACGCCCATCGCGGCTCTGCTTCACCGCGCCTCTCTGCGACTACAGGAAGGTGGCTGGTGCACGGGAGCACTCACCGACGAAGAGGGGCGCTTGTGTTCGCAGGGCGCGATCCGCATGGAGTCCCACGGTGACCGCCACCTGGAGGCACAGGCCATGGGCGTGCTGCTGGAAGCGATCCGCAGACGCTTCGGCCCCCACGTGGAGTCGGTACCGTCCTTCAACGACGCCTGGGCCAACGGCCGTGAACCGACACGCATGCTGGAGCAGGCGAGCATCCTCGCCGACGCCCGCGGTATCTGAATCACCGGCGGTCCGGAACAAATTGCGCCCAGAGTGTCGGCGATGCCTCGATGAGAGACATCCAGCGCCGGACGGTCTTCTGGTGCGAATCGGTCGCCGTACCTTCGGCGACTGCCTCCGCGTCCGCGACGGAGCACCACGCTCCAGAGCAAGTCAGCAAGGCGAGCAGCCACTCGGGGCCTGTGCCCGCCAGGCACTCCATGCTCGGGGCCGCGCCGTGACGTGTCGGCTGCTGCGGCCGCGGCCACCGCTCCTTGCCCGGTACTCCTTCGCCATGGCCGCTGTCACAGTGTCACAACACTGTTCGAAGACCGTTCCCTCTCGGTGTGAGCGGGCGGAAGTGTCGCTCCCATGAGGCACGATCACCGGGACATTCCGAATCCCGGGGGGCTTCTCATGGCTTACGCAGCTCGTTCACGCCGTACCACCGCCGTACTCGCCGCTCTGTCGCTCGGCATCCTGGCACTCACCGCATGCAACGGCGACGGCGAGAAGGACACGGGTGCGCAGGCGAGCCCGTCGGCCGGAAGTACGGACAAGGGTGCCGACACGCCCTCGCCCGCTGCCAGCTCGGATGACGCTGGCAGCGACAGCGACAGCGGGAAGTCCTCCGACAGCCCCAGCACCCCGCCGTCATCGGAGCCCGGGTCCGACGACGGTCAGGACGGAGGTGTGGGCATGTGCGAGACGGCTGACTTGAGCTACAACGTCACCGTCGCGTCCAGGCCCGTCAACCACGCCTTGCTGACCGCGACCAACAAGGGCAGCGACCCCTGCCTGCTGTCGGCGAACGATCTGGTGATCACGATTCCGGGGCTCGACGGCGCCGCCGAGCACATGGGACCTGACGGCAAGGACTGGATTCTGAAGACCGGCGAGCGCGCCTACGCCGGGATCATGTTCTCGCGCGCCGACACCGCGGGCGGCAAGAGTGCCGACAAGATGGAGGTCGCACTCACCGCTTCCGAGAGCCCGACGACGGTAACGATCAACGGTGGCCCCGTCACGGTCAACGACGGCCAGGTCACCAGCTTCTTCGGCACCGCCGAGGACGCGCTCACCTACTGATCGCTCCGCGGCGGAAGGGCCCTGCCTCCTGGACCAGACGAGATCTCCAGCAGGCAGGGCCGCCTGGACGCGGGCCGCCTGGACGCTCTGCTCGCCGGCGGAAATTCCCTACCGAGATGGCCGGGCAGGGCGCAGACTCGTCTCGTGGCTGACATGGGTTCGTTCCGGGAAGCGGTCACCGCATGGGCCGCGGGTGGCCCCAGTGACCCCGCGCGCGAGCTGGCCGCGCGGCTGTCCGTCCGGACAGTGGTTCTGCTCGAAGGGCCGAGCGACGCCGCAGCAGTCGACGCGCTGGCCGACAGACGCGGCCGGGACCTGGCGGCCGAAGGCGTCTGCGTCCTGCCGATGGGCGGTGCGATGAGCGTCGGGCGCTATGCCCGCCTCCTCGGGCCATCCGGCCTGGGCCTCCGCCTCACGGGCCTGTGCGACGAGAGGGAGCGTCCCTACTACGCCCGCGCCCTGGAGCAATCGAGTGCGGCACAGCAAGAGTTCTTCGTCTGCGCGGCGGATCTGGAGGACGAGCTCATCCGCGCACTGGGCGTGACTCGGGTGGCGGAGCTCGTCCGGGCGGAGGGTGACCTGCGCGCCCTGCGGACCTTCCTGCGCCAGCCCGCGCAGCGGGGCCGCACCTCGGAGCAGCAGTTGCGGCGCTTCCTCGGCACGAAGAAGGGGCGCAAGATCCGCTACGGCCGTGTCCTCGTCGAGGCCCTCGACCCCGACCGCGTACCCGCCCCGCTCGACGACTTGTTCAGCAGCCTCTGACCGGCGGGCGTACCCCGGGGCACCAGCCATGCGCGCGGTCGCTCGCCGCGCCCGGCGCCGCTGCGTCGGTCTGTCCCCGCATACCGAGAACGTCGATGATTGCAGCCATGACATTGTCGACTGCGTTCACGAAGTTGTTCGGTGTCCAGCATCCGATCGCGTTGGCTCCGATGGGCGGATCGGCCGGGGGCGAGCTGGCGGCGGCCGTCTCGCACGGTGGCGGGCTCGGCCTGCTGGGCGCCGGAGGCGGCAACCCGGACTGGTTGGCGAGCGAGCTGCCGATCGTGGCGGGGGCCGGGAAACCGTGGGGTGTCGGGTTCCAGAGCTGGGCTGCCACCATGGACGTGATCGAGCAGGCCTTGGAGTACAGCCCCAGAGCGGTGATGTTCTCCTTCGGGGATCCGAGCCCGTTGGTTGAACGGGTCCGTGAGGCTGGTGCGGCGGTGATCATTCAGGTCACCGATCTGGAGGAAGCCAGGCAGGCGGTGGACCTGGGCGCCGACGTCATCGTGGCGCAGGGCACCGAGAGCGGAGGCCACGGCGCCCGGCACGGGCGATCCACGCTGACCTTCGTACCGATCGTGGTGGACCTGGCGGAACCCGTTCCGGTGCTGGCGGCCGGTGGGATCGCGGACGGCAGGGGCCTGGCCGCCGCCCTGGCGCTGGGCGCCGCCGGGGCAGTCATCGGCACCCGCTTCCAGGCCACGGCCGAGGCCCTCGTCGATCCTTCGGTCGCCAAGGCGCTCGTCGAGGGACGCGGGCAGGACACGGAGCGCAACCGCATCCTCGACATCGTCCGAAGCGCCCGATGGCCGTCGAAGTACACGGCTCGCACTCTGGGCCACCCGTACCTCGACCGATGGCGGGGCCGGGAAGCGGAACTCGCGGCGGAGCCCGAGGCGGCCCGCCTGGAATATCAGGCTGACGTGGCACGCAAGGCTGTGCCGCCGTTGCCGGTCTGGGCGAGCGAGGCCGTCGACCTCATCACCGACCTGCCACCGGCAGCCGAGCTTGTCGCCGCCCTGGCGTCCGAGGCCGACAACGCCCTGGCCCGAGCGAGAGGGCACTGACTGGAGCAGCACTCCAGGAGCCGGCACTCCAGGAGCCCGCACTCCAGGAGCAGCGATGGCCGAGCCCACCCCGCGACAGGCTTCGGTGACCAGGTCGAATTGCCCATCGACGGGCGGGGGTTGATCGTCTGTCTGCACGTGCGCCGGCTCCTCTGCGACCAGAGCCGGTACCGGTGCCGGACGCTCCTAGCAGAGGTGGCCGGCCTGGCCGAGCTCGGATGCTCGAAACCAGCACGGACTCTCCGGTCCTGCCCCCGGCGTATGGGGCGCCATCCACATACGCAACCTTCTCGAAAGGCGGGACGCCCCTCTGACGGAATGTCACCATTGCCCGGGAACCGTTCCGACCCTGCCCCCAGAGCCATCCATCGGCATTCGGCACGACACCGCTCGACCGCTTCGACTCACGGGCCGTGGACACCCGTACCTCGAACTCCGCATCGAGTCCCCCTACGGTCAAGCGACCGGCCTTCCATGGCATCGCCGGAACAGGAGCACGCCAATGCGCCTCTACGCCCAGACTCCAGCGCGTCGGACCCGTCAGGTGGTCGCCGACCTGATCGCCGTGGCTCTGATCGCGGCCGTGGTGAAATTCGCCCTGGTCGTCCACGACGCGATCATGCTGCTGGCCGAGCCGGGGCGGAAGGCCCAGAGCGCGGGCGACAACCTGGCCTCGGGCCTTGACGACGCCGGCGACGCTGCCTCGAAAGTGCCCTTCGTCGGGGATTCCCTGAAGAAGCCGCTCCAGTCCGCCGCCGACGCCGCCACCGATCTCTCCGACGCCGGACAGTCGCTGGAGCATTTGGTGAGTCGCGTGGCCACACTGACCGCACTCGCGCTGATCATCCTGTCAGTGGCCTTCGTACTGGTGTTGTGGCTTCCCCCGCGTCTGCGCTGGATCCGGCGCAGCGCCACCACCCGACGCCTCCTCGACGCCCCCGGAGGCACCGACCTGCTCGCCCTGCGCGCCCTCACCGGACCGCAGCGCGCTCTCACCGCTGTCTCCGCCCCGCCTGGCGGACTCGCCGATGCCTGGCGCCGCGGCGATCAGCAGGTCATAGCCGAACTGTCCAAGGTCACGCTCCGGCAGGCGGGCTTGCGGCCCTGACGGGCGAAGCACGAAACCGGCCTGCCACACCCAGGAGCCGACGGTCCGGGAGCCGCGTCCGGCGGTCTCCTCCACAGCGTCCTTGCGATCGGCAAGGCGCCCGTCTCTCAGGCCAATTGCTTGTGCATGACGATGCAGGGGCGGCCGTACTGGCGGTCCCTACGGCGGTCGATCTCTTTCCAACCCAGGGACGTCCAGAAGGCCAGGGAAGTCGGGGTGTTCTCCAGGACAGCCAGCCGGAGACCGTCCCGGCCCTCATGGCGGAACCGTTCCTCCACGAGCCCGGCCAGCCGTCGGCCGAGACCCCGGCGCTGAAGGTTCCCCTGCACCAACAACAGCCCGATCCACGGGTGTCCATCGGTGGGGTGACGGTCGAGCAGGCATACCAGACCGACGATCCGGCCCTGCTCGTCGCGGGCCAGCAGGACCTCGCAGCCCTCGGTGTCGGCTTCCTCCCGCAGATCGGCCTCGACCCTGTCGGCCGGAATGCGCTCAGGGTCGTACTCGCCCGCGGCACGGCAGTACTCCGGGTTGCTCGCGTAGAGGCCGACCACCTCGGCGATCTCTTGCGGGGAGAAACGGAGCGGGGAAAGCGACAACGATGACATCCGGGCAGGGTATCCAGCCGTACCGAC